>DGWK01000041.1:32156-40203 GCA_002395235.1 Lachnospiraceae bacterium UBA4260 | reverse complement strand
TGGGCCATTCTTTTTTCACAGCCCCATTCAATTCTAACTCATTGTCTCTCCATTGCCATCTTGTAATAATAGTAAGCCCCCACCTGGTTGGCCTCACTCCCGTACTTGCACAGCACAAGCTCCGTCTTGGGCAGCCCCGGGTTAAAATAGGGGCTCGGATTCCCGTAGATCTCATCGAGATTCTCCTGAATCGTCTGCAGCAGGATCGGCTGTTTGCTGATGCCGCCGCCGATCGCCACTTTCTCCAGATCCAGCAAAATCGTCAGGTTGGCGATCTGCATGGCGACCTGCTTGCAGAACCTTTGAAGGATCTGTAAAGATCTCTTGTCGCCGGCGTTCACTCTTTCGAAGAACTGCCTGCCGTCGATCAGAGGATCCGTGCTGAAGCCCGTAAATCTCCGGTTGAGATCGAGAAGCCCTGTCGTGCTGCAGACCATGCCCGCCGTCGTTCCGGGATCGTCCCAATCCGCATTGGAAACCCGCATAAAGCTGAATTCGCCCGCAGTGAAATGCTGTCCGTTCAGGATCTCTCCGTTAATGATCAGGCCTCCTCCGACGCCGGTCCCGATAATGTAGACACTGGCGTTGCGGCAGCCTCTGAGCGCGCCGTCGCGCAGCTCCGCAAGGGCCGCGCACTTGCCGTCGTTGGCCATGTGCACCGGCACTCCGGTCCTCTCCGAGAGGGGCCCCGCCACTTTCTTTCCGTGGTTGTAGCGCAGCGCGCCTCCGCCCAGGCAGATTCCTCTTTCGCTGTCTATAAAGCCCGGCAGGCTCATGGCGATTCCTTCCACTTCTCCTTTGTGAGGCTCATAGAGGCCGCACAGCACATCGAAGAATTCTTCCTGACTTCCCATAGGAGTCGGAACACTTCCGCTCTCCCTTCTCTCGAGAGATTCGTCCATCACGCTGTACTTGATCTCTGTTCCGCCGACGTCGAAAACCATTAGTTTCATAAATTTTCCTCCTGTTCAAAAGACAATCTGAAAATCCCGGTCTGATCTATGCTTCTCACTCCTCCTGTCTCCCCGACAGATGTCCGGCCACGTCCCCTTCCTGCGACTCCAGCAGGGAGAGTTTGCAGTTCCGGATTCCCATTCCGCCCTGGGCGAAGAAGAGTTTCAAATAGAACGTAAAGCTCATCACGGAAGGCAGCTCGATCGCGATCTTCTTCCACTCCTTCTGTGATCCCTGAATGGAGACTGTGTCGACGGTGTTGGTGCCCATGAGCACCGACATGGCGATCTGCGCCAGGTCATTGTCGAGTTCGGACCGCACTTCCATCTCGAGCAGGTAGGTGCCCCGCTCCTCGACCTGCGCCTCGATAGTATTCATCGTGCCCTTGTTCGGCCGGATCTTGTCCGCCGGAAACTCACAAGTCTTTTCCACGTGAATCCGGATGTCGATGGGACTGCTCTTGTCCTCCTCTTCGCGGACCAGAGCCAGCTTTCTGTCCAGCTCGGTCTCTCTGCCGTACATGCGAAGGTAGGCCGGCGTGTCGATGAGGAACCGGCAGATATTATAGGCCGCCCTCTGCAGCTCGCCGCGGGTGATCCTGCCCTCGGCGAGGCCCTGGGCCGTGTCGTCGCCGTTGGCGTTCTTCTCCGAGCTGAAAGTGACCATGTAGAGGTCGTTCTGGGCGCGGATCATGGTCGACGTCTGTGTGATGCTCTCGGGGCCGTTCTCTTCGCTCCCCGCTGCCCACCAGTCCGTCATGACGATGCCGCCGAATCCGAACTGCCCGCGCAGGATCGTGGTCAGCAGGTCGTACTGGGAGGCCGTCCAGGCGCCGTTTACTGAGCCGTAGGTCGTCATGACCGACGTGGCCGCCCCTTCGCGGACCGCGATCTCGAAGCCCCGCAGATAAATCTCCCTGAGCGCTCTCTCCGAGATGACGCTGTCCACCTTCATGCGGCGGTATTCCTGATTGTTGCCGCAGAAATGCTTGATGGTGCCCACCTCCATGCTCTCGCGCATGCCGCGCAGCTGCATGACCGCCATTTTGCCGGTGAGCAGAGGGTCCTCCGAGAAATACTCGAAGTTTCTGCCGTTCAGGGGATGTCTGTGGATATTCATCCCGGGGCCCAGCAGGGAATCGACGTGGTTCTTGCGCAGCTCAAGGCCCAGCCAGTTATAGAGCTCCTTGACCACCACGTGGTTCCAGGTGCAGGCCAGGCAGGTGCCCGAAGGTATGGAAAAGGCCTTGGCGCCGCAGTCCATGCGGATGCCGCTGGGGCCGTCCGTGCAGCATCCCAGCGGGATGCCAAAAGCCAGAAGCCTGTCGGTCACACCGCCGAAAGCGGCGGCCGTTCCGGGCGTGACTTTGGGGGAGCACATGCCCTCGCCTCGGGTCAGGCAGATCAGGTCCTCATCCGACAGCTGTGCCAGGAAGGTTTCCATCGATATTTTGCCGTCGCCCACGTCGCACAGGCGGTACCCGCGGTCCCCCGTATAAGGGATCTCTTCGGGCATTCTCTGCGCCCGCCTCTCAAGGGGAGCCACCGTCCTTAACGGAACGGGCTCGTAGGAAACCGCGTAAGCATTCCCGGAAACGTTGTCCGCGCCGACCACCGGCTTCATCCTGTCAAAAGAGCGGATCGGCGCCATGGCCTCCTCCAGCTGCTCGATAGGGGCCGTGCCGCTCAGCAGAATGCTTCCGCACTCTTTGGTGTTGCGCACACTGTTTCCCATGTGGAAGACATAATTGCCTTCCTCGAGGACCCAGCAGGACTTGAACCCTGTCACGCCGCTGTCGTCGTAACTGGCGATGGCCCTGATCGGGACCTTGAAGCGCAGGTCCTGGTGCTGGCCGGGGTCCAGCGTGATGGTCTTTCTGTAGGCGCACAGGACCCTGGCGGGCTTTCCGAGTTTCCCCTGAGGGGCCTCGCAGTAAATCTGGACGACTTCCTTGCCGGGAACCGAACCGGTGTTGACCACGCGCGCCCGGAAGGAAATCGTGTCGTCGCCGACACTCTGCATGCCCTGCCCACTGATCTCGAAAGTCGTGTAAGACAGGCCGTATCCGAAGGGATACATGACCTTTTCTCTGGCAAATGTCTCAAAATAGCGATACCCCACATAGATATCCTCCGCATAGAAGTCCCTGTCAGGATCGCCGAAATTGGCGTCGGAAGGGTAATCGCTGATATTGTAAGCGATGGTATCGGTAAGCTTTCCGCTGGGGGAGACCTCGCCGGTCAGCACGTCGAGAACGCCGTTTCCGCCCTCCTGTCCGCCCTGCCAGATGTAGAGAACGGCGGCGGGGCTATATTTTGCCACCCATTTCATATCGATGATATTGCCCACGTTGAGAAGGACAATAGTTCTGGGGAAGGCCGCGCAGACCCTTCCGAGCATGATCTCCTCCTGCTCCGTCAGGTAATAGCTGCCTCCCTCGGGCTTGTTGTCCTGGTCTTCGCCGGCCGTCCTGCCGATGATCACGATGGCGGCCTCCGCCTCCTGCGCGGCCGCGCTCACAAGCTCCTCGGAGGGAACCATTTCCTCCTGGAACCAGGGCTCCGTGCCCCAGCCGTTTCCCTGGTCGAAGGGATGATCCGGAAGCCAGACCTCGTACGCCTTCTCGAGGGAAGGCGCAAGGACATAGGCCTCCCTCTGCAGGATAGCTTCTCTGACGCCGGTCACATAGTCGGTGTTCACCATACCGCCGGAGCCGGTCCCGCTCTTGTAATAGCGGAAGCTGCTGCGGCCGAAAAGCGCAACGCGGCTTCCCTTTGCAAGGGGAAGGGCGTGATCCCTGTTCTCCAGCATGACGATTCCTTCCGCCTGCGCCTTGCGGGCGACGGAGGCGTAGACCTGTGTGTTAAAAATCGAATCCTTCATTTATCAGTCCTCCACCATAGACAGCGAGATCCTCTTCTTGCCCGTGTCCACGCCGATGACAGTCACGTCCACGACGTCGCCGACGCGCACCACTTCGAGCGGGTGTTTGATGAACTTTTTGCTCATTTTGGAGATGTGGACCAGTCCGTCCTGGTGAACGCCGATATCCACAAAAGCGCCGAAGTCCACGATATTGCGGACGGTGCCCTTGAGCTTAAGGCCGGGCTTTAAGTCTTCCATGGACAGCACGTCGCTGCGAAGGACGGGCGCCGGCATTTCCTCTCGGGGATCGCGCGCGGGCTTTTCAAGCTCCTGCAGGATATCCCGGAGGGTGGGCTCGCCGATGCCCAGCTCCGCGGCCTTCGCGGCCGGATCCGTGACCAGTCTGACCGCCGCCTTGAAGGACTCCCTGTTCATGGCAAGGCCGAGGCCTTTCATCAGGTCCGCCACCGCCGAATAGCTCTCCGGGTGGACCGAAGTCTCGTCCAGGGGCTGTGATCCGCCGCGGATCCGAAGGAAACCGGCGCACTGCTGGAAAGCTTTGGGTCCGAGTCCCGTGACCTTGAGAAGCTCTTTGCGGTTCTCGAAGGCGCCGTTCTCCTCCCTGTAGGCGACGATATTTTTGGCCACCGTCTTGCTGATTCCCGAAATATAGGACAGGAGTGAGAAGGAAGCCGTGTTGAGGTCGACGCCGACCCTGTTGACGCACTTTTCCACAACGCCTGTCAGGGCACCGTCCAGCTTCTTCTGGTTCATGTCGTGCTGGTACTGGCCGACGCCGATCGCCTTGGGATCGATCTTGACCAGCTCCGCCAGCGGATCCTGCAGCCTTCTGGCGATGGAAGCCGCGCTCCTTTGCCCGACGTCAAACTTCGGGAACTCCTCCGTGGCCAGCTTGCTGGCGCTGTATACGGACGCGCCGGCCTCGTTGACGATCACGTACTGGATCGGCTTCTTTTCTTCTTTGATGAACTCGGTGATCACCTGCTCGGATTCCCTCGACGCCGTGCCGTTGCCCACGCTGATCACGGAGACATCGTACCTGGTCACGAGCTTGTGCAGTTCCTGCTTGGCCTCCCGGACCTTGTTCTGGGGCGCCGTGGGATAGATCACCTTGGTGTCGAGAATCCTTCCCGTGGGGTCCGCCACCGCCAGCTTGCAGCCGGTTCGGAAAGCGGGATCCCATCCCAGGACCACTTTGCCCGCGATCGGCTGCTGCATCAGCAGCTGCTCCAAGTTGGAGGCGAAGACGCGGATCGCGCCGTCCTCGGCTTCCTCCGTCAGCTGATTTCTGAGCTCCCTCTCGATCGCCGGGGCGATCAGTCTGTCATAGCTGTCTTTCACCGCCGCTTTGATATAAGAAAAAGTGTCCGGATCGGGGTTGGCCGCTCCGTGGGTCACCTGTCTCTCCAGATAGAAGAGAATATCGTCTGTGGGCGCCTCTATTTTGACCGTGAGGAAATTCTCCTTCTCACCGCGGTTGATCGCCAAGACTCTGTGCCCCGGGATCCTGCGAAGCGATTCCTCATACTCGAAGTACATCTCGTAGACACTGCGCCTCTCCTTCAGCTTGGCGGGCGTCTTGTCCTCCTTCTCCTCTGTGTCCTTCGTCTTCTTCTGCGCCTTCTCCGCAGTCACGATGGTTCCCTTTGCCTGCGTCTTCTCGCGGATCCAGGCGCGGAAGCGCGCCTCGTCGGAGATCTGTTCGGCGATGATGTCCATAGCGCCGGCTATGGCCGCTTCTGCGTCCGCCACTTCCTTCTCTTCATTTACATAGTTCTGGGCTTCTTTTTGGACATCGCTGCCCTTTTTCTGCGCCAAAATATAGTCCGCCAGTCCCTGCAGTCCTTTCTCCTTGGCGATTCCGGCGCGCGTCCTTCTCTTGGGGCGGTAGGGGAGGTACAGATCCTCCACTTCCACCAGGGTCTGTGCGGCCTCAATAGCCGCTTTGAGCTTGTCCGTCAGCTTTCCCTGCTCCGCGATGCTCTCCATGACTTTGGCCTTGCGCTCCTCGAGGGACCGAAGGTAAGCCAGGGACTCGCCCAGTTCACGGAGCTGCTCATCGGTGAGTGTCCCCGTCGCTTCCTTTCTGTATCTGGCGATGAAGGGGATCGTGTTTCCCTCATCGATCAGCTTCACTGCCGCCTCCACCTGCCAGTTCTTTACGCCCAGTTTCCGGGCGATCGTTTCAATAATCTGCATAATCTGCTCCTTTACTTGAAGTTACTCCCACCATCATATCATAATTCTCGGTTTCCGCCATTGACATTCTTTTGCAGTGCTTGTTAGAATAGTTTGCAGTAAGAGGGAGTAGCTGATTCCGCAGGATTTCAGATGATTTCTGCGGAATATCCGGATTCGTCAGTACGATGCCCCGTTTCGTGAAGATACGCGAAAGAGCGTCCGTATCCGGACAGTGTAAGCTGTGTGCAAGACTTTTGCCGTTATTCATGACGGTCGAAGTCTTTTTTTATGCAGTCGGGAAGTCGTTGCTATATGTCAGAGTCGGAGGTAAGAGTGAAGACAACAGCACTGGTTCTTTTCATATTTATGTACATCATCATGATTGCTTTTCCAAAGTACCGCCCCCATGCGGCGCTCGGAATTGGTCTCGTTTATCTCATAACCGGAATTCTTCCGGTCACACAGCTTTTCTCCATCATCAACTGGAACGTCCTCATGATGATCTCGGGCACTATGGTGATCGTAGACTATTTTATTGAATCCAAAATGCCCGCCTTTCTCGCCGGCAAGATCCTGGACAAGGCTTCGAACGTTATGTACGTCACGATCTTCATGTCCCTTTTCGCAGGCATCGTATCCGCTTTTATTGATAACGTGGCCACCGTGCTGATCGTAGCGCCGGTCGCTCTGGCAATATGCAAGACCCTGAACATTTCCCCGGTATCCATGCTCCTGTCCATAGCGGTCTCCTCCAACCTGCAGGGCGCCGCCACACTGGTCGGTGACACGACCTCCATCCTTCTGGGCGACTACGCCCACATGGACTTCCTGGACTTCTTCTGGATGAAGGGAAGACCCGGCATCTTCTTCGCCGTCGAGCTGGGAGCGCTCGCCACAGTCCTTGTCATGTACGCTCTCTTCAGGAACCAGACCGCGCCTGTGAAATCCGGCGCCAAGACCAAAGTCAGCAATTATATTCCGTCCATCATGCTGGTCGCCATGGTGGCCTGCCTGATCCTCGCCTCCTTTAAGAAAGACAAGCCCGACATTACAAACGGCCTGATCTGTATGGCCCTGGCGGTGCTCACTGCTTTGATCGACCTGATCCGCACCCGCGATCCCGGCCACTTTAAGAGAGCCTTGAAATCCGTCGATACAGAGACGCTCCTGCTTCTCACCGGACTCTTCGTCGTCATCGGCGGAATCACGAACGTCGGGATCATCGACGACCTGGCGTCCATCATCGCGAAACTGGGATCCGGAAACCTGTTCTTCCTCTATACGCTCGTCGTGTGGGGATCCGTGCTCATCTCCGCCTTTGTGGACAATATTCCTTACGTGGCGACCATGCTTCCGGTCCTCACCGGCGTCTGCTCGTCGCTCGGGATTGAGCCTTACCTGCTGTATTTCGGCCTGCTCAGCGGCGCCACCCTGGGCGGAAACCTGACTCCCATCGGAGCCTCCGCCAACATTACCGCCGTCGGCATGCTGCGCAAGGAAGGTTATGAGGTCTCCTTCAAGGAATTCCTTCGCATCGGCCTTCCCTTCACCCTGGCCGCTGTCACAACCGCCTATATCTTCCTCTGGGTCGTCTGGAGGTGACCTGAAAAGTCGGAAAACACCTAATTCCGGTCAAAATAGCGCCTGTTTTGCCGCGATAAGTCATGATAGATTAAGGCTCGCAAAGCGTTAATCTTTTATGATCGAACGGAAAGGAGGTGCCGGTGATGATCAAAGGAAAAGTAATCCAGCCCTCCGGCAGCAGCGGAAAAAGAGCGAACGACTCGGTGACTTCAAGCGGCCTGTCAAAACGGCTGCGTAAACTGAGAGGTCTCTTCCACTTGGCTCCTGCTGCCATGACAGGAAACAGCAGCAAAGTAATGGACCACTGCATGAAATATCACAGGGAACACTGCGAGAGCTGAAAAGGATTGCATTAATATATCATGAAACGCTGCGGGGACTGAAACGTCCCTGCAGTTTTTTTGTAATTATTCAGCACCCCGGAAAAAAGATCAAGAAAGGT
>DGWK01000041.1:28723-32069 GCA_002395235.1 Lachnospiraceae bacterium UBA4260 | reverse complement strand
ACCTTTCTTGATCTTTTTTCCGGGGCGGACAAGGCGCGGAGCGCCTCTGGACGCCACAGTCCCGAATGCAAAGCATTTGGGACGTGGGGTGCTGGATAGTTACTTTATTTTCGTAATTATGGTAATATACACTGAAGGTGTATACCAAAAGCCTAAGATCCGGAGGTCAGGAATGAACTTTACAAAGCTGAAAAACAGAGTCTCCTATTACTTCAGATTTACTGTCCTGTTTATTATCACGACGCTGATCATCTATGCGCCGTATTTCATCCTTGAGAAATCCTTTGTCTGGGAACACGACTCCTATACCCAGCATCTCAAGGCAATGCTCTTCATCTCCCGCTGGTACCGCCAGACTCTTCGGTCGCTGATCCATTTTGATTTTAAGGCCATATCCACCTATTCCTTCAGCATCGGGTACGGGTCCGACGCCCTGTCCACCCTCGCCTACTACGGCGTGGGCGACCCTTTCTACCTGCTGAGCGCCCTGGTTCCGGCCAAGTACATCTATCTGTTTTACTGCGGCCTGATCCTTGTCAAAAACTACTTTTCAGGCATCGCCATGTCTGCGTTGTGCCGCTTCCGCTGGCCCGACAGAGAACACGACGGCGGCTGCCTTGCAGGATCCCTGATCTATACTTTCTGCGGATTCGCCCTGATCACCTGCTTCGGCCAGCCGATCTTTCTGAACGCCCTGATCATCTTTCCTCTCGTCCTTCTGGGCATTGAGAAAGTGCGCGACGGCCAAAAGCCCTGGCTCTTTATTATTTCCATTTTCCTTGCGACGGTGAGCAATTTCTACTTTATCGTGAGTATTGTTCTGATGGCCGTCCTGTACGCTCTGTTCCGCTATTTCCCGATCGCCAGGGGCGAGTTTGGAAAGCGCTTTTCGCAGATCGGCACCATGTTCGCCGCCGGCACCGTCGGCGTCGCCATGGGCGGTTTTATTCTTCTCCCTATGGCTATTACCGTCCTGGGCAATAAGAGGATTGCTCTGCATCCGACTATAAATCTCTTTTACAAGCCACTGTCCTGCAGCATGCTGCCCCTCGATTTCCTTGCCTGCAACGAAGTCGAATACGGCGCTCTCTGCTATGCGGGGACCGCTCTTCTGTGCGCCATTCTTCTTTTCTGCGCCAAGGGCTTTATTAAGCTCCGCCTGCAGTTCCTGCTGTACTCGGTCCTGCTGTTTATTCCGGCCTTCGGCTATCTCACCAACGGCTTTTCCTATCCGATCAACCGCTGGTGCTGGGCCTACTCCGCCCTGGTCGCCATGATCGTCGCCGAGCTGTGGCCCCGTCTCTTTACCCTGACAGCTTTTCAGAAGAGGGCAATGGTCGCCGGCCTCACTCTCTATTTTGCCGTGTGCTTCGTGATTGCGGACGAGATCGAGCCCAATTTCCTGGTTCCGTTCATCTTCACCTGTATCACGCTCCTGTATTTATTCAATGCACAGAAGGAGCGGTTCGAAGCGCCTGCAGTCGCCGGGACGGAAGAGCCGGAAGCTGCAGAAGATTCTAAAGCTGTCCGCCGCGCGCAGGCCCGTTTCCGCCGCGCCCAGCGGGGAATCCTGCTCCTTACGGTTGTGGGGATCTGCGCCAACGGCGTCTACAAGAACTACCCCCGCTTTAATGACAGGATCTCCGATTATAAGGATCTCTTCAGCCTTGCGCCGTTCCGGGAAGGACTCGGCGCCTCTCCGGCCAACGACCGCAATATGTGGATCAATGATATGACGCAGATTGCCGATACGATCAATTATGACGGCACTTCCTTTGTCAGGGCTTCCAACACGGAACCCGGCTTCTGGTATCAGAACACGTCAATCATGAGCGGGCTCTCCACCACCCAGTCTTTCTGGAGTGTGAACAGCCCTTATGTTCTGGATTACCTGGATTCTCTCGCTGTCTCAGATGTCAATAACAACGCCTGGCAGTTCACCAATCTCGACAGTCGGGCGATCCTGAATCAGCTGGCTTCCGTGAGCTACCTCTACTGCCTGCATCCGAAGAAGCTCCCCACAGGCTACTCCGATGTCGCCCTGGATCCGGAGACCGCAAATTCTGTCTACAACAATACAAGCCCTCTCTCTCTGGGCTATACCTATGATAAGACGATCACCCGTGAGCAGTTTGACGCGCTCACACCGGCGCAGAGACAGGAGATCCTCCTGACGCATGCCGTGACAGAAACGCCCGGCGCGCTGCAGGACAACAGCACGGCCGAGGTTCTCGCATCAGGCCTCGAATGCCGGACGGTTCCCTATAAAGTCACCTGGAAGAGCGACAATCTCTCCCACCCGGACGATCAGACCTTTGTCGCTCTCGAAGGCGGTGCCCAGGTCGAGCTGACTTTTGATCCCTGCACTTCCGGAGAGTGCTATCTATACTTGAAAAACATACAGTTCAAGGAGTCATACCTGTACGACCTCTACACGGGGGGCAGTGAATACGACCCGGAGGACCTGTATACTTCCGAAATGTATAACAGTCTCTCCAAATTTGAGCAGTATCAGCTCTATCAGCGCAAAAAGACCGCTTTCCCCGCCAAAGACGTCAAGATCACCGCTGACTTCTGCAGCAATCAGGAAACAGTAACTACGAACGAGGTCAATTATATTCTTCCGGACGACGAGCAGTTCTATTCCGGACGACAGGACTTTCTTGTTAATTCGTTCGCGATTGACGGCAAAGTGGATTCCATCGTGCTGACCTTCCCCATCCGGGGCGTGTACCGCTTTGATGAGGTCTCGATCATCTCCGAGCCGCTGACCACCTACAAGGCCAAAACAGCGCAGCTTGCAGCAGAGTCTCTGGAAAATGTGCAGATCCATCAGAACAAGAGCAGCTTCGTCTCCACCGGCGTCACCGGCGAGATCACTGTTTCCGAAAGCAAGCTCCTGTGCCTGACCATTCCCTACTCAGAGGGATGGAAAGCCTATGTTGACGGCTCTCCGGCGGTCCTCGAAAATGTCAACCTGATGTTCAGCGGCCTGATGCTCACACCCGGACACCATACTATCGAGCTGCACTACGAGACACCCGGTCTTCTCTACGGCCTGTGCCTGTCGGCAGCCGGCCTGCTTCTCTTCATATTCTGGATGATCCTGTCGCACCGGTCGGGTAAGCGGCGCAGGACGGAAAGTGAGGATGAAGGGGGTTCGGTGGATGAGGTTCCTGTAATGGAGGGCGACGATACGGCGCCTGCGGCGACGGACGACGAGATTTCTTCGGGAAATGATGGCGCTGTCGAAGATGGCGGCGATGCCGGAGGAAATGAACCGGCCGCAGAGGACGGCGTGCCGACGCCTGCGGCGGCGGACGACCAGCCTGCGGCGGTTGGCGAT
>DGWK01000041.1:0-28580 GCA_002395235.1 Lachnospiraceae bacterium UBA4260 | reverse complement strand
GGTTGGCGATGAGCCGGCGCCTGCGACGGGCGACAGTAATGGTGGCTATGCCTGAGGAGGACAATAGCGTAAATCAAGGTTGAACGCATTGTGCGTTGGATCACCTGCACACTTTTTTCTCGCCTGGCCTCCATGCAGTTTCAGGCTTGTTCCGGAAACTTACATGATTTCGAACAATTCATGACAGAGTTGGACTATAGACATGGCTTCTGACTGGCCGGCCTCCATTTTCGCAGCTTCGGCTGCCCGGAAATGGGGGCCGGCTTATTTTATAGCTTGCTTTTGATCCAACTTGCCATTGATTTGCCTTGATTTCTTTCTTATGTGCCGGCAATAAGAAAAACCTGTGGGGGCCATGCAAGAAAAAAGCCCCCAAATGATCCAACGCACTCCGGCATCAGGCGAGACTGACGCCGGAGTGGTTCCCGAGCCCTCTTCACAACCACTTCAGCGTCACAATGGCTTAAAACCAAACAAAATGACGCCGAAATGGTTCCCGAGCACTCTCCACAACCACTTCGGCGTCACAATTCACAATAGTTTTTAAAAACGGAACTCAATCCTCAATGATCCTGGTCGCCCACACAGCATCTCTGTCACTGAGCTCTTTCGTGATGATCCCGTACTGGCTGCTGTAGGCCTCGACCGTCTTTCCGTCTCCCGCATACATGGCCACGTGGTACACATAGCCGTTCCTCGCGAAGAAGATCAGGTCGCCCGGCGCCGCGTCGCTCACGGGAATCTGTGTGCCGACTGTCGACTGCGCCGCTGCCACTCTCGGAATCTTGTATCCAAACAGGGAGTACAGCGTCTGCACAAATCCTGAGCAGTCAGCCCCGTGTGTCAGGCTGGTGCCTCCCCATACATAGGGATTTCCTACGCAGGAGAGTGCCTTGTCCAGGATCTTCTCGCGGACTTCATTGTATTTGGTTCCTTCTTTGACAGACGCCAAAGAATAGTAAGTCGCTTTGTTTTCTGAAGGCTCTATCTTCTCTGTGGCAAGCGAGAAGGAAGATTCGCCTTCTTCATCGATCTGTGCCTGCACGGATCCGCTTCTGTCCAAGTCGGAGGAGCGGACAAATCCTCTGACGTCGCCGGATTCCACAAAGAGCCATCCCTCGCCTGCGTCCTCGATTACATAGACCAGGTCGCCCTCCTCAAGAACGCCTGTGACACGGGCTTCCCCGCTGCGATCTTCCAGAATGTCTGTCTCCGCTTTGGCCTTGGCCGCCTGCGCGTCGATCACTGTGTCCTGTGTCGTAATCCTGCGGAAGACAAAAGCATCATTTTCGTAATAAGGGACCGTGTCCTGCGCCGTGAAGAAATAGGCTTCTCTGGAAAGTCCTTCGGGAAGCATTGCCGAGATGCGCTCCGCCTGCTTCTCGAGGTATTCCATGATCTCTTCTGCCTCGTCTCCACGGATCAGGTCATCCTCGCGGACAAATCCGCGGACATTTCCAGATTCCACATAGACCCAGCCGCCGTCTTCTTCCTCAAGCTCGTATAAAATGCCGTTTTTGGCAATGGTGCCTACGACCTTCGCGTCGTCGCTCTGCCCCTCAAGAATATCCAGACCGCGCGCGCTGAACGCGAGTACCTTGTCAACCTTCGTAAAGCGGAAGTCCCTGCGGATCTTGGGCATATCTGTCACAATATGCTGCCGCGCGATCAGGTCCTCGTTGGAGCCCTCGTGCTGCTCCGCTTCCTCATAGCCCTCCGGCTTATCCTCTTCTTTCACCTTGGTCGGAACAAGCGCCGTTGTCGCTGCCGCCGCGGCGTCCGTCATACCTGTATTTCCTTCCGGCGCGGCCGCTTCGTCTGTCGCTCCCTGCCCGGTGCTGCTGTACGCCTCCTCACCGGTACTGCTGTACGCCGCCTCGCCGGTACTGCCGTACGTCTCATCGACCGTGCTGCCCGTATTGCCGGTACTGCCGCTTCCTGTAGATCCGGATCCGCTCTCGCCTTCCCCGCCGTCATCTGTCTGGGCGGGGTCGCCTGCTCCTCCTGTCCCGGAGTTTTCTCCGTCGTCTCCTCCGTCGGGCCCGGGCTCCGGTTCGGGTTCAGGCTCCGGCTCGGGCTCCGGTTCAGGCTCGGGTTCCGGCTCGGGTTCCGGCTCGGGTTCAGGCTCCTCAGGAGCCGCCTGCTCATATCCGGCGGTATTTCCATCTCCCGCCTCTCCTGCCACCGCTGCCAGGGAAGGAGCCGATACGGCGCCTGACATGACAACGAATGACAGGATAAATACTTTCAATCGCTTTAATAATTCTCTCTTTTTCACACTGCCTCCGGTTTCCTATAGGGAACGATGTCTGTCAATACAGATCCATCGCCCGCCCCCGGTCGGGAGATTCTCTCCCACCCGGACTGATTACTGGACTGATAAATGGACTGATTACTGGACCGATTACAGATTTATTGCCTCATGACACTCTTTTGTCATATAGCTTTCATAATTATAGCACCATCTTCGCAAATATACAAATAGTGCCGCCGCAAGGTTTCCGCAGAAGGCGGGAAAGCCTCCGGTCCCGGCTTTTTCAGACCTTTAAGAAGCGCAGTTTTGAGGTATAAAATCCATTCGATTCCTCGACAATGTACTCGCCGTCCATCTCCTCCATCAATCTTTTGACAATGCGGATACCGAAACCCGTGCTGTCCGGTTTTCCATCTTCAAAGACCCTGACCGCATTTACGAACCGGATTTCCACGTAGTCCTTAAGCTCCTTACAGCATATGAGCACCTCTGCGTCTCTGCGCGCATACTTGGTGATATTGCTGAGGATATTGCTGAATACTCTGCTGACTCCTTCTCTCTGGATCACAACGGTGTTGTTGCCGTAATTGACATCGGACCGCACGTGGAAGCCCTCTCCTTCCAGATAGGTCAAAATGTCTCCCAGATAACCGCTCAGTACATCATAAGCAGGAACAGCCTGCTTCTTTTTCGTGAAGTAGCCTTTCATTGTCACATAATCGAAATTCTGGTCCATAAGATTTTTGAGCCGCACGGATTTTTCCCGGGCTTTGGCCAGATACTCCTCCGCCTGCGGCTGCTTTCCCCGAATCTCTCCCTCTGCAAAGTCCAGATACATGATCAGTGAGGTGAGCGGCGTTCTGAGATCATGGGCGATCTCCGCCGCCATCCGGCGATTGTTCCTTTCGAGCCTTTCGATCGTCGAGAGCTGCGTCTGCATGCTCTTTCGAAACTCATCCACATTCTCCGCAAGTGTTGTGATCTCGCTGCTCCCCTTGATCGTGATCTCCCTGCTGAGGTCGCCGCCCTCAAGGGCCTGAATCTCTTCATTGATCAGGTGGATGTAGTCCACTTCCCTGCGCAGCCCTATGACAACGATGCCGTAGAACAGCAGCAAAGCCATCATCGCTTCAATGAAAATCATTTTGCCGTGGAGACCGCGATACTTATAAAGCAGGACATCAGCTTCCACATCAGCAAACCGGACCTTTACCGCCAATTCCTTGTCCCGGCCTGTCTCTACGATCGTATAATCCCTTTTAGTCATATCAAAAACAGAGCTGAATACAAGCTGCTCGTCCGCGAACACCTCCATATCCATCTCTCCGATCTTTCTGCACCAGTGCATGAGCGCTTCGCTGTTCGTGGTCTCCACATCGTTTTCCCGAATATACTGGTTCAGTCTCTCGATGACTCTTTCGTCAACCCCGCGCATAGTCTGCCTGTGCACTGCGACTCTTCCGATATGGTAACATAATATAAAGAAGCCCACCGCCGCCACCAATGCCAGTGTGATCAGTACTGTGAGCTTCTTTTTAATCGTCCATCTATTCACTTACAAACCTATATCCTCTCCCCCATTCCGTGCGTATGTAAGACGGATGCCTGGGGTCGTCCTCGATCGCCATCCGCAGTCTTCGGATGTGGACCATGACCGTGTTATTGGCATCGTAAAAATAGGGCTTCTCCCAAACGCTTTCATATATATTCTGGATGGAAAAGATCTTGTTCTGATACCGGATAAGGAGTTTAAAGATCTTGTATTCAATATCCGTCATGGTGACTGCTTTCCCGTCCTTGAATACTTCATTAAATTCCCTGCCGACCCGGAAACGCCCCGCCTCCAGGTACTGCTCGTCAGGCTGTATCTCTTCTTTGCCTCTGTATTTCTCATAGCGGCGAAGAAGCGCCCTGATCCTGGCCATGAGCTCTTCCTGGAAGAAAGGCTTGACCAGATAGTCGTCTCCTCCTGCTTCAAAGCCCGCCGTCTTCTCGTGAACGCTTCCCTTTGCCGTCAGAAACAGTACCGGTGCGAGGGAGACCTTGCGGATCCTCCGGCAGACTTCATAACCGTCCAGATCCGGCAGCATTACATCCAATATGATCAGGTCCGGATTCCTGGCGATCTCTTCCAGCGCTTCCTCTCCCGTCGCTGCTTGCAGTGTCTTAAATCCCTCTCTTCCAAGCAAAATAGTGACAACTTCCCGAATATCCTGATCGTCCTCTACAATTAAAATCGTATCCTTCATAGACGCCCCTTAAGACTCTCTGAATTCTGAAATCAGTGTAATTATTCACCCCGCGGGTGCTGAATACTTACAAATTCGCTTAGTCTATTATACCTTATCCCTCAAATGAATTCCACCCGTGCGAAAAGGGATGCTGAACGATCTGCCCAACACCCCTTTTCAGTGGTTCTTGTCCAATGGATTGTACCTCCTGTTTTAAAATTTAGTACTCTTGGAAAATATTCAGTTGTACTTTGGACCGTACCTCCTTTGGATTTATTTGATAATTTAATTATACTCATTCAAGCCTAATTGTCAATTAATATAATGTATATTTTTAAATTGTCTGTATTTTCAGTATTTTAAAGCTAATTCCCTGTATATTGGCAATTATTCAGTCCCCCGAATACGAAGCATTTGGGACGTAGGCTGCAGAATAGTTACTTCTGGTCAAAAAAGAAACGGGGAGAACGCCTCTGCGTTCTCCCCTCTCTGATTTTCCTTATCTCTTATTGCTGCGTCTCCAGATGTGCATCTTCTCCGCCTCCGCGATCAGTTCATCCCGGAACTGCGGATGCGCGATGTTGATCAGGTCCTCCGCTCTCTGCCAGGTCGTGCGGCCCTTCATCATGGCAATGCCGTACTCCGTGACGATATACATGGAGTTGGCGCGGGTATCCGTCACGATACTGCCGTTTGCCAGCGTGGGACGGATGCGGCTGACCAGGTTCCCCTGCTTGTCCTTGAAAGTGGAGGACATGCAGATGAAGGACTTGCCGCCCTTAGAGGCGTACGCGCCGATGACGAAGTCGAGCTGTCCGCCGGCACCGGAGATGTTCCTGGTGCCCGCGCTCTCCGCGTTGATCTGTCCGAACAGGTCGCAGTCCACCGCGTTGTTGATGGAGATGAAGTTGTCCAGCGCGCCGATCTGCTTCACATTGTTGACGTAGTCAACGGAAGCGCTCATGCACTCCGGGTTGCCGTCCAGGTAGTCGTACATCTTCTTAGTACCTGCGCCGAACGCATAGGTCTGCAGGCCTCTGTTGATGTTCTTGTGCGCGCCGGTGATCTTGCCGGCTTCCGCCATATCCACGAAAGCGTCCACGTACATCTCCGTGTGGATGCCCAGGTCCTTGAGGTCAGACTCCGCGATCATCTTGCCGATGGCGTTGGGCATGCCGCCGATGCCGAGCTGCAGGCATGCACCGTTGGGGATCCGGTCCACGACCAGCTGCGCGACAGCCTTATCCACGTCCGTGCCGGGCTTTGCCGGAGGCATCGCGTCGATCGGAGCGTTGTCGCCTTCGACGATCATGTCGACGTCGCTGATATGCACATAGGCGCTTCTGTCGCCCATGCAGATAGGCATGCTCGTGTTGACTTCCACGATGACCTTCTTCGCCATCTGCACCACCGCATAAGTGTGGCTGGCGCTGGGTCCCAGGTTAAAGTATCCGTGCCTGTCCATAGGGCCGACCTGCATGATCGCCACGTCCAGCGGATCCTCTCTGTCCAGATAGTAGCGAGGAAGCTCGGAATACTTAACCGGTCCGTAGAAGCTGAGCCCTGTGGTCGCGGCCTTTCTCTCGACGCCGTTCATGTGCCAGCTGTTCCAGATGAAATGCTCCTGGGGATTCTCTATTTTGAAAATTTCCGGCTCATGCATCAGGATACCGCCGTAAATCTTCACGTCGTGCATCTCGGGCATTCTCTTTGCGAGCTCTCTGTCGACCGCGACGTTCGTGGTCGCGCACCAGCCGTAATCTACCCAGTCGCCGTCCTGGATCACCGCTGCCGCCTGCGCAGCCGTTACCAGCTTCTGTTTATACTCTTGTTCGTAACCCATTTTTAACTCCTCCCATCCTTGATAGTGTTTACAGCCCGCACGCGGCATAGCGGTTCGCGGTGCGAGCCTTTCATTCGGGCGCAGTTTTCTCTCTACTTCCGCGCCAAAATATCGTATAGTAGTATTATACATCAACCGCCGCACTAAATCACCTAAGAATGGTGTTGACAGATGCGGATAGATTGTGTAAAATCTATTTGTAGGCAATTAAAGAACACGTTTTGATACCATTTCAAGTAAATTATATTTCAAGCTAAAATATAGAAAGGAGACACTTATGGTTTACAAGTTTGATGAGAGCAATTTTGACGCAGAGGTCCTTCAGAGTGACATCCCCGTATTCGTAGATTTCTACGCAGACTGGTGCGGTCCCTGCAAGATGATGAGCCCCGTGATCGACAAGCTCGCTGAGGAATATGAAGGAAAGATCAAGGTCGGCAAGGTCAACGTCGACGAGAACGGCGATCTCGCAGTCAAGTACGGCATCATGAGCATCCCCAACATGGTTTTCTTCAAGAACGGCGAAGTCGCAGACCGCGTTGTCGGCGCGATCCCCAAGCCCGCCATGAAGGAGAAATTCGAGAAGAACACATAAACCGGACGGATTGACCGGCAGAAACGATTACAGGTAATTAAAGAGCACACGGTCCGCGCCGTGTGCTCTGTTTCACAACAAATACTTAGGAGGACCTCATGTACGATCTGATCATCATCGGAGCCGGCCCCGCCGGCCTTGCAGCCGGAATCTATGCCTCCAGGGCAAGACTTAACGCTGTTATCATCGAGCAGAACTATGTAAACGGAGGCCAGATCATCGATACCTACGAGATCGATAACTATCCGGGCCTTCCCGGCCTCTCCGGCATGGACCTCGCCGCGAAGATGGCGGAGCACGCCGAAAAGCTCGGCGTGGAAACGGTCAACGGTTTCGTCCAGAGCCTGGACCTGACCGGCCCTGTCAAAAAAGTGGTCACCGACGAGGGCACTTACGAAGCCAAGGCCGTCATCATCGCATCCGGCGCCACCCACAGTAAGCTCGGCGCGGAAGGCGAGAATCAGTACGGCGGAATGGGCGTCTCCTACTGCGCGACTTGCGACGGCGCTTTCTACCGCGGCAAAGACGTCCTTGTGGTAGGCGGCGGCGATGTCGCCGTCGAAGACGCGATCTTCCTGGCCCGCGGCTGCAATAAAGTCTATGTCTGCCACCGCAGAGACGAGCTGCGCGCCGCCAAGGTCCTTCAGGAGAGACTTCTCGCTCTTCCCAACGTGGAAATGGTCTGGAATTCCAACCTCAAGTCCATCACGGGCGGTATGAAGGTCGAAAAGGCAACCGTCGTGGGCAAACTGGACCAGAGCGAGCGCACGATCCCGGTCTCCGGCGTCTTTATCGCCGTGGGCATTCAGCCCCGCAGCGAGTTCGCCAAAAATCTTGTCGCCATGGATGAAAGGGGCTACATCATCGCGGATGAGACCGGCGCCACCAGCGTTCCCGGCGTCTTCGCCGCCGGCGATGTGCGCACCAAGCAGCTCCGCCAGGTCGTAACGGCCGTGGCCGACGGTGCAAACGCCGTCACCAGCGTGGAGAAGTATCTGCTTACCTTATAATCCTTTCTGATTCAGCCGTCTTTACGACAATCAAATGCCGCCGGAGCACTCTCCGGCGGCATTTTTCAAAAATATCAGTCTTATTTTTCTTTCGTCTCAGCCTCTCTCCGCCTTGAATCCTTCCAGGATCTGCATGCCGGCAGAGCAGCCGATGCGGGTCGCGCCGGCTTCGATCATGGCCTTGCAGGTCTTCCAGTCGCGGATTCCGCCCGCCGCCTTGACTTCCACTTCATCGCCTACGGTCTGCTTCATGAGCGCCACATCCTCTACGGTCGCGCCGCCGGTTCCGAAGCCGGTAGAAGTCTTGATGAAGCCGGGCTTTGCCCTGAGCGATATTTTGGCAAGTTTCTCGATCTCGGACTTTTCAAGATAGCAGTTCTCGAAGATGACCTTGGTCAGAACGCCCGCCGCGCGGCAGATGTCCGCGATCGTCCTCATCTCGCGCTCGACATAGTCCCAGTTTCCGTCCTTGACGGCGGTAATATTGGTCACGTAGTCGATCTCATTCGCGCCCTGGGAGATGGCCATGAGAACTTCCGTGCACTTCTCCTCGATGGTGTTCTGTCCCAGAGGGAAGCTGATACAGGGGCCGACGTGCACATCGCTGCCCTTGAGGATCGAGGCCGCCAGAGAGGTGTGCAGCGGATTGATCGCAACCATTCTGAATCCGTACTCCTTGGCTTCCTCGCAGAGCTTCGTGATGTCCGCTGTTGACGCGAACGCCTTCAGGTTGGTGTGGTCAAACATAAAGCATAAATCTTTTTCCGTAAGTTTCCCTATATCGATCATTTCGTATTCCTTTCCTCCGGGCGCATCCTGTGCGGACGGAATTTGTGTTCACTGCCTTGAACTTCCAATGGGTTCATGAGATGATTTTACCAGATATAAGGAGGGTATTCCTATGGCAAATTATGATAAAAAAGTGCTCGATTGTTTTCTGAGGGATCAGCTTCAGCTTTTCCCCGAAAAAGTGGCTTCTACTCCGGAAGAAGCCGACGAATTCCTTGATATGATGTTCGCCGTCGTCGTCAAGGGCAAGCGCGGCGTCCGCAAGTACTTCGAGGAAGTCGGCGTCGACATGACCGGCGAAGATATCATGCAGGCCAGCGAGGTCTTTGATGTCGGAGACGGAAGGTATCTGATCGTGGAGGGCTGAGCGGCCCTCCGCGTTTTTTTCATGTATTCTGTCGCTCGCACCCGGCGCTTCGTGTCTCCTGCTGCTCACCCCCGGCACTGCTGCCGGATCTTACTGTGCTCCGGTCTCAACCCCCGAACACTTCCTCCGCAAAATGCACCGTCGCCATAGCGTCCTTCGCGTAGCAGTCCGCATGGATCGCGTCCGCGTACTCCTGCGTCATCACGGCGCCGCCCACCACCACCTTGGTGTCGGGCTTTTTTTCGTGCAGAAGACGGATCGTTTCCTCCATACTGACGACGGTCGTCGTCATCAGAGCGCTGAGTCCCACCAGAGCGATGTTCTCTCTGATTGCCGCCTCCACAATGGCTTCCGGGGCGACGTCCTTGCCCAGGTCGATCACATCATATCCGTAATTCTCCAGCATTACTTTTACGATATTTTTGCCGATGTCATGGATATCGCCCTTGACCGTGGCCAGGATGATCCTGCCTTTTACTTCCTGGGACTGTCCCTGCAGGGACTCCTTCACCACTTCGAAGGCCGCCTTGGCAGCCTCCGCGCTCATGAGGAGCTGCGGCAGGAACACCGTTCCCTTCTCAAAACCTTTGCCAACCTGATCCAGCGCAGGGATCAGTTCCCCGTTGATCAGATCCAGGGCGGCCGTGTGCGCAAGTGCCTTTCTGGCCGCTTCTGCGGCGCTCTGCGCCATTCCCCGGACGACGCTCTCAGTGAGCCCCATGGCCGACGAAGAAGCGGCTGACGCCCTTCCTGCGCCCCAACCGGTCCTGTCAGTCGAAGCTGCGCCTGTTCCGCCGTATGCTGCACCGCCTACGCCGGTTCCGCCGGCCGTCGCGCTTCCCGCCGTCCCGTCAGCCGCTCCGGTCGTACCGCCCGGTGCGCCCGCTGCCTTCGCCGCCGGCACTCTGTCCTGCGTCCCCGCGTAGGCCTCGATGAAGCCCATGCACTGCGGGTCCAGTCCCGCCAGCGCGAGGTAGGCTCTGTAGGACTCCATCATCTCCTCATTTCCGGGATTCATGATGGCCGCGGAGAGGCCGTTCTGCAGCGCCATGGTCAGGAAATGCGAGTTAATGAGCGCTCTTCTCGGAAGGCCGAAAGAAATATTCGACACCCCCAAAATAGTGTGCCCATGCAGCTCATCCCTGACCCTGCGGAGCGTCTCAAGGGTGACCACAGCCGATTTATTGTCCGAGGAGATCGTCATGGCGAGGCCGTCGATCACAATGTCCTCTCTGGGAACGCCGTACCGGTCCGCCGCCTCATAAATCCTTTTTGCGATCCTGATCCTTCCTTCCGCGTCAGACGGGATTCCGTCCTCATCGAGTACCAGCGCCACCAGCACGCCGCCGTACTTGCGGACCAAAGGGAATACCGTCTCGATGCTCTCTTTTTTGCCGCCCACGGAGTTGACCATGGGTTTTCCGTTGTAGATGCGCATTCCTCTCTCGAGCGCCTCCGGGTCGGTGGTGTCAATCTGAAGGGGCAGGGCGAGAACGCTCTGAAGCCTCTGCACCACGCTCGTCATCATGGCGGGCTCGTCGATCTCGGGAAGGCCGACGTTCACATCCAGGATGTGCGCGCCGCTGTCCTCCTGGCGCAGCCCCTCGCGAAGAATGTACTCGATATCGCAGTCGCGCAGCGCCTGCTTGAATTTCTTCTTTCCGGTCGGATTGATGCGCTCGCCGATGATCACAGGCCGCGGGCCGATCTCGACGCACTGGGAGAAGGAGCTGACCACTGTCCTGTTCTTGCGCGTCTGCGCCTTAAAAGGGAGCTTTCTGACGCGCTCTGCCGTAAGGCGGATGTGCTCCGGGGTCGTGCCGCAGCATCCTCCGACCGCCTGAACGCCCATTTCCGCGATCTTTTCCATCCAGCCGGCGAATTCCTCGGGTCCCACGTTATAGACGGTCCTGCCGCCTTCCGTGCGTGGAAGCCCCGCATTGGGATTGACGATGACCGGCACGCTGCAGACCTCGGTAAGCCGCTTCACGATCGGAATCATCTGCTCCGGCCCGAGGCCGCAGTTGACGCCCAGCGCGTCCACCCGCAGGCCTTCCAGAAGCGCCACGGTGGAATCTACGCTGCCCCCGGTCAGAAGCTTCCCCTTCTCATCGAAAGTGACCGTGATGCAGACCGGCAGACTGCAGTTCTCTTTTGCCGCCAGCACGGCCGCCTTGGCCTCATAGCTGTCCGACATGGTCTCGATCAGGACCAGGTCCGCCCCGGCCCTGCTGCCATAGCGTACGACCTCTCCGAACAGCTCCACTGCCCTCTCAAAAGGCAGATCCCCCAGGGGCTCGAGAAGCTTTCCCGTGGGCCCTATATCCAGCGCCACATAGGCGTCTTCCCGGCCGGCCCTGCGCCTGGCTTCTTTGGCGTTCTCTACCGCGGCCGTCACGATTTCCTCCAGATTATCGGGAAATTTGAGCGCATTGGCGCCAAATGTATTCGTGTTGAAAATATCGCACCCGGCACGCAGATATCCGCAGTGCAGGTCGATAATATCCTCCGGTCTTTTGAGATTCCATGTCTCCGGCAGTTCTCCGCCCTTAAGTCCTTTGGACTGAAGGATCGATCCGGTTCCTCCGTCAAAGACCAGCCATTCTTTTCCTAGGCGTTCGCGCAAATCTTTTTTCATTTTTTTTGCTCTTTTCTGAATCATTTTGGTCAATCTTTTTTTGTGGAATTGACCATATCACACTACAGGTTACTATTGCCGTCCAACAGCCTTGCTGTAAATCTCAGATATTGTTTCAAGGATGTCAGCCCGATAGCAACGCACTCACTATCAGACATTCCGCTCAGTCAGCATAAGGACAGTTCTCCACGGCTGCGCAGTTTTCGCATTTTCCGGCGGCGGAGTTGGTGAGCTTTTGACTGGCTACATCCAAACTTGCAGGTCCGGGCAAAACGCCAATCAATGCCGTCACCGACTTACTGGGCGTCATTAAATAGGACTCGGTGAGGCTCACGCCGATTTCCTTTGGCATGTTAAGGATCATGCTGATTTGCTTCTGCATTGACAGCGGAAGATCTCCATAGCCCGGCGAGAATCTCGGCCTGGTACAGAAGCCTTCTTTAGCCGCCTCCTTACGGATCCTCTCGTTAATCTCATCGCACCAGGCTTCCGTCATCGCTGCGGCGGCTGCCTGAAAAATAATTGCACGGCTCATTTTCCCAACGCTTGCCCGCCGCACAAGCCTGTCCGGTCCAGGCCCCAATGTGACGGCCATGATATAGACTCCCGTGCACCCTTTCAGATTTCGAGCCAGATCTCTGCTCTCAGTCTCCAGCCCGCCAAACGAGAGAATACTCCGGCCATCCTCTTCTTTCTGCAGCAGATCGAATCGGTCATACACAAATCTGGGCGTGATCACATTCTCCAGTTCTTCAATACACTGCTGGATCTCGCTCATCATGTTTTCATCCGGTGTGACCCCGTGATACCCCAGATAGCGGGTGATCTCTCTAAGGTCCGGCCTTAGTACCATCACGACCTCCTTTACGGCGTATGTGCCTCTTATTGTTCACTTATCTTCTTTATGCTGAATATCTTATCGAATCACCGCATCCTTCGCAAGACATTACGAAGACTTCCTTGACCGCGGTCTTACTGCCGTTTTAGTGGTGCCTTCGCACCATTCCACCGCCACTTATCGCAGAAAATTTGACCCCACACGAAAATGGCAGTATAGTTAAACTCTGCAAAGGAGGTAACTGCCTATGTCTGAGAATAACAGACTGAAGGATCCGGCTTCTTCGCCTCAGAAGCCGCCTGTAAAACTGAATATAAAGAACATTCTGATCATAGCCGCGATCGTCGTTGCCGTCGCTTTGATCTTTGTGTTCGGTATCAATAGATGGAGAATTGATTTCAGGCTGACCGGAGAAGAAACCGTAACAAATGAGTGCGGTGAACCCTACAAGGACCAGGGCGCCGAGGCGGAAGTGACCGGATCGATCCTGAGTTTTGTCCATCACCCGATTTCCGTCACGGTCTCCACCGAAAGAGTCAATATTCACGAACCGGGAACCTACACCGTCACCTATACGGCCAAGTTCCTGTGGCTGACGGCAACCGAGACAAGAAGTGTCGTGATCGTCGACACTACGCCCCCTGTGATCGAACTCGCGCACATAGATGATTATTACACACTCCCGCATCACCCGTATGTGGAAGAAGGTTATACGGCTGTCGATAACCACGACGGCGATATCACTAGCAAGGTCACGAGCGAGGAGCGCGACGGCGTCGTCTACTACTCCGTAGCGGACCAGTACGGCAACACAGCCACTGCTGAGCGCGAGATCTTCTACGACGACAGAAACGCCCCTGTTTTCCACTTTGAAAACGGCGAAGAAGGATTCCTCTTCCAGGGAGAGACCTGGAAAGACGCCGTCACCGCCGAGGATGACGCGGACGGAGACGTCACTGCCAAAGTCACATCCAGCGGCACCGTGGACACCAATAAAGTCGGCACCTACACCGTCACGTATACTGTTTCGGACGAGTGGGGAAACGTGGCGACCAAGGAGCGCTTTGTCACCGTAAAGAGAAGGCCCATCAGCGCGGATGACGCGGCCGCGGCCGCCGTGATCGACCCCGAAGCCGAAGCCAAGGCAAAAGCCGAAGCCGCAAAGGGAAAGAGCAGCGGCACTGCAGCGCAGACCACTCCCGAGAAGACGAAAGAGCCTGCCAAAGCGGATCCCGATAAGATCATCTACCTGACCTTCGACGACGGTCCGGGCCGGTATACACAACAGCTTCTCGATATTTTGGCAAAACATAAAGTCCATGCCACTTTCTTCGTAACCGCCGCTTACAAGGACTATGAGGACCTGATCGGCGCGGAATATGAGGCCGGCCACACGGTTGCCGTTCACACAGCGACTCACGAATACAGCGATATCTATGCCAGCCCCGAGGCCTACTGGGAAGATTTCAACGAGATGCAGGACATCATTCAGGCCCAGACAGGGTGCCGCACAGACCTCTTCCGCTTCCCGGGCGGCAGCTCCAACACGATCAGTGCAAACTACTGTGAGGGGATCATGTCCACGCTGGCCAAGCAGTCCGCCGAAAAAGGTTACATCTATGTGGACTGGAACGTCACCAGCGGCGACGCCGGCGACACCACGGACGGAAACGTCATGTACGAGAACATGATGAACGGAATCCACACCTATCACAATTCCTTCATCCTGTGCCACGACATCAAGGACTTCACTGTTCAGATGATGGACCGCTTCATCACGGATGCCCTGAAGGAAGGATACACCTTCCTGCCGATCTCCAGCGAGACGCTGACCTGCCATCACGGCATCAACAACTGATTTCTTCAGGAATTGCGGCGCAGCCGGTACGCGGCACACCCCGCACACCGCGCAGCCTAAATGCCGCTCGTGCCGCGCTGTGAGCCTTAAACTATGATTATGATAAAGAAACCCCCAAGACCAAAAACCTGGTCTTGGGGTAATTTTTTGCTCTGTATTCATCGCGGCCCATGCCGGCCCGATCCCTTATTTCTTCAGCTCCTGCAGGAAGTCATCCGCCCCGAGCAGCGCGATCTTGCTCGGATCCAGCGCTTTCTTCCTGTCATACATAATGCCGATCGCGTCGTTGTACCCTGTCTCTGATACGATCGAGCCTTCCCACTTATACGTGTATTCCGGCTTGTGCGCTTTCGTGTAAGCCGTCACCGCGGCGTCCATCGTGCCGTACAGGCCGCTCTGGTAAACCGTGAGACCGTTTCCGGCATAGGCGTAGATCGCTTCCGTGAACAGATTGCCGGTTCCGCTCCTGCTGTACAAAAGATTCCCTTTGTTGCGGTAGGAGAAGGTGTCGCTGACTTTTGTCTCTTCCAGAACGCCGTCATTATAGAAGACTATTTTGGCGCCTTTGCAAGGGGCGGTCCCCATCTCGAGGAGCTCGGGAAATCTGTCGTCGTTAACATAGATGAGTGCGAATTTATTGTAAGAATCCGGGTCCGCCTCCGCGACTTCCGCCGCGAACGCCTCCGTTCGGCCCGCGAAGACCTCCCGGTCGCTGCCTTCCTTGAGGAAATGCGCGATCCCCGAGAGCGACATGACCGAAATACCCGCGTTGCACTTTGCCGTCGCGTCCCGATCGAGCTGCACATTCCCGTCGCTGTCAAATCTGTAGATCCTGGCCTCGAGTCCGTCCGAACGGCCGCTTCCTTCTTTTCCGATCCGGTAGCGGCAGATCGCGACGATCTCCTTCGCGCCGTCTCCGTCATAGTCGGCCAGATCGACCGCTTTTACATCCTCAAATTCCATATCCGCGCGGATGTTGCTGCCGGTCATTCCCGGCAGATGAAGCAGCACGTCTCCGTCTTTGACAAAGCTGAAAGTGACGTCGGCGTACTGGTTCGCGCCGGCATCCGGCTTATAGGCGCAGAACTTCACCTCGCCCAGGCTCTCCGTCTCAAACTCGCAGTAAGGCCGGAGCAGGAGTCCGTTCTCCATCCACAGGCGGTTAGCGCAGAATCTGTAGCTGTCGCCGTTTTTCTTGAGGATTGCCTCGTATACGGGAATGTGCCAGCCGTCCAGGTCCGCCGCTCCTCTTTGGACTCTGTAATGCACTCTGTAGAAATCTCCCTGCGCCGCCGCGTCTGTCACCTCAAAGCTGCAGATGTTGGTCTCCTCGTCGCCGTGACAGAGATAGTAGGCGTCATAATCCTCCAGATAGACCCAGTCAGGCTGATGGCTGAGGTCCTCTATGGAGACACCGGCCCTGTACTGGAGATAATCATTGACCTGGGTGGCGCCCAGTCTGAACAGATTCGGGGCCTCTTCTTCGCCTGTCTCCTCCAGGTAAGCTTCTCTCTCCTCCTGTGCGGGCACTCTCAGTTCCAGCCCGGCTCCTGCAAAAAAGACCTGGTCAGCGTCCAGGTCCTGCGGTCTCTCATAGATCGAGAGCAGAAAGCCATAATTTCCGACCTCACTGATAAACTTTTGCAGCTCCCCGCATTCTTCCTCTGACAGAGTTCTTGCTTTATAAGGATTTCCTTCATTCTCTGACGCCGATGAGATCTCGGAGACCGTGACAGTCGCCGGTGTTGCCTCCTCGGACGAAGTCTCGCCTGTCGTCTGCGCATCCTCCGCAGTCTCATCTTCAGGCAAAGCAAAAGCACCGGTAACGTCTGTGACGCCCCCCGGAGCTTCCTCCTGCGCACACCCCGCCATTATCAGAACTATTGCTAACATGCATGGGATAAGGACTCTCAGTCCTTTTCTATTACGCATATATCTGTATCCTCTCCACATTCCCCCCGGAACTGGTTATAAGGACATTATAGCAGACTCTTCCTCCTCTGTCAGCCTGCGATATGCTCCCGGCTCCAAACTCTCATCGAGCGAGAGCGGCCCCATGGACAGCCTTTTCAGGTACAGGACCTCCCTGCCCACCGCCGCGAACATCCTCTTGATCTGGTGAAATTTTCCCTCCCGGATCGTCACCCTCACTTCGTCTGCCGCCTCAAGGATCTCCAGGCCGGCCGGCAGCGCTGTCAGCGTCTCGTCCACCCTGAGACCTTCCGCGAACAGTTTCTGCTCCTTCTCCCCGACCGGTCCGTCCAATCTGGCAAAATAGACCTTGTCCACATGTCTTTTCGGAGACAGAAGGCGGTGCGCCAACTCCCCGTCATTGGTGATCAGGAGCAGCCCCTCCGTATCCTTGTCAAGCCTTCCCACTGGAAAGAGGCCTTTTCGCTGCCTCTCATCGATCAGGTCCAGAACGGTCCGCTGCGAGGGATCCTCCGTCGCGCTGATCACGCCGGCCGGCTTATTCATCAGATAGTAGACATACTGCTCATAGGCGATCCTGACGCCGTCCAGACAGACCTCGTCTGTCTCCTCCGCAGGCACAGTGCCTGCATTTTCATTCTTCTTAATGCTCTCCGGCACTCTCACGTGCAGGGCAGGGTCCGCCGCTTTTTCTCCGTTAACAGTGACGCGCCCGGCGCGGATCGCTTTTTTGATCTCGCTCCGGGTGCCTGCTCCCATCTGTGCCAGGTATTTGTCCAGTCTCAATTTGCCCTCCTTCCGGGAGCAATCCGTAAAGCTAAAGCCCGGCGCCCGGAATTCCTTCCGGGCAGCCGCCGCGCTGTGAGGTCAGATCTTAAACCGATAGCCTACTCCCCAGATCGTCTCAATATACTGGGGCTTGGACGTGTTCACCTCGATCTTCTCTCTGATCTTTTTGATGTGTACGGTGACGGTGGCGATATCGCCGACACTCTCCATGTTCCATATTTTGGCAAAGAGTTCTTCCTTGCTGAATACGTGGTTGGGGTTTTCCGCAAGGAAAGTAAGAAGATCGAACTCCTTGGTGGTGAAGTTCTTCTCCTCGCCGTTGATCCATACCCTTCTCGCCGTCTTGTCGATCTTGAGTCCGCGGATCTCGATGATGTCATTGGTCTTCTGGCCGGCGCCGACCAGTCTCTCGTAGCGGGCCATGTGCGCCTTCACGCGCGCCACCAGCTCGCTGGGGCTGAAGGGCTTTGTGATATAGTCGTCCGCGCCGAGTCCCAGACCCCTGATCTTGTCGATGTCGTCCTTCTTCGCCGACACCATGAGGATGGGCACGTTCTTCTCCTCGCGGATCCTCTTGCAAACCTCGAAGCCGTCCATGCCGGGCAGCATCAGGTCCAGAATAACCAGGTCAAAATCCTCTTTGAGCGCGGTCTGCAGTCCCTTGTCTCCCCTGTTCTCCACTTCAACCTCGAAGCCGCTCAGCTCCAGATAATCCTTTTCCAGCTCGGCAATGGCCACTTCGTCTTCAATGATCAGAATCTTACTCATACTCTATTACCTCCATAGTCAAGGCCCGCAAAAGCGAGCCGCCGCGCCGGCTGCCGATAGCAGTCAGGCGTCGCCTTCCACATAGTCGTCCATGTCGGAAGTCTCATGAAATTTGCGGATCACGAAATGCACGCAGGTCCCTTCCCCTTCCCGGCTCGTGGCCCAGACATAGCCGCCGTGGTCCTCTATTACTTTTCTCACGATGGACAGGCCGATCCCGCTGCCGCCCTGGGCGCTGTTCCGGGACTCGTCCGTCCTGTAAAACCTGTCGAAAATGTTGGGCAGATCCTTGGCCGCTATGCCTTTTCCGTTGTCCTCGATCTCGACCCTTACGGAATCCTGTTCGTCGAGTATCCGGATATCGATCCGTCCTTCCTCTTTGTCCATATATTTTACACTATTTCCGACGATATTGTTGATCACTTTTTTGAGCTGCTCGGGATCCGCGATGATCATCGTATCCGGCGATACCATGTTGGAGTAGTTGAGCGTGATCCCGCGGGATTCCATGTCCATTCCAATTTCTTCCACGCAGTCGCCAAAATAGTCCGCGACGTTAATCTTGTGGAAATTATAGGGGATCTTGTCGTTGTCGATCTGGGAATACAGCGTCAGCTCGTTGATCAGCGTATTCATGTCGTTGGCTTTGTTGTAGATCGTGCGGATGTATCTCTCCTGCTTCTCCGGCGTGTTCGCCACGCCGTCCATAAGTCCCTCCACATAGCCCTTGATGGAGGTGATCGGCGTCTTGAGGTCGTGGGAAATATTGGTGATCAGCTCCCGCTGCTGGCGCTCCCTCTCCAGCTTCTCCTCGGCGGACTCCTTGAGCCGCAGTCTCATCTCCTCGTAGTTCTTGTAGAGGTTTCCGATCTCCCCCTGCTCGGAGGTCTGCAGACGATAATCCAGATTGCCGTCCCGAATGTTGTTCATGGCAATATTGAGCTTGTTGATGGGGTCAAAGAAGTTGCCCTCCAGCCACCTGGTCAGCAGAATCGCCGTAAACAGCAGGATCACCACCATGGAGGCGAACATTCCGCCCAGGAACTTTCTCGAGACCAGGGATACCGCCCTCGTTATGATGAAAATACTGCCTTCCGAACCGTCTTCAAAAGTAAAATCGAGCTGCTTGACCATCTTGGCCATGTTGTCGATGTAGTAGCCCGTCCCCTCATTCTGGTGCGCGTGGCTGTAGGCAGGCAGCACCTGGAAGTCGCTCGCCGCCGCCTCCTCATTGCCCGTATAATAGAGGTCCTTCCCCTTCCTGACAATGATATAGGAATTGCTCACGCTCACACGCTCGGAGAGAGACTGCAGATACCCCGGATCCTCTATGATCGCGGGGTTTTCCTCTATTTCGGACTGGATCTGGTCATAAGTCCGGTCCAAAAGAGCGCTGTACTGCCGGTAGTCGTCCGTCAGGGACGCGTAATCCAGATATTCGTACGCGCTGTCGCCGCTGCCCTCGCGCGCCATGACATTTCCGATCACAATGAAGGAAATCATGAACAACAGTGTAGGCAACACCAGCACCATAGTAAAAGCTATGATCAGTCTCTGCCTGAAAGTCATAGTTACCCCCTAAAATCAAGGCTCGCGACGCGAGCCGCTGCTCTCGGTTTTAAAGCGATCTCACCAGATGTTCTACGATCGCGGCGCAGTGCTCCGCCGCCTCGGCCTCGAAAATATCGTAGGCCATCTGCACGCTCTCATCCGCCTTGTCGGAGATCGCGCGCACGATCACAAACGGAACTTTATTTATGTAGGCCGCCTGGGCGATCGCCGCGCCTTCCATCTCTGTGCAGAGCGCGCCGGACATCTCTTTGATCCACACTTTTTTGGCCTTGTCGCAGATGAACTGGTCTCCGCTGGCCACGCGTCCCTCAAAGACGCCGATCTCCGGGGCCGCCTCTCTGCACGCCTTCACCGCTGCAACGCGCAGGTTAGCGTCTGCCGGGAACGCGAGCACATCCATCTGCGGCACCTGGCCCGCCGTATATCCCAGGCCGGTCACATCCATGTCGTGGTACATGGCGTCGATGGAGACCACGACGTCGCCGATATTGATCTCCTCCTCCAGGGAGCCCGCAATGCCGGTGTTGATCACATGCGTGACGCCGAACAGATCGCACAGGATCTGCACGCAGAGACCGGCGTTGACTTTGCCGATGCCGCAGCGGACGACGACCGCTTCCGTCTCGCCGATCCTGCCCTCGAAGAAGTGCATTCCCGCTTTCGTTACTTCTTTCGCTCCGGCCATGGACTCCACGAGTCTCCTTACTTCCACTTCCATCGCTCCGATAATTCCGATCTTCAACTTTTCTCTCCTCTCTTCCCGACGCGCCCCTCTCTACTATAGACGGAGTGCTGTATCTTTTCCTTCTGATTAAGTATCTGTTTCTGAAAGATCTGCTTATTCATGCTCCACAGAGCCAGAATCCCCAGTCCTGCCAGCGTCAGCAGGATTCCCGCAGTGAGTCCGGGCACTCTGTACTGCATTGTAATATAATTTTCGCCCGGCTCAAGGGGTATTTCCATAAGGCTCCCCTCAAAAGCCTCTGTTTCCGTCTTCTGTCCGTTTACGCGGGCCGTCCATCCTGCCGATACGGGGACGCTCAAAAGCAGCTTTTGTCCCTCCCGGGCGTCCACCCTGCAGGAAATCTTTCCGCCGCGTATCTCAAGATCGCCGACGCTCTCCGCTCTCTCCCGGATCTGTGCGCTCAGCCGGGACAGGCTTTCCGTGTCCAGGGCGTAAAACTGCTCCTGCCGCAGTCCCGGCTCTTCCTTTATCTCGAGCGTGACCACGGCCGTCTTCTGACCATCTTCCACGGGTATATAGAATACGGACGGCGACAGCCATCCGCCGTAGCCGAAGCTCCAGCCTTCCGCCGCGGTGAGCTTGCCCTGCTCTCCGGCGTCTTTCCACCACTGTGAATCGTCATAGGAGATCTTTTTGCCCGTCGGAAGATTTCCGTACAGGCAATATTTTGCCCCCTCCCCGGAAGGGACCGACAGCGTCCACTGCGTGATCCCTCTGTCGTATGTCTTTTGCGCCTGCACCGGGATCCACAGCTTCGCCTCCTGCCCGGAGATCCTGCGGTAGAGATATTCGGTATAGGCGAAAGGGTTCCCCTGTTCCGGCTCCCGGGAAGCCGCGCCCTCGTCAATGATCATCGCGGCCGGAAGCGCGAAGGGATTTCTGTATACGGCCTTTCCGTTGCGGATGCCAAGTTCCGGCACCTTCTCCAATCCGGGGATCTCGTAGGGCGAGAGCACATAGCGGACTCCCAGCAGCGAATCCGCCGGCAGAAAAGAGATGTTCACGATATTGAAACTCTCATACTCCTTGCGATAGCCCAGCCGGTCCAGAAGCTCCAGCTGAATATTCTCGGGACAGGACGTATAGCCGCTGATCGAGGCGTACCCGTAGGCCATCGCGTCCAGGTAAGCGCCCGTCAGGCCATCCACGTTGGTGATCCGCGTCGCGGTCTGCGAGATCCGATAAAATCCCTCCTCATCCGCGCGCAGCAGCTCCTCGATCTGCGCCTGCTCCTCCCGGCTGTAGGAAGCGTATTCCTCCGCCGTGTCCGTGTGGTAGATCCTAAGTATCGCGCGGGTCTCGAGGAAGGCTTCCAGCAGCCCGAAGACCACAAGGACTCCTGCCAGGATCCGCCGGTTCCTCCTTACAGTCTCCCGCCTGTCCAGAATCTCCAGGGCGTCGTCCGGCGCATAGATATATCCCAGAGACAAAGTCATTACGGCGATCATAAGGATCGCGATCCAGCTGCTCCCGTTTCCGCCCGCCGGCCACACTTTTTGCGAGACGAGCACCAGGATCAGGCACACCGCGCCCGCCCCGGGGATGACCAGCCAGCGCTTCCCGCTGCGAAACCCGCCTTTTCCGGGAAGGGATCCCGCCCAGAAAGCTCCCAGATACAATAATACAAAGCTCCCCTGGTACCCGAATCTGTACCAGTAGCTCGTGCTTGTCATAAACAGGGAGAAAATATAGAACAGCGGCTTCCAGAAGCACGCCAGCCAAACTGTGACCAGCGGCACAAGCGCTGCCAGTTTCTCTCTCCTTTTGATCCTTCCCGACAGGAAAAAGGCCGCAGTGCCCAGGGCGGCCGGCGTCCCGCAGAAAAAGGAGGCCTTGGAGGCGTCGCTCATTTCCCCGATCCGATAGCTTCTGAGGACGGAAAAAGGATTTCCCCGAAGTCCTGTCGAAGGAACATAGCCCACGGGATTCCAGTTCCCTGCCTTGCCCTGCCGAAGCGCCAGCACGGTCGGTAGAAACAACGCCGCCGCAAGCATAAGGCCCAGCCCCATTCCGAACAGGTACCGCCCTGTTTTTGCGGCGCAGCCGCCCCATACGGAAGCCTTTGCCGCATCGCCCTGTTCTCCGGAACCACCTTTTGTCGCGTCGCCCTGTCCCCCGGAACCGCCTGCCTCTTTTTTCTTACCGGCCCTCAGCATCTCATAGAGGAACCAGACTGCGCTGAACAGGTAATTGAGGCCTCCGGTGTACCAGTTCACGAGGACACTGAGGGCCGCCGGTACGGCCAGCTGCGCCGGCCTGAATCGGCGCGCGTGCACGGCTCTGTGCACCCCCAGCACAATAAAAGGAAGCAATATGACGCCGTCCAGCCACATCACATTGCTTTCCTGTGCCAACGTATATTGCATGAGGCCATAGCCGACGGAGAGAAGGAGCGTCAGGTCCCTGCGGATCTTCTCCCGAAACCTGTCATTTATGAAATAAGCGAAAGAAGCGGACGCCGCACTGACCTTTACCGAGATCAGGACCTCCAGGAACAGGTTCATCTGCTCCTTGGGAAAGAGCAGCACAAGGAGGTTAAAGGGCGAAGCCAGGTAATAGGCCCAGATCGCGACGGCGCTCCCTCCCAGTGTGTTCGAGAACGTGTAGACGGCACTGTTTTGACCCGTCAGGACATCCCGGCAGTAGGCAAACAGGTCCAGATACTGGAGCTTGGCGTCTGTCACGGCCGGCGTGTTGACCCCGAAGGGGACAAAGTCCCCCAGGAACATCGCCAGCCAGTAGATCGCCGCCGTCACAGCAGCCGCAAGAAGCGGATCACTGAATCTCCGGGTGGAGCTCCTGCTGCTCCTTTTGTTTTTCGGCATCCAACAACGTGTTTCCAAGCGCCCTCATCTCCTCATTGTCCTCAAAGACAAGTATCGTGTAATCGCCGCACTGAAGCTTCTGCGGATTTAAGGAATAAAGCTCCTCGCGGATATCCTCCGGAGGCGTATCGTCGATCCAGGGATTTTCCGGATCTTCCCCGTGTTTTTCGATCCACTCCTCTCTGCTCTTGTCATCCATCAGGGTATTATTCTTAAGGAGAACAAAGGATTTCCCCGGGTGCGAGGCAGGGTCATACCAGTTCTTGTTATTGAGCCAGTACCTGTAATCCGAGGGGTTATAGGGAGGCCTTACGCCGCCGACAGCGTCGTAGTCCCACAGCGGCAGAATCTGAACTTCACCGTTTGACAGCACGGTGTTGACGCTGGCGTTCCAGAAGGAAGCATAGCCGTAATGCAGGTCGTTCTCCTCGAGGAAGCTGATCAGTTCCTTGCTCGGATCCGTTCCGATCTTATCCTTGTAATGTCCCCAGAAATACACGTGGCAGAACATACAGTACATCACGATGACGAGGCCTGCCAGAACAGCCGTCAGGCGCTCTCTCTTCTTCATATACTCCGAGAACAACACGGCAAACAGGAGGCAGTCGTCCAGATAAACGGATAAAAGGTATCTGGGTGCCCACTGATTGCAGGCCACAAACACGCCGATCACCGCCAGATTGCTCACCCATGTATAGAGGATCAGGAATCTCGTAAAGGCGTTTTCATGCTTGTTGTAGCGGATCAGCGCCGCCGTCGGAATTATAAAGATGACGACAAGCGCCACAAAATAATTGACAAATTTGGACAGGCCGGGGAAGGACAAAAAGACTGCTCCTTCCACATTTCCGTAAATCATGGTTATGTTGTTCACGAACTGTCCGATGGAGTACCAGAGCCCGGAATACTTGTCCATGGTCAGGTACATTCCCTTGCTGTCTCTCCAGTACAGCATGGCGAGCCTGTGGTAGCACACAAAACCTGCCACGACTACAACAAGGATCAGCGCCACGCTCACTAGGCATCTCTTGCATTTAAGCACCCTCGAGACCCGCTGATCGTTTTCCAGAAAATAGAAGATCAGGATGGCCGCCGCAAGCGGAAGCGTCAGGATCATGTCCTGTCTCACGCTCCCCAGCAGGGGCAGAAACAGCACAACAGCCAGCAGCGCCATTAACGCGGCCTTATAGGCCGTCTTATCTTTCTTATCCAGCAAAATGATCCGGTGCATGATCCCCAGCGCCAGCACGATGTCAAAAAAGATCGTGATATACGCGCCCTGGAAAAACAGCATGTCCGTCGTCTCGTTGGCCACATCCGCCGTCTGATAAGGATTCATGAGCAGTATGCAGGCTATGACGGCTGCCGCCATATTCCGGTTCTTCGCCGGAAGGAAGCAGTACATGACTGCCAGGATCAGCATGACCCACATCACGATCACCATGATCTCTCTGGCCAGCATCCAGTCCTTTATGACAGCCAGGATCGGGATCAGGATCAGGTTGGGGGACCTCACAAAAAGGACCGTGCTGTAACACATCCCGTCGGGAAAAAGCTTCCCGCTCTTCATCTGCTCCACGGCCAGCTGTACATAGAAAGCGCTGTCCGAATGAAAAAAGGCTTTCGTGAACATAAAGATGATCCCGCATACACTGATAAACAGCGCGATCATGCAGGCAAACAAAAGCCCCTCGCCATATTTGCCGAGGCCCGTTTTCTCTGCGTACACTTTTACAGCCGCTTTTTTGCTCTCTTCTTTATTTCTTTTCCCTTTTACTTTTTTGTTTTGCGTATTTTTCTCTTCCGCCGTCAACTCTTCCGGTCTTCTATCGTCTGTTCTGTTCGGAACTGATCCCATGCTCATATATTTCTCCACAAGTTGCTGATTTCATTGACAGATATACTCAGTATAGTACATAAACCTCTTCCTTTGGGTTTCTTTTTCCAAAAAAAGAACCTCAAAAACCTGACAGGTCAAGGTTTTTGAGGCTTCCAATGAGCGATGGGGGATCGAACCCCCGCGCACCCCTCGGAAAGCCGCTTGTCTCTTCGGGCAAGCGGCTTTCTCATCAAATCATCACAGCAGTCTGGCTGGCTATCACACGGTTCACGCGTTGGTTCACTGTGCCGGGCACCTGCTTGATCCGGTCGTAAGAAGGTTTGTCATTCAACTACAGGTATAATCGATTCTGCGAGAGCAGTTATTCTCCACTTCACGTTCAGCATGATCAGTAGAATGATCCTCAAATAACTCCCATTCCCTTTGCCACCAGTGTGATGAAATCCTGAACATTCGTGACCACTGTCGTCGCGCTCAGGCTCCCTCTGTCAAGGAGCTTGTTGACTACGAACTCGTCCGCGTCCACCGCATAGAAATAGACCGGGCGCACTGTCCCGTCTTTCAAGACACGGAAAGAGGGGGTCATGTTGCCGACTGCGATCGTATGGAGCATTGTTGCCAGACATATGACCGTGGTACAGTCTCTGATCTCCTCTCTCATTGCCGATGCCGCCAGATATGCGTCGCTGATCACTTCGGGAAGAGGGCCGTCGTCACGGATCGAGCCTGCCAGCACAATGGGAACATTATTTCTGACACAGCTGCAAATGATCCCGTCATCGAGATCATAGTCCTTGATGAACTGCGGGATTGAACCGCTGCGGCGGACCTTGTTGCATACGTCCAGATGATTGTAGTGTCCGTTTGGCTGGGATCTCTGGGTATAAATATCCTGTCCGAGCGCTGTGTGCAGAAGCGCCCCCTCCAGGTCATGTGTTGCCAGTGCATTTCCTCCCATCACTACCTGTGCATAGCCATTGTCGATCAGAGCCGCCATTGCCGCCCTCGCATCCGCGTCAAAAGCAAAGGCCGGCCCCATAACCCACACTATTTTGCCGCCGTGGCTCTTTTCATATCTCAAAAGCGCAAAAAGCCGGTCATAGTCCCTCGCGTAAGCGGTCTCTCTGCTTCGTCCCTGACGGAACACGAACTGATCGTCGATCCGGTCAAGGGGATCCTCAAAACCACGGCTGTGCAGGTAAATCCCTTCCCGGCAGTTCTCACTTCTTCCGAGAATGACCATATCACCCTTCTTAATATTCCTGGGCTCCACGACATCCAGCCGGCCGTCTTCGCGGATCAGCACACATGAATCCATCCGACTCTCCTGCGCCAGTTTCCACTCTCCATGGATCTTGAAATACTCCGGATACATAGAAGTACTGTGAAAATATTCAGGTGCAACGCCATCCACCTCTGCTGCGGCGCAATCAACATCCGGCGCGTTCACAAATCTTTCTTCCGTAAAATCCGGATGATGATAGATCGGCATTTCAAATGACATTTCTTCCTCCTTTTCTGCCTCGGCGGGCAAATCCTTTATAGTTATACAAAGCTGTATGAACCGGATCGGCGTCCTACACGGGTTCTCTCTCTAAAGGGCAGCTCATGCACCTCGGCCCTCCCCGTCCCCGGGACAATTCGGAGCTTGGGATCTCGAGAACCGTAATACCATGCTCTCTGAGCAGTCTGTTCGTCACATTGTTTCTGTCATACGCGATCACTGTTCCGGGGCGCACGCACAGAGTATTAGAGCCATCGTTCCACTGCTCCCGTTCGGATACGGTCCTGTCGCTTCCGCCGCATTTGATCAGCGTCACCCTGTCGGTCTCTGTGTACTCCGAGAGGATCGACTTCAGATCCTTATTCAATTCCTGCACAGTGAGTCCGCTGATGCCGCTTCCCTTTCGGATCTCGAACACACGCAGCGTTCCAAGGATTCCCGGATGTACCAGAAATTTATCTCTGTCCAGCTGCGTGCAGACAGTATCCAGATGCATAAAGGCCCGAATGCGGGGAATGTCCAGGGCCAGAACGGTCTCAACCTCGCCGGTTTCATCCTGGAACAGGTTTTTGGCCAGTGTCTCGATAGCTTCCGGCGTTGTCCTCTGGGAGATGCCGAGCACGACCGCTTTTCTGCTGAGCACCAGTATATCTCCCCCCTCGATCCGATTTAGGTACTCCCGGCGGTAATAATAGCGCAGCCCGGGAGAATACACCGGATGATGGGCCAGAATATACTGGGCAAAGATCGTCTCCCTCTTTCTCGTATCTGAATACATCCTGTTGAGACTTACTCCACTGCCGATGACCGTGAACGGATCTCTGGTAAAATACAGGTTAGGGATCGGATCAAGAAGAAACCGGTTCTCCCGCTGCACCAGCTCCGCAAGCGGCTGCCTGTTTCTCACCCCCAGTTCCGCGGCGGAAACGCCTGCCATCGTCTTGTATACCAGCGCCTTTTCTTCCCGGATCGACATCAGATACGCGGTCAGTTCATTCTCGAAGTTGCGGGGCTTGCTCCCTCCCTCCAGGATCAGCTGGCGTATGAACTGCTCTTTCAGCTCCGGCTCAGCCCGCAGGGTCTCTGCCATGAGGTCGCAGAGATAGACGACCTCCACCCCCTGGCTCCTGAGCGTATCCGCAAAGGCGTCGTGTTCTTCTCTCGCCGTTTTGAGGTAGGGAATGTCGTCGAAGAGAAGCCGCTCCAGTTCTTTTGGGATCAAATGTTCAAGTTCTTTACCCGGTTTGTGCAGCAGCACTTTTTTGAGCTGCCCGATTTCGCTGTAGATCTGCATGCTGTGTACTTCCTTTCTCCGGGGTCGTGAAGATGATGTTTGTTTCGTCTATCTCCTGCGCTGTACCTTTAATGTCTTCAGGTAAGCTTTCTGTTCATCGGTTATCCGATAGCTTTCTACGCTTTTCTGGATTGCCTTATTGCGCACCCAGTCATCCAGCCTCTTCTCTTTAAGATATGGCAGTACCGCTTCATACTGTTTCGCCAAGGCGAAGGAACGCGCGGCGTCGGAAGTCCTCCCAGCTGTTCCGGACAGACGACGATCACTTTGATCGCTTCCTCCTGCCGCAGGCCGTGCAGGTCGATCTTTACAAACGCTTCGCTCAAATAGATTCACCTCCATGAAGATTATCCAACTGACAGGCGCAGGAAAACGCTATGTTTCTTTACTCTTCCAGTATATCATAGTTGCTCTTTCTTCTTTTCATTTCACACAGTAACCCTCAGAAAACATAAAACGGCCCCGAAGCAGTTGGCTTCGGAACCGCACAAGTATCATGGTTGTCGCTGTAATGCCGGCGTCCTGTTACACGGGACGCGGGTCAAAATAGCGCTCCAAATATCTGTTTTTGGCTAATTCAAGAAAATCCATGTTCATCCATCCTTTCCTTTCAGAAGATCTTCTGAAGGAAGTACACGGCAGCTCGGACATACCGATATATCTACAACACATGATTTTTATCATCGTAGCCGGTTGAAGGCAAAAGAGCGGTCAGAAATTCTTGACGGAATAGCAGAAATCGGGGCATCACAAAAAACATCATAAAAGGTACCCAAGCCGTTGGGTACCTTGCAATTATTACAAAATAATAAACCCCGGAAACGCCTTAAATAAAGCATTTCCGAGGCCTCACGAAATGAGCGATGGGGGGATCGAACCCCCGACAAC
>DGWK01000042.1:22211-24731 GCA_002395235.1 Lachnospiraceae bacterium UBA4260 | reverse complement strand
ATGGACGCACCACTGGTGCAACTGTTGTACTGCCAAGTGCACAGCAGGGAGGCGAAGTGCTGATGGGATAAACGCTGAAGGCATCTAAGCGTGAAGCCCCCCTCAAGATGAGACATCACAAGACCCCTTGAAGAGTACAAGGTAGATAGGCGTGAGGTGTAAGTGCGGCAACGCATTCAGCTGACACGTACTAATAGGTCGGAAGCTTATCCTTAAGTTCTTGGAAAGAGCGAAAAAGCTCTTCGGTGTTCAGTTTTGAAGGTACAGAATATTTTGCCTTGATAGCTCAATGGTAGAGCACGCGGCTGTTAACCGCGGTGTTGCAGGTTCGAGCCCTGCTCGGGGCGCTTGAGACAGCAGATCATCTGCTGTCTTTTCTTTTACCGGTACACAGAATACCTGCGCGTGATGTTTATGTTGAGTGAAAAGTTAAATTCAACATGTAAAGTTAAATTCCATACTGAAGACTAAGTTCCACAAATAGAGGGTTTGACAGCAGTTAAAAAGGCTATTAATGTAGAACTTAGCCCGTTGACGACCTGCTTGTGTTAAAAAAGAGTATGCGGTCGCCGGCCTGTGGAAGGTGATCCTGCAAGACTAAGTTCCACATGCCTGATGTTATGCCTGGCGTTATCGGTATGGCTTCGTGTCTCTTAATCCGCAGGTTTATTCATGGTTATCGGGTGACCGACGGAAGGTGTTCTTCCGCTGCGCCTGTCAAGTGGCTTTCACGGCATAACGGGGCCCCTGCCCCATTATTCCATGGTCCACTTGACAGGCTTGTCTTTCGGCGTATATCAGCTCCGCCGATCACGGGGAGCTGGACAGCCGTAAGGGGCCTTCCCCGTGATCGCCTCCGCCATCATACACCGAAAGAGAAAAACTCATTGGATCCTGTAATGATCAGGGCTCTGCCCCGAACCCCGGCCTCCTCCAGAGAGCTGGCAAGGGACGACTTTTACTTCTTCAGAAGATCCGGCGTAAGGATAACATCGTCCGGTGCGATCTTTCGAAGTCCGAAAGCCTTCATGAGCGTTTTTGAAAGCATCATTTCTGCTAAAGCATAGGGCGTCAGTCCACCCAGGCTTTCCCTTGGAGAGCTGTTGATATGGCTCATCATGCGATCAATGTCGTACTGAGTATAATCATCAAAGGATGTCCCTTTCGGGCAGATCTTTCGTATGTATTCGTGATTCTTCTCGCAATGAGGTTTCTGCCAGGAACACATCGGGTCACAGTAGTAGATGCTGGTACGGATCACGCTATCAATGCCGCACTCCAGAACGTCCGGATGAGCGAATTCTCCGCCCCTGTCAGTGAGTATCAGAGGGAATGAGAGGCAGAATTCGATCGTGGAGATCTTCTTTTCCAGACTGTCGAAAACTGCTTCTACGCGTTTGGCCTCCTTGCTGTCAAGCAGGAAAGCGGCCATAAAGGAACAGCAGGCAAAGTGAAGGGTAAGAAGGACCTTACGGCTCCCTTCGCAGCCGACCACGGTATCCATCTCTACGACCGGGGTATCCGGATGGGCCTTCATATACTCCTGGTAGTCGTTGAATGTGCGGCCTTCGAAGACGCGGGAGTCGTTAATCTCTGTTTTGTGAACGTTGCGGACTTTGTAGGCTACTTTCTTGGGGAGGTCTATGTTCTTAACAGACAGGGCTCCCTGCTCTATATAGTTGTAGAGAGTCTTCTCTGAAAGCCCGATCTCCGGATGGTTATTCAGTATAGTGTAGGGCGATTGTCCCTGAAGGATCAGGGGAGCTACCAGCTCATCCAACACTTTAAGATCCGCTTCGGAAATGTTGATACCTGTCCTGGACTCCACCAGAACGGTCCTGTACTGTCGGAATGCGGTCGTCGCTTTGTAATAGTATTTATCCATCCTGCAGTGGTTCTTTTTATGACAGCCGTTGCAGACAAAGGGAGCTTTATCCAGCAGGTCACAGTGGTAAGACTTGGGGATAAAGTCGGAACATATACGATTACAGTGAGAGCAGGTATAACACAGCTTCTTACAGGAAGGCCTGCTGTCACCGCAGAGATGCTTTCTTTTACAGTCACGTGACAGGGCACATTTGTTGGGAGACTCATTGAAGGCGTTGTGAGCATACAGTGTCCGGTGCTTTTTTATCTCCTTGGAAACAGTGGAAGGATCTTTTTCAATAGTTTCAGCAATCTTACGCAGGGAGGTCCCGGTATCCAGACCTTTCTCAATCGTTACCCTGTTGTCCTGCGTCATATGTTTATGGTTTCCGGGTATAGACTTTGACATAATTGCCTCTTTCTACTGCAGAGTAGGAGACAATATGACATGCTACAGGAATGGGGGCATTTGTGAAAGACTAAGTTCCGGCACAGGGAAGAATTAAGTTTTTCATTTAAGGAGCGTGATGTTTAATGATAAATCCGGTTGCTAACAGCGTTAAATTCTGCTATACTGGATGAGCTGAAGAGGCATATAAGGCTCCGTGGTCAAGCGGTCAAGACATCGCCCTTTCACGGCGGTAACACGGGTTC
>DGWK01000042.1:0-22161 GCA_002395235.1 Lachnospiraceae bacterium UBA4260 | reverse complement strand
GGGTTCGATTCCCGTCGGAGTCATAGACAGTGAATGTATGACATTAACTGTAGAGCTTCCTGAGGAAGTTCAATCAATTGAAGGCCGGATTTGCAGATTGTAAATCAGCCTGTTATGGACCCTTAGCTCAGTTGGTTAGAGCTCCCGGCTCATAACCGGTCGGTCCTGGGTTCGAGTCCCCGAGGGTCCACTTAGCCTTGAACGGCTTTGAGAGCGGCGGTTTATGACCGCCGCTCAGTACATCATAAAGACTGTTGTCAAGGCGGTCTTATTTATACGGCTTGCCGGCATGGCGGAATTGGCAGACGCGCGGGACTTAAAATCCCGTTCCCGCAAGGGAGTGCGGGTTCGACCCCCGCTGCCGGCAGATATGAAATGAACTTGCTGATGAAGCAGGTTCTTTTTTTTGCCATTTTTCCGGCTTCTGATGTGATACAATTAAAAGAGCGGACCTACGCAAATCAGAATGAGTTTTGGCACGAGGTTGGAATGAATAAAAAACTGTATCCGGCAGCGATCGCGGCAGTCGTGCTGTGCGCGCTGCTGGCTTTCACAATAGTACATAATATAGCGGCCAATTCCGGCGACCAGGAACAAACCGCGCATGCGCAGGAGATTGCGGAAGGGGCTGATCAGCAGACGGCGCAGGAGCTTGCGGAAGGTGCTGAAGGGGCTGATCAGCAGGCACCGCAGGAAGGATCGGCAGATCAACAGGCAGGACAGGCGGAGACGCCCGAAGACAACACACCTGCTCCCGCACAGAATTTGAAAGATACGAATAGCCCTCTGTCAGTCACTGAGACGGAGGAGTACACAGAAAAGACCCTCCGGGTCGCAGGGGCCGCCTCGGAGGAACAGACGGCAGCCGTGCGGTTTTATAAAGAGAGTCCCAATGTGCCCTACATGGGGATCAGGGAATATTTTGACCTGATGCTGGGCGGCGGGCTGAAGGTGGAGGCGAATGAAGACGGGGCTTATACCCTGACCAACGCCGCGGGCGCGCAGGCAGTAGTGGATACCGGGAAGGGGACAGTGTCGGCGCAGGATATGCCGGCCTTTGAGAACTGTTTTGACGAGGCACGGGAAGGGAAGGCGGGATCCTTCAAGGACAGCGACGCGCCCTATCTGCGGCTGCGCGAGGTGGTGTACGAGGACGAGCCGACCCCTGTCGTGTTCGAGCTTGGAAAGCTGGGGATCGAGCTGCACGCGAATGATGAGGAAGTGTGGTTTCCGGTCGCAATCCTGTCGTCCTGGCTGACGGATATTGCGCAGAATCGGGTGGTCTGCAACGGGGACTGCCTGTATGTGTGCCGCGAGAAGTCGGCGTATGAGATGGACAACGGGTACTTCAGCACGGAATATTTTGACAAAATATTGACCGGAAGCGAGAGAGCGGAGGACCTGGCGGCGTACAGCTACGCGGAACTGGGGTTCATCTTCCGGTACATGTACGGGTATCCCGGGCGGACCGAGCTCGATCCGGAGATCCTGCGCGGCGAGGGATTTGACGAGGCGCTGGCGGCCTGGGGCGAAGAAGGGCAGGCGCTGAGAGCGGAACTTGCTTCCCGGGACTTTAAGGATTTCTGGTTTGCGATGTTCAAACTTTCGGACGGACCCATGGAGGACGGGCACAACAACACGAGTCTTTCCATCGGTGTGGTCGACGCGGACCAGACGGACAAGTACAGGGATTTCAGGACTTATACCTGGTCCAAATTTGACAACCTTGAGATGTCGGAATTTGTCCAAAAACTGAGCGCTGCCAGCAACGGGATCTACAATGTCCGTCCCGAGGAGCTTTCGATGAACAAGTATTACAAATGCGGCGACACGGCGGTGATCCTTTTAAATGGATTTACGGTGGATGCGCGGGGATGGAATTCGTATTACAGCGGCGAGGGAGAGCTTCCCGAGGACACCATGGGAGTGGCCGCGAGAGGGCTGAAGAAAGCTTCTGAGGACGGGGGGATCAGGAATGTCGTGTTCGATCTCAGCACAAATCCCGGAGGGTATTCCGACGCGGCTATGGGCGTGCTCTCGCTGATGACGGGGCGTGACTATCTGAACGGATATAATGAGCAGAGTAAGCAGGCGTTCAGGGTCTATTTTGACGTGGACAGGAACCTGGACGGAGAGATCAACGAAGAGGACGACAAGGTCAATTACGATTTCAACTACGCAGTCATGACGAGCGGCGCGTCTTTCTCCTGCGGGAATATGTTCCCCTTCCTTGTGAAGGAGGAGGGCGGCATGGTGATCGGAGAGCGGTCGGGAGGCGGCAGCTGCAGCATCCAGAAGGCCGTTCTGAGCGAGGGATTCGAGATCTCCGTTTCGGGGTGCAAGTTCAAGCTGGCGGACGGGAGCGGATCGGATTTCGAGCAGGGCGTAACGCCGGATATCCCGCTGGAAGTCGGGGTGAAGAAGGAAGTCAATGAGATCACAGGGGAAGTAATGGAGAGCCCGGATTATTCGGCTTTCGGCGACCTGGACGGCGTCTGCCGGGCGGTGAGCGGGTATTTTCAGTGATGGTTTCGGCGGTGATTCAGTGACGTTTTCGATATTTTAATGACGGACAGTAAAATCCGGGGCATGGAGCTCCGAAGCGGCCCGCGCGTCGGGGCGCTCTGTGAGCTTTGAACATAAACAGGTTACTAAAACAGTTGTAAAAGAGGAGGTTAGCATGAAATTTCCCGAGAACTTTTTGTGGGGCGGCGCTGTGGCGGCCAATCAGTGTGAGGGCGCTTATCTGGAGGACGGCAAAGGACTGAGTGTGCCGGACCTTTTACTGGGAGGAGATGTAAATACGCCCAGGACTTTTTTGCCCAAGACGGATCCTAAGGCGTTTTATCCCAGCCACGAGGCCATTGATTTCTATCATCGGTACAAAGAGGACATCGCGCTGTTTGCGGAGATGGGGTTCAAGTGCTTTCGGCTGTCCATTAACTGGGGCAGAATTTTCCCGAACGGGGATGACAAGGAGCCCAATGAGGCGGGACTGGCTTTCTATGACAAGGTGTTCGATGAGTGCAAAAAGTACGGAATCGAGCCTCTGGTGACGCTGTGCCACTATGAGATTCCGTGGAATATCGTGACCAAATACCAGGGCTTTTATTCCAGAGAGACGATTAATCTCTTCCTGCGCTATGTGGAGGCGGTCTTCCGGCGCTACAAGGATAAGGTCAAATACTGGCTGACCTTCAATGAGATCAATATCCCTTGCATGGGAGAGGGCGGCATCGGCAATCTGTACGGCCTGGGCCTTATGGATGAGAGGGATATTGGAGCTGACCACAGGATCCCGCTCACGGAGCTGCGGAGAGATGTGCAGAAGACTTTTACGGCGCTCCACCACGAGTTCGTGGCGTCGGCACTGGCGGTCAAGATGGGGCATGAGATCAATCCCGACTTTATCATCGGCAACATGATCTGCCATGTCACGGTTTATCCGCTGACGCCCAATCCCAAGGACGTTCTCGCGGCGCAGAAGGAGGACAATATCAGGAACAATCTCTGCGGAGATGTGCAGGTGCGCGGCGAGTATCCGGACTTCGCTTTCCGCTTCTTTAAGGAGAACGGGATCGATCCCTCCTTCATCACTGAGGAGGACAAGGACATTCTCAAGGAGGGGACTGTGGACATGTACACCTTCTCCTATTACCAGTCCGGGTGCGTCACGGAGGACCCTGATGCCGAGACGACGGCCGGAAATATGATCAAGACGGGAAAGAACCCTTACCTGAAGGCCTCCGACTGGGGCTGGCAGATCGATCCTGACGGGCTTCGCTATACTTTGAACCTTCTGCACGACCGTTACCCGAAAGTGCCTCTGATGGTCGTTGAGAACGGTTTTGGGGCCTTTGACAAGGTGGAAGAGGACGGCTCCATCCATGATCCTTACAGGATCGCTTACTTCAGGGAGCACATCAAAGCGATGGGAGAGGCCATGGAAGACGGCGTTCCGCTCATCGGTTACACCACCTGGGGGCCGATCGACCTGGTGTCGGCGGGCACCGGACAGTATGCCAAGAGATATGGATTTATCTATGTGGACAGGCATGATGACGGTACTGGTGATTTCTCCAGAAGCAGGAAGGATTCGTTCTACTGGTATAAGAAGGTGATTGAGTCCAGAGGGGAAGAGCTGTGACATGTGTTTTGTGACACGGGGACGTATCCAATGACACATTTTGCGATACGGGGACGTATCATTGAGCGAAGTGTACTGCCGGTGCTCTTTTAGGCATAATCACAATTATTGACAATTTTAGCTCCCAATTGTTCCCCTGGCGTATGTGTTTATAGGTGAGATTGGGAGATAGATTATCCATGGAGCGCCTTATTGCCTAATGCTATGGAAAAAGACATCCTGATTTGACCGGAAAACGCTGTTTTCCCGATGGCTTTGGAATCTGTCATCACCTTGAAATGAGTTTTATGCCTAAAGTCATGGGGCTGCCGCATTCCTTAGGGGAAGATCTCAATTAAACCAAAATAAAGGAGAAGTTACAATGAGTATCGAACAAAAGGTGGCAAAATATGCGCAGGATCTGGGTAACTGGAGAGTAGATGCACTCCTTGGACAAGGCGGATTCGGTTTAGTGGTTCGATTAAAAAGAGAACGTTTCGGAGTTGTGGAGTACTGCGCGATGAAGATCGTTCATTTGTGCGGGGCCAAAAAAGTGAACGGAAGGATTCCACAGTATTATTTTGAGGACAAAAGTCAGATCAGACAGGATGACCTCAAGGAAGTCATCCTGATGGATGCGCTGAAAGGAAATACAAACATTGTGGATTTCCAGGACTGGGATGTAAAGGACTGGGTTGAGGATGATAAGGTCGAGTGCGATCTGGTGATCCGGATGGAGCTGCTCGAAAGTCTTGACAAAATCCTTGCGGACAACCGAAAGCTCAGTGAAAAAGAAATCATCAAGATTGGAACCGATATATGCAGGGCGCTAGAAATTTGTCACAAAGAGAGGATCATCCATCGCGACATCAAACCGGGCAATATTTTCCGCAACAGAAGAGGCGACTATAAACTTGGAGATTTCGGACTGTCAAGGATCACTGAGAAAGGATTGGCAAGTACTATCGCCGGCACACCTCTGTATGCCGCTCCGGAACAGATGTCGGAAGGCCCGATGTCCAAGTACGGACAGACTGTGGATATTTACAGCCTCGGCCTGACACTCTATCAGCTGGCCAATAATAACCGTTTCCCCTTTATTGAGCGAGATTATCCCACTAACAGATCTCTCAACGAAGCGTATATCAGACGTATCAGCGGTGAAAAGATTTCCAGACCCGCCGCCTGCGGAGAGGGGCTTGCTTCGGTGATCTTGAAAGCCTGTGCCTTCAAAGCTGAAGATCGCTATCAGACGGCTTCTGCGTTCCGAAGTGCCTTAGAGAACTGCAATTCGGTCAGGAACGCAGCGCCAGTCAGGAATGAACCGCCTGTACGGAAAGTATCACCGGTCAAAAAAGCAGACCCTCTACCGAAGACAGGTGGTCAAAGCAATCCTCCAATGACTCGTCAGCAGGCACTGGAACGGGAAAAACAAAAATTTGTAAACGCGCTGAATGACTCCGGTTTATGGAAAAGAAAGCAGGACCAGGACGGGGCAATAAGAGATTTTAACGATGCAGAGTATTGCTATTCAAGCCGTCAATATAAATGGGCATTATTGAAATATAGTATTTCAGAAGCCAGTATAAGAATGAATATGAAGATTTATGCGTATCCTTTGATCAGATATGCTGAATGTGCTGCTGCGATCAACAGCAATGGGATTGAGGCGGAAGAAAAATATGAAAAAGCAGTGAAGGAAGAGCCTTTACTCAAAGACGAGGAATTACTGAAGAAGATAAGGATTATTGCTTTTAGAGAGAAAAATAAACTCGACAACATGCAGAAGAGTCTTGACAGAATCCCGTATTCTTTAAGGAAAAAATGGGAGCAGGAGATGACGGCTCTGCTGAAAGAAAACAAGGAAGCAAATGAGAATTACACGGACGGAGTTACATTCATAAATATAGGGATGGATGGGACAATTTGGTTAACTTTTTGCGGAGATAAACTGGGGAAATATCCTGCTGATCTTTGCTATAGGCTTTGCATGGGAAATATCAAATTAAAAAAATTGGAAGAGGCGGAAAAATGGTTTAAGGAACTTTTGGCAAAGGAGCCTTCTCTGAAATTATTAATCGAATAGTGTACACATATAGAAAGTTTTGTAAAAGCAGCCTAGAAATTGAATAAAAAAGAAGCAGGCAGCCTCCGCGGGGTGCCTGCTTCTTTCCTTTTACTCTTTTTTGACCCAGATACTGAGGGAACCGTTCTCGCATGAGAATACGCCGAAGCCCTCCTCATCGATCACAACCTCGTTTTTCATATGATGCATCGCGTCGACCCAGATCTCGCCCGCGTGCTGTTTACCGACCAGCATAGCCTTGTCTCCGCCGGTCCGGTTTGTGAGTACAACGGCAAGTCCGTTTCCGCCGTGTTCTTCGTCGCCTTCCATAGTCCAGCCGACCACGTCGGGATCGTCAAAATAGTCGTGCTGCGCGCCGTACACATTGGTCCTGCGCAGGTCCATCATCAGATCGATACTCTTATGGAAGGAAGGACCCTCCATAGACTTTACGCCGTAATAGTTGCCGTAGAAGACACAGGGATATCCCTGCGGCCTCAGCAGGATCACGGCATAGGCGAGCGGCACAAACCAGGGCTTGATCGCGCTCTCCAGGGCCTGTCCGGCCTGTGTGTCGTGGTTGTCCACGAAGGTGACCGCGTGCATGGGATCGCGCTCTACGAGCGTGTCCTTTAAGAGGTCCCGCATGTCGAATTCGCCGCCGCTGTTGCTGGCCTCGAAGAAGTGGAAGTGGAGCGGGACGTCGAACAGGGACATGCAGTATCCGCATTCCCTGAGGTATTCTTCAAGGATGTCGACCTCCGCGTTCCAGTACTCGCCGACCGCGAAGAGTTCCTCGTGGTTATTGGCGCGAAGTTTTCCCAGCCATTCCGGGAAGAAGTCTCTCTGAATATGCTTGACGGCGTCAAGGCGGAAGCCGTGCACGCCGGTCGTATCCAGATACCACTGTCCCCAGCGGGTCAGCTCTTCCCTGACCTTGGGAACGCCGTAGTTGACATTGGCGCCCATGAGATAGTCGTAGTTGACATTTTCCCGGTCCACGCCGCGGTTCCACTGAACGCCTTTGAACTTGTAGATCGCGGACTTATCCTTGCGCTCGTCGTAGTCGACGCCGTTGAAGCAGGTGTGGTCCCAGATGAAATCGGAGTACTTGCCTCCTCTTCCGGGGAAAGTGAATTTCGTCCACGCCTCGATAGTCTGCGGAGCGGAGACCGTCTCCGTCCGGTTCGCCTCGTTGGTCTCGACGACCTGGATCATCTCGGTCTCGTCCGCGCCCATGCGATGGTTCAGGACAATGTCCGCATAGACATCAATACCGCAGGCCTGTAATTTGTTAACTGCATCTATATACTCGTCTTTGGTCCCATATTTGGTGGGGACCGTACCTTTCTGGTCAAATTCGCCGAGGTCGTACAGATCGTAGACCCCGTACCCGGTATCGTTTATGCCGGCCTGCCCTTTGTAAGCGGGCGGGAGCCATACGGACGTCACGCCGCGTTCGGCCAGGGCCTGAGCGCTCTCGCCTACTGTCTTCCAGAGCGATGCGTCGGACGGCAGATACCATTCAAAATATTGAAACATTACACCATTTTCTTTACCCATAGCAGTGAAACCTCCTTTCACTGTCAGGCCTGTGGTTGAAATGTATGATAATTCTGACTGAATAACCGTTCAAGGACTATTTTGACCCGTTTTGGGACATTTCTGACATTTTCGCGTCCAGTATGCGGTGAAGATTGCCGCTGATATAGAGATAGCCGGCGAGCATGGGGATGTAGGAAATGGTCATGGTCAGGAACAGTGTCAGAAGCATTCCGATGAAACCGGGCAGGCGCAGATAGACGCGGCACACCATGATGAGCGCAATAAAACCGAAGAAGATCAGGTATATTACGCCGCACATGCCGGCCGACTGCAGGACGTTCTGCGCGATCTCATTGGGAAAAGGCTTCGCGACGCTGTAAGCGTAGACAAAGACGAGGATCAGGGCGATGACGCCGGAGATCTTCGAGGGATAGTAGCTGGTGATCGGCTGCGGCTTCCGGATGGGATAGCGGAGCTTCTTGAGGATCGCGTAGCTCAGATAATAGACGACGAGTCCTTCCAGAGCGCCAACGAATCCGGTCGTGATGATGTACATGCGGCGAAGGTAATCGTAGGTCAGGATGCCGCTGGAGGCGATATCCACGCCGGCCTGCTCAAAGACCTGGTTCATTCCTTCCTGCATGGCCATGATGTCGGCGTTCAGGTCAAAGCCGGCCACCGTGGCCAGGGCGATCGTGCACAACAGCTCCGCAGCCGCGGACAGGACCATGACGAGTATGAGAGTGCGGTTCATATCCCTTTTCGCGTGAATACAGGACCCGTATACCATGCCGATGAAAGACATGGAGATCGCGTAAAAGAGCCCTGTGAAAGAGCCGAAGAGAAACGCGATCAGGACCGTGCAAACAAAGACCGCAAGAGAGTCCTTCCAGCCGTATTTGGCCGAGAAAGCCACCATGGGGATGGGAAAAATGAACATAAAGAAGCCTTCGAACATTCCGCCCGTCTGTCGGTTCACGAGGAGCAGAACGCCGAAGATAGCTACGATCATGGCACCAAAGGTTAATTCTTGTGTTTTTTCATTCATAAGGAAAAATATACACCAATCGGAGGATAAAGTAAATCCGCGCGATCAGCCGATCGCGCGGAGTAATTCGGTAAAGCTGCGTATTATTCTTCAGCGGCGTCCTTCTTCTCATCCGGAACGATGTCAGCGCTTCCGACATCCTCACCCGCGTGCTCGGGCTCGCCGATGGCGCCGGGCTTGACCTTGCTGATGATGACTCTGAGCTTGCCGTTGGGATCCACGGGGATCTCATCGAGCCACTGATAGGTGATCTTGATGGAAGGATCCTTGAACATGGCCATGAGCTTCTCGTCGAGGATCTTCTCGATCTCGGGCTGCTTCTCCACGGGAGTCTCGGGGTTCCTAACCATCATAAGGGTCAGGTCCTCGTAGGTCTCCTGGACCATTCTGTAGGAGATGATCTCGGGGATGTAGTTGACTACGCCGGAGATATTGCCCCACTCGGTGACGCTTCCGTCTCTGTGGTGGATGACGTCGTTCATGCGGCCCTGGACGCCTCTGACAAAGCGAAGGCCCTTCTTCATGTAGCTGTCCGCCTGGTCATAGGAAGTGTAGTTGATCAGAGGCAGCTCTGTCTTGTACAGAGGAGTGATGACCATCATGCCCTTGAGAGCGGGGCCGGACAGATCCTCGTTGTAGACGTTGACTACGAAGAGGTCGCTGTTGACCTGGTAATACTTCTTGCCGGGGATCCTGATGACGCAGGAGCCCGTCTCGCCCATGCCGTAGGCGTCGATGAGGCCGGGGCCGAAAACGTCCATCAGAAGGGCTCTGGACGGATCGTCGAGCATCTCGCCGAAAGGAGTGTAGAAGCTGGGCTGATGGATGTAGAGGTCGTTCTCCTTGACATACTTGGCGATGCGCATCAGCAGGTTCTTGTGGTTATAGAGATAATCGGGCTTGTAAGCGTTGATCTCATCGACCAGAGTCTGGGTGTCGACACGCTGCTTGATGGTGTCGGACATATATTTGCGGCGGAGGATTCCGAGCTTCTGAATGGGGGAATCATATTCCTTGACCGGTCCGTGCAGGGAATTGGGGCGGCACATGGTCTTTCCGAAGAAAGGATTGAATCCGCCGTAGCCCATGGTGCGGAGCCAGTTCGCCGTGACGTATGCATATTCATAGGGAGAGATCAGCACGCGCAGCGGTCTTCCTGTGGAACCGGACGTAGGAGATACATGCCAGTATTTGTACTTCTCGGGATCCTTGGCGGCCTCTTCGTCCATCCAGTCTCTGAGCTGGTCCTTGGTCAGGAGCGGGAACTTGTAGAGATCCTCGGCGCAGTGGTAGTCGTCGGGAGTAGTTCCGCTCTCTTCGAAACGGGCGCGGTAGAAGGGAATCTCATACGCCGCTTTCATGAGCTCGTGAACGCCTTTGTTCTGCTTCTCAAGGATTCTCTGATAATTCTTCTTGCTGACGGGCTTTTTCTCGACTTCCGCGTAAGCTGCCAGCGTTAAGATGTGCTCCATCTGATGGTCAAGTTCGTAATTCCTCATTTGTTCCTCCTTATAAGCTTTCCGGGGCGCCCGGAAGGTTCCGGGCGGCTGCAAAAGTAATCTGTGATGCTGATACCATCATACTACCATAAAAATATGAGAAATGCGCGGATATTGATTTATCCACACATGGGGTATTATCATATTAAATATACATTTAATCAATTGCCAGTTTTGAAGATAATAGGGAATAATACACATTTTGAGAGGAAATGGGGAAAAATGAAGGACCGAAGGATCACAAGGACCAAAAAAGCGATACAGAAGGCTTACCTGGACATGCTCAAAAAGAAGGGAACCGAGAAGATCACCATCTCTGACATAGCTAGGGAGGCCGATATAGACAGGAAGACGTTCTACCTGCACTACAACTCGACGGAGGACATCATAAGGGAATATGCCGAAGAGAAGACCAGGGAGCTCCTGGCCCGACTCACCATTAAGAGTTTCTTCTCTCTGTCTTTTGACAGAAAGATCTTCGCCAAGGAGGTCAACTCCATGCTGGCGGAACATCTGGACTTCTGCAAAATGGTCGCGGGCAATCCCAGCCTGTCCTTTTTCTGGAATGAAGTGCAGAACGTCACGGTGGAGATCCTGTCGGAGATCTACGCGAGGCACTCCAAGCTTCCGGAGAGCGACCTCAGGATCCAGGTCAGCTTCTTCGTGGCGGGCGCCATGTACGTCTACCAGAGGTGGCTGCGGGACGAGATCCCCTGCTCGATGGAGGAACTGGGAGACAAAGTGAGCCAGATCGCTTTCACGGGCGTGCAGAGCATCCTGAGGCAGTCCTGATCGGACGGGATAGATTGCGATTATATTGTTATTTGTTTCACACGTGTTGTGGTATATGTCAAAAGATAGGAAACAGATTTCTTATATATATTAATCTTATTAAGAATGTGTTGCGGAAATATTCGACCTGTTCTTAATACAAATCGGGCTTTTGTAACAGAAATGTACGATTCTTTCTAAAAAAACTCTAAAGTTGCTGAATAAAAAGTAGATTAGTTGACAGGAAAAAGAGCATTTGTTATAGTACCCGCGGCTGATAAACAGTTTGGTTACGAGTTTTTTACAGCCTGACACGAACTTGAAACTCGCGAGGCCCTGCGGCTTCGCAAGAATCCGGAAAACAGTCAGGAGGCAACATGTTTTTTAGAAGATCTAAGGTACTGACGGGACTGGTCACTTTTACCATGGCGGCAGCCATGATGGGAGTACCGGCAAACGCAATGGGATATTCCGCCAGAATGGAAGCAGCGGCGGACCTTAATCCCGTTACCGGCAATGTCATTACGCCGGAAAACGCACAGACTGAGCTGATCGCCGACGCGGTTTTGCCGATCGTAGGAAAGGGACAGAAAACCAAGGCGGAAGATGATAAAGAGAGGAAAGCTGTAATAGAAGGCGCTTCGGAGAAGACGAGCCTGAAACAGGAAGATAAGATTGAACTTGCAGTCGCAGCGCCCAACGTTTATCTGAACATTCACACGGATCCTTCGCTCGGCAGCGAAGTGATCGGAAAGTTATACAGCAACGACGTCGCGAAGATCATCCAGGACAGCGGAAGTGACTGGGTGAAGATCAAATCGGGCAAGCTTGTAGGTTACGTCCTGGGCGAGTATCTGGTCAAGGGCGACGAGGCGGCGCTTCTCTCGGAACTGGTCAAGAAGAACGTGGCTTTTGCGGACAACAGTGACAATGAAGTCGAGGTCCACCGCTATAAGAGTGACAAAGGTGTCATGATGACCGTCTCCCAGGGAGAACAGATCACCGTCGAAGAAGATATGGAAGACGAGACCGACGGATGGATCGAAGTCTCCACAGAGCAGGGCAAAGGCTACGTCAAGAGCGAGGACGTCAGCGTAACCGACGCCTATCCGGTGGCGGAGACCGCCGAGGAGCAGCATGAGCGCATTGAGAACGCGACCGTCAAGGACATCGCGGACGACGCGCAGATGAAAGCGGACAAGGCTTCCGAAGTCGCACAGGCGGCCGCCGAGAAGGCAGAGGAGGCAGCCAGCATCGTCGAGGACGAAGAGACGGAGCACACAAAAGCCGATGAAAAGGCGGCGGAGACAGCCCTGGCTGTAGCCGAGATGGCGCAGGTAGCTGCGGACAACACCAAAGTCACAGCGGACACCGCCAAAGAAGATATGCAGAAGCACGGCTCCGAGACCGGCGAGGCAGTCGCGCAGTTCGCCCTCCAGTTTGTGGGAAATCCCTATGTATGGGGCGGTTCAAGCCTGACACACGGCACGGACTGCAGCGGATTTACGATGGCTGTGTACGCCAACTTCGGCGTCGGCCTTCCCCATTACGACGCGTCTCAGAGAGGATACGGAATCGGAATCGATTCCCTCAGCGACGCAAGACCGGGCGACCTGATCTGCTTCTACGGACATGTAGGCATTTATATCGGCGACGGAATGATGGTCCACGCCTCCAACGCAAGGGACGGCATCAAGGTCTCCAGAGCGGACTATCGCTCGATCGCGGCGATCCGGAGAATTTTCTATTAAGAATAAGTGAGAATAAGAATATGAGAGAAATGCTGCAGGAAGCGGGAAAACCCGTGGACTGCAGCATTTTTTGCGTTTGTGCATAAATAGCAACGTTATCGACGGCTTTCCCGGGATTTCATAATGAATGTATAAATTTTGTATTAATAGTCGTGCAAATAGCGAACAGTTCTGTGCAACATGCCGGGGATTGTGATATAATTATCTAACCGGACATCCGGCATCGAAAAAACAGCAGTACTTGAGACTGCAGAAAGAGGTGTCTATGAAGTATGTCATCGTTGGAAAGAACATGGAAGTAACCCCTTCTCTGGAGAAGGCCGTCAAGGACAAGCTCGGCAAGCTTGAGAAATTCTTTGCCGAGGACACCACGGCGCATGTCACTCTGGAGATCAATCACGGACGTCACATCATGGAGGTAACGATTCCCACCAAGGAAGGCGTGATCCGCTGCGAGCAGGTCAGCACAGACATGTATACGACCATTGATCTCGCGGAGGAAGTGATCGAGAGACAGCTCAAGAAGTACAAGAGCAAGATCGTCAAGAAGCACAAAGCGCAGGCAGCTTTCAAGAGAGAGTATCTCGAGGAGCCTTACACCTCCGATGAAGAGATCAAGATCGTGAGGAGCAAACAGTTCGAAATGAAGCCGATGTATCCCGAAGATGCATGCGTGCAGATGGAACTGCTCGGGCACAGCTTCTATGTGTTCCGCAATGCCGAGACGGAAGCGATCAACGTAGTATACAAGAGAAAGGGCGGCTCTTACGGCCTGATCGAGCCCGAGGAATAAGATCCGGAAGGATTCGTTCCTGAATGAAACAGGTAACTCGGCGGTCCCTCACGCTATCAGGACTGCCATGATTATAAAAAATCAAGATGGATGGAGGACACAAAAATGGGATTTATTGACTATCAAGTGGACGGAGCCGTTGGTATTATCACCATCAACCGTCCCAAGGCACTCAATGCGCTCAATGAGGAAGTTCTTAACGAGCTGGAGCAGACTTTCGACGCTGTTGACCTCAGCGTCATCCGCTGCCTGATCCTCACCGGCGCCGGCGAGAAGTCTTTCGTTGCAGGTGCGGACATCGGAGCGATGAGCACCATGACCAAGGCAGAGGGCGCTGCTTTCGGCAAGAAGGGAAATGACATTTTCCTCAAGATCGAGAAGTTCCCTATCCCTGTGATCGCTGCTATCAACGGTTTTGCTCTGGGCGGCGGCTGCGAGATCTCCATGTCCTGCGATATCCGCATCTGCTCTGACAACGCTATGTTCGGTCAGCCTGAGGTCGGCCTTGGAATCACCCCCGGTTTCGGCGGCACACAGAGACTGGCTCGTCTTGTCAGCCCCGGCATGGCCAAGCAGCTGATCTACACAGCCCGCAATATCAAGGCGGACGAAGCCAAGAGAATCGGACTTGTCAACGAAGTTTATCCGCTTGAGGAGCTCATGCCCGCAGCCAAGAAGATGGCGGCATCTATCGCAGCAAATGCTCCGATCGCAGTTCGCGCATGCAAGAAGGCGATCAACGAAGGCCTTCAGGTAAGCATTGACGAAGGCGTCGCAATCGAAGAAGAACTGTTCGGAAGCTGCTTCGAGAGCTATGACCAGGTAGAGGGAATGGCCAACTTCCTTCGCAAGAAAGACGATCCGAAGAAGGTCAAGAAGGTCGCTTTCAGGAACGAATAATTTCCTGACCGGTCAAAAGAGTGCGCATTCCCGACGGAGTGCGATTCATTAAAGGCAATACTATTTTGCAATATATTTATAGTTATCAAAGGAGGATACTAAAATGAAAGTTGCTGTTATCGGCGCTGGTGCAATGGGATCCGGAATCGCTCAGACATTCGCTCAGTGTGATGCTGTTGAGAAGGTCTATCTCTGCGATATCAAGCAGGAGTTTGCTGACGGCGGTCTTAACAAGATCAAGAAGGGTCTTGACAAGCTGGTAGCAAAGGGCAAGATGGAGCAGGCAGCTGCAGACGCTATCACCGGAAAGATCGTTACCGGACTTAGCGATATCGCTGTAGATCCCGACCTCGTAGTTGAGGCTGCTCTTGAAAGAATGGACGTCAAACAGGACTGCTTCAAGAAGCTCCAGGACGAGATCGTAAAGAACCCCGACTGCATCTATGCGTCCAATACTTCTTCCTTATCCATCACACAGATCGGCGCAGGCCTTTCCAAGCCCATCATCGGCATGCACTTCTTCAACCCCGCTCCCGTTATGAAGCTGGTTGAGGTTATTGCAGGTATCAACACTCCCGCTGAAACTGTTGAGAAGGTCATCGAGATCTCCAAGCAGCTCGGCAAGGTTCCGGTACAGGTCAATGAGGCTGCAGGCTTCGCCGTAAACAGAATCCTTGTTCCCATGATCAACGAAGCAATCAACGTTTATTACACAGGAACTGCTGACATCGAAGGCATCGACAACGGCATGAAGCTCGGCTGCAACCACCCCATGGGCCCGCTGGAACTCGGCGATTTCATCGGTCTGGATATCTGCCTGGCAATCATGGATGTTCTCTTCGAAGAGACTCACGACAACAAGTATGCGGCAAGCCCTCTGCTTCGCAAGATGGTCCGCGGCAAGAGACTCGGCGTAAAGACCGGCATCGGTTTCTATGACTATTCCAACGGCCCTCGCAACAAGGTGCCCACAGATAAGAAGTAATCAGAGCGGCTTCAACGAGCGATCTATAATATGACATGCGAACCCGGCAGGGAGCAGATGAGTTTCTCTGCCGGGATACTGACATAGCCAGCACATGGGACTTTGATTTGATTTTCGAATAAGTTTATTTGTTATTGCTTATAGCAGTTCATTGCCTTGGAATGGCGGTGCATGTTATATTTGTATAAGATTGTATACACTGTGTCTGCTCGGACAGAAGGAGCAGTCGGCAGTATACGAAATAACATCCCAGGAGGAGGACAATATGAACATTCTTGTTTGCGTAAAACAGGTTCCGGATACGACTCAGATTAAGATCGATCCGGTAAAGCACACCCTGATCCGTGAGGGTGTCCCGGCTATTCTGAATCCTTTTGACGGCTATGCTCTCGAGGCAGCAGCTCGCATTAAGGACAAAAATCCCGATACCAAGATCGTAGTAGTCACCATGGGACCGCCGCAGGCAGTCGCAGTCCTGAAGGAATGCGTCGCGATCGCGGCTGACAAGGGCTATCTGGTAACCGGCCGTACTTTCGGCGGATCCGATACTCTTGCTACTTCCTACATCATCTCCCACGCCATCAAGAAGATCGAAGAGACCGAGGGCGCTTTCGACGCTATCTTCTGCGGCAAACAGGCTATCGATGGTGATACTGCTCAGGTTGGTCCCGAGATCGCTGAGTGGCTGGGACTTCCCCAGGTTACATACGGCCTTGAGTGCGAGGCAGTTGACGGCGGACTTAAGGTTGAGAAAGAAGCTGAGAACGGCAAGCAGATCATCGGAATCAAGTTCCCTTGCCTTGTCACTTTCACAAAGCCTTCTTTCGATCCCCGTTATCCCACAATCAAGCGTAAACTCGCTGCTAACAGAGCTAAATTCGAGACACTGGGCGACGATTTCGACGCTACAATGGATAAGGCTCACTATGGTCTCGCAGGATCTCCGACACACGTTAAGAAGTCCTTTACTCCTCCCGTTAAGCAGGGCGGCATGAAGATCAAAGAAGAGACCGGCGCAGATTCTGCAGCTAAGCTCGCGCAGATTCTGGTTGATAATGGCATTGTCTGACAGGAGGGATAATAATGGAAGCTAAGACAAAAGACCTTTGGGTATTTATTGAAACTAACGAGGACGGTTCCCCGAAGAAAGTCGGTTTGGAGCTCCTGAATCCCGGCCGTGCCCTTGCAACAAAGCAGGGTGGCAAGCTGGTCGGCGTAGTCATCGGCAACAACGTAGCTGATGCTGTTGAGCAGGCAGGCATCTACGGCGCAGATCAGGTCATCGTAGTCGAGGGACCCGAGTACCAGCAGTACACAACTGACGCTTATGTAAATGCACTCACCTATGTAGTTGAGAAGTATGCGCCCACCACAGTCATGATCGGTGCTACACCGAACGGCCGTGACCTTGGCCCCCGCTTCTCCTCCAGACTCAGAACCGGTCTTACCGCAGACTGCACGAGCCTTGATATCGACGAAGAGACAGGCAATGTTGCATGGACACGTCCTGCATTCGGCGGCAACCTGATGGCTACCATCATGTGCCCTGACCACCGCCCTCAGTGCGGTACTGTTCGTCCCGGCGTCTTCAAGAAACCCGAAGCCGGCGAGAACAAGGCTGAAGTCATCAGAGAAGAATATCACGTCGCTCCGGAAGACATCCGCACCAGCATCCTTGAGACAATCGAAGACGCAGCAGGCGAGATGGTCGATCTCGAAGGCGCTGACGTTATCGTATCCGGCGGACGCGGAATGGGCGGCCCCGATGGATTCAACACCACTCTTAAGCCCCTTGCAGATCTGCTCGGCGGCGTAGTAGGCGCTTCCCGTGCAGCTGTTGACAGCGGCTGGATCGCACATGCTCACCAGGTCGGCCAGACCGGCAAGACCGTCGGACCTAAGCTCTACATCGCTTGCGGTATCTCCGGCGCTATCCAGCATGTGGCAGGCATGAGCAGCTCCGACTGCATCGTAGCTATCAACAAGGACGAAGACGCCAACATCTTCAACATTGCTGACTACGGCGTAGTAGGCGACCTGTATGAGGTAGTTCCTGCCCTTACAGAAGAAATCAAAAAACTGAAGGCATAATTCATACTGCCGTGAACAGAGAGGCCGCATGGACCGTTTGGTTCGTGCGGCCTTTGCTTAACGGAAATTGCTGAATGATTTTCCGGAGTGCTGAAATATGATATTTTATTCACAATATGTATCTGCCGTGATATAATAGGTGTGTTGGAGGCGAAAACGGGCCGGAGAGAAAAGGCGCTTTTTCGCAGCTGCAAGGAGTACACCATATATAGCAAATGGAATTGGAGGAAAGAAATGGCAAAGAAAGTTGTTTTGGCAGGAGCATGCCGTACAGCAATCGGCAAGATGGGCGGACAGCTCAGCACAGTTAAGGCTGCTGATCTCGGCTCTATCGTTATCAAGGAAGCGCTCAGCCGCACAGGCATTCCGGCTGATCAGGTCGACGAAGTTCTCATGGGCTGCGTCATTCAGGCAGGCCAGGGCCAGAACGTGGCCAGACAGGCTTCCATCGGTGCCGGACTTCCCGTAGAAGTTCCCGCAGTCACCATTAACGTAGTATGCGGCTCCGGTCTTAACTGCGTCAACATGGCGGCAGAGAAGATCATCGCCGGCACAGCTGACATCGTTGTGGCAGGCGGCATGGAGAATATGTCCCTCGCTCCCTATGCTGTTATGCAGGGCCGTTATGGTTACAGAATGAACAACGGCGTTCTTGTTGATACCATGATCAAGGATGCACTTTGGGATGCATTCAATGACTATCACATGATCAAGACTGCCGACAACGTAGCAGAGCAGTGGGGCCTCACAAGAGAAGAGCTCGACGCATTTGCCGCAAACAGCCAGAACAAGGCCTGCGCAGCTATGGAAGCCGGCAAGTTCAAGGATGAGATCGTCCCCGTTGAAGTTAAGTTGAAGAAGCAGACTGTTATTGTTGACACCGACGAGGGCCCTCGTCCCGGCACAACTCCCGAAGGCCTTGCAAAGCTTCGCGCCATCAACGCAGGCGGCGTGACTACAGCAGGCAACGCTTCCGGTATCAATGACGGCGCGGCAGCAGTCATCGTTATGAGCGAAGAGAAGGCCAAAGAGCTGGGCATCACTCCTATGGCAACATGGGTAGCAGGCGCTCTGGGCGGCGTAGATCCCTCCATCATGGGCGTAGGACCTGTCGCAGCAACCAAGAAGGTTCTTGCGAGAACCGGCCTCACGATCGATCAGTTCGATCTGTACGAAGCAAACGAAGCTTTCGCAGCTCAGTCTGTAGCAGTCGGCAAAGAACTCGGCTTCGACCTTGACAAGCTCAACGTCAACGGCGGCGCCATCGCTCTCGGACACCCCGTAGGAGCTTCCGGATGCCGTATCCTTGTTACTCTTCTTCACGAGATGGTTAAGAGAGATGCTAAGCGCGGTCTTGCGACTCTGTGCATCGGCGGCGGCATGGGCTGCGCGACCATCGTAGAGAGAGACTGACAGTAAACTCACATTCTGAATAAATGGGTTTTTCAGCCCCCGGACCTGCTTATCCGGGGGCTGTTTAGCAAAATGTAATCAAGGAGGAAAACTATTATGAGCAAGAGAAAAGTAGTCCTGGCAGGTGCTTGCCGTACAGCGATCGGAACAATGGGCGGACAGCTCAGCTCCATCCCCGCTCCCGATCTGGGCGCGATGGCGATCAAGGAAGCTCTCAAGAGAGCAGGCGTTAAGCCTGAGCAGGTTGACGAAGTTTACATGGGCAACGTCATCCAGGCAGGCCTCGGACAGAACCCCGCCAGACAGGCAGCGATCAACGCAGGTATCCCGGTAGAAGTTCCCGCCATCACCATCAACGTTCTGTGCGGCTCCGGCCTTCACTGCGTAAACCTCGCCGCTAAGCTGATCGAGAACGGCAACGCCGACATCGTTGTAGCGGGCGGCATGGAGAGCATGTCCAGAGCACCTTATCTTGTACAGCAGGGACGTTTCGGCTATCGCATGGGCCATGGACAGCTCGAAGATTCCATGATCAGAGACGCTCTGACAGACGCTTTCGGTGGCTATCACATGGGTATCACCGCTGAGAACATCGCAGAGGAGTGGGGACTTACAAGAGAGCAGCTCGATGAGTTCGCAGCCTGGTCCCAGCAGAAGGCTTCCAAGGCGATCGAGGAAGGCAAGTTCAAGGATGAGATCTTCCCTGTAGAAGTCAAGTCCAAGAAGAAGACTGTTATCGTAGACACAGACGAAGGCCCTCGCCCCGGCACGACCAAGGAGTCCATCGCCAAGCTTCGCCCTGCTTTCAAGAAGGACGGCGTTGTCACAGCGGCTAACTCCTCCGGTATCAATGATGCAGCGGCAGCGATCATCGTCATGAGCGAAGAGAAGGCCAAGGAGCTCGGCGTTAAGCCCATGGCTACATGGATCGCAGGCGAGCTGGCAGGCGTAGAGCCCCGCATCATGGGCATCGGCCCTGTAGCGGCCACCCGCAAGACTATGGAGAAGTGCGGCTACAAGATCGACGATTTCGACCTGATCGAGGCGAATGAAGCTTTCGCAGCACAGTCTGTAGCAGTCGGTCACGACCTCGGCTTCGATATGGACAAGCTCAATGTCAACGGCGGCGCCATCGCTCTCGGACACCCCGTAGGATGCTCCGGCACACGTATCCTTGTCACTCTTCTCTATGAGATGCAGAGGAGAGATGCCAAGAAGGGTCTTGCAACCCTTTGCGTAGGCGGCGGCATGGGCTGCGCGGCGATTGTAGAGAGAGACTGATCCGGAACGGCATCGGGTAAATAGAAGAGGTTGAAATGATATGCTCGAAAGGGCTGTCGCACTAAGAATTATTCTTAGGGCGGCGGCCCTTTTTTATGGAACGGGATGGATGGGCATGGGGAAAAGGTGTTGAATTCGCGGAGTTTCAGCGAACAAAAAAAGCTTCGTCTTACGACGAAGCTTTTTGATGTAAGTGACAAGATTCGAACTCGCGACCTTCTGGTCCGTAGCCAGACGCTCTATCCAGCTGAGCTACACTTACACAACACAAGTATTCTATAAAATCGGGGAGGATTTGTCAACAACAAATTTTGGAAATTAAACTCTTTTTTGAGAATTGCGGAAGCGTGACGGAAGAATATCAAAAATACGTTTACGGGAAAAGGCGGAAGCAGCACACGAACGAAAGTTTCGATGCCTGTATCGGAGAAGACAAGCAAAATTACGTATATATTTTGAGCCGTACTAATCGAAATAAAGATAATAGCGAAAATATTCTTTGAATTATACGAAAATGCTTAAATGAACGATATTCAGATCAAACAGGAGAAAAAGAAGAAAACGGGAAAACTTGCAACTGTGACGAGGGGCTGACTAGGATAGGAACTGGGAGGTAACTAACAATGGCATATCTCAAGGACATTTCAGCGGTACTGGGATTATCAATTTCGACGGTCAGCAGGGCATTGAAAGGATATCCCGACATCAGTGAAGAGACAAGAAGGAAGGTGAAAGAAGCGGCGAGAGAACTGGATTATAAGCATAACTACAGGAATGTGCCTAAAGCGGCAGCCAGAGTATGGGGCACGCTGGGGATCCTGGCGCCCAGATATGCGGAACTGGTGAAGTCATCCTACTACAGGGAGCTGTTTTTTGGCATGGCACAAGAGGCAGCCGGCAGCTACCGGGACCTGGTGATCATGGGTGCGAATGCCTATGGAACGGATGTGAGCTGGGTAGGAAGAACGCGGGCCCGCAGGGCAGACGGGATCTGCCTGCTGGTGAGCAGGTCGGATATATACAAGGGGCGGTTCGCGGACCTTCTGGAAAGTGAGGTGCCGGTAGTGATCGTGGGAAACGACCTGGCGGGGCACACCAGCGTCTGCAGAGATTTCCGGACCGACGCGCGGGCCATGCTGAAGTATTTGAAAGAAAAGGGACACCGTAAAACGGCCTATTTTGGCGATCTGAGCCTCGATTCGAGACGGTATGCTTCAATCATCGGGGAAGAGGCACAAAAGCTCGATATGGGCTTTCTGGAAACAAATTCGAGACTGCAGTCGGAAAACGGCGATTTCATAGCGGCGGGAGAGGGCGGCGCCGTATGCGCGCTGTTCTCGTCTCACCGGGAGGCACGTCTGAAGATCGAAGAATGGCGCGGGCGCGGGATAGAAATTCCGGAGAAGGTATCGGTTGCTGTTATAGGGGCTCGCTATGAGGAGAACTGTGCGGACGGCATTACCGGTATTGAGTGCCCGCCCGCCGATCTGGGAAGAGAAGCGATCCGAAAGCTCATACAGATCCTTGAACATCCCGAGACGGATACAGGGGAAAGAATGGCGGTGTGCGGCCGGATCCGCGAGGGGACTACCGTGAGAGAATTCGGTGGAAATTCCACTCGAAAATTTTACGTAAATACTGAAAATCGAACGAAAATAAATGCATAACGAGACTTAAAAAAAGACCGCCGGCAGGAGATGATACCTGCCGGCGGTAGTGCGGATAACAGGACTTGAACCTGCACGGGGGATCCCACCAGAACCTAAATCTGGCGCGTCTGCCAATTCCGCCATATCCGCGAGATATTGTTCTCAAATAACAAAAAACAGCCGCAATCAAGAGATCGGCTGAATGGTTACGGATGAGACATGGGGGGATCGAACCCCCGACAAC
>DGWK01000026.1 GCA_002395235.1 Lachnospiraceae bacterium UBA4260 | reverse complement strand
TTCAATGATTTCAGTTCCATGTCTTTTGTACTTTTGCTGGGTCTCATCAGAGCAGCAGCCCATATGAGTCCGGTAAGTTCATCTACTGCAAACAGCACTTTTTCCATTTCTCGTTCCGGTGCTACTTCCAATGTCACACCACATTCAATCGTGATGCCATATCCATGGGATACTACAGCGTGAATAATATCTTCAGGAACCCCGCCGTCTCTCAACAGTTCGGGAGCCTTAAGACAGTGCTCTGATGGAAAGAGTTCAAAATCTATATCATGTAGTAATCCAACAATTCCCCAATATTCAGCCTCATCATCGTATCCCAGCTCATATGCAAACCATTTCATAACAGACTCTACTGTAAATGCATGCTGAATATGAAAAGGATCCTTGTTATAGTTTTTCAACAAATCAATTGCGTTACCTCTAGTTATTGTGCTCATTCCCGGCTTATCCTCCAACTCTTCCTTTTGTTTTAGTATTCAAAAGATTTCAGTGAACTACCCACCGCCTACGCATACGCTAAGAGGCGGGGGCTTCGTGCCGCTTACGCGGACACAGGGCAGACACTTGCCCGCTGTCCCGTTTCACCGGGATTACTTTTGTGATTCCTCTGCCCCGCACTCAGGTTAAGTGATCGGTTGACACCGGTATAAGGAATCTGAGCGCAAAAAAACCGGGGCTTCTGATAAGCTCCCGGGCAAATGGCATTATCGCATTTTGCTTTCAAAGCAAAATGTTATACATCGGTGCAACACAAAGCAGACGAATGCACCTGGCCATATTGGTATGCCCGGGAGAACAACATTCGACTACAGCGCATGGTGGATTCATGAGAAGTATTTGTTCTATACATTGCATTCCTCTCCTTTCCTGCTTGGTTGCTCAAATTCAATGGTGTTACTATACTCCTACTTTCCTACTTAGTCAATGGGTAAATGGGTTTTTCTTAATTCGCCCTGTTACCCCGCGGTAGAATAGGGAAAAAGGAGGTGTTTATCATGATTTCTTTTACAACATTACCATTGAAGATCTTGTAAATGGAAATATATAAGCGAGGATAACGCAAGCGGCAAGCGCAGACAGCATATCCATATCCAGTACGATGGACTAGGATTCATCCCTATGAATGAGCTTTTGACAAGTGAAAAGGCGTGACCGAAGCCACGCCTTCCCATCTTTTTCAATTCTTAAACATTTACTGTTTTACGACGCCCCGGCATTCAGCCGGATTTTCATCGCTTATTCAGGGGCACTGCATCTTTGTGTATGCGACACCCATATTTTCTGTCACCAACTAATACACACTCTTCTCTCCAGCTCACTTCACCGGCGCATCCGCATACCCGTAGTCTCTCTCGATCTGCGTGATCATATCCACGCGATTTGCATGACGTCCGCCGAGTTCTTCCGCGTCAAAAAAGCAATCCACAATCATCTTTCCAAGCTCGTTTCCTACGACGCGCTGCCCCATCGCGATGATCTGGCAGTGGTTGTGCTCCTTGACCATCCTGGCAGTATAGCAATCCGAACAGACGCCCGCGCGGATTCCGGGAACCTTGTTGGCTGCCAGAGAGATTCCGACACCTGTTCCGCAGACCAGGACTCCCTTGTCAATTTCACCGCGGCGGATCGCCTCCGCAACTTTTCTGCCGGCAATGGGATAATCCATCTTCTCTTCCGGGCTGTAGGCTCCGAAATCCACACACTCATACCCTTTTTCTTTCAGATGATCAAACAGGCACTTCTTAAGCTCAATAGCAGCATGATCACTTCCAAATCCGATTTTCATCGAGTACTCCTCCCAAATAATTATTCAAAAAATCAGTTTTCTCTATTTTACACCAGCTTATTCCCCTACTCAAGGCACTCCTTCTATGACTTCCTCCCGCGCATGCAAAATAGCCCCCGCCCCCACAAAAACAGGCGCCCCCCGCATAAGCGGAAGGCGCCCGGACAGGCGGGGTTCACCCGCCTTCATTATTGACCAAATTGATATCAGACAATTACATCAGCTTACGGAACATAGCCTCATAGTCTGCCAGGGAAGCTTCTCTGGGGTTGCCGGGTGCGCATGCATCAGCGGCAGCAGACTCGCACAGGAAAGGAAGATCCTCTTCTCTGAGCTTCTCGAGCTTGGTGGGGATTCCTACGTCAACAGACAGCTGCTGAACCGCGTCGATCGCAGCCTTTCTGTAGGTCTCCTGATCCATGCCGGTTGTGTCGATATCGAAAGCTTCTGCGATGGCTTTGTACTTCTCGCCTGTGAAATCCTTGTTGAATTCCATAACGATGGGAAGCATCATAGCGCAGGCTACGCCGTGAGGTGTGTCATAGACAGCGCCCAGAGTGTGAGCCATGGAGTGTGCGATTCCGAGGCCTACGTTGGAATAAGCCATAGCGGTCACATACTGTGCAAGAGCCATTCCCTCGCGTCCGTCGGGATCATTCTGAACAGCCTTGCGAAGGTTCTTCGCGATCAGCTTGATTGCCTCGAGGTCGAGACAGTCGGACAGCTCCCAAGCGCCCTTGGTCGTGTAGCCTTCGATTGCGTGGGTCAGAGCGTCCATACCGGTGGAAGCTGTGAGGCCCTTAGGCATGGAAGCCATCATATCGGGATCTACGACTGCGACATCGGGGATGTCGTTAGGGTCTACGCAGACGAACTTTCTCTTCTTCTCTACGTCTGTGATGACGTAGTTGATGGTGGACTCAGCGCCTGTGCCGCCTGTTGTGGGAACGGCAATGGTGAATACGGTGCGCTTCTTGGTGGGAGCTACGCCCTCAAGAGAACGAACATCATAGAACTCAGGGTTGTTGACGATAATGCCGATGCCCTTGCCGGTGTCCATGGAAGAACCGCCGCCGATGGTGATCATGAAGTCAGCGCCGGAAGCCTTATAAGCATCAACACCTTCCTGAACGTTCTGGATTGTGGGATTGGGCTTGATGTTAGAATAGACAACAAATTCAATTCCGTTTGCCGCCAGAAGATCTGTGACCTTTGCGGTAACGCCGAATTTTACCAGGTCCGGATCAGATGCGACAAAAGCTTTCTTGAACCCCTTGGACGCTACGATTCCGGGGATCTCATTGATCGCGCCGTGTCCGTGGAAGGACATGCCATTCAATACAAAACGATTAACTGCCATACTCAAATACCTCCTGTTCTTGGTGTTATTTCAGAGCCAATCATGGACAGCTCCTTTAATTATTATAGCTCAAGTAAAAAGAGTACATTATTAATTTTTTGTTAACACTGGCTTTTGAATATTTTTAGTCTTTTTGACTATTTTGGCATTGACGCGCCGATATCCTTGTGCTACTGTAATTATAGTCAATATGACTATTAAGCAGTTTCAAGAAAAGGAGGAGGCAAAATATGAATAATATTTTCGGCGAAATGTTCATGAAGGTTCAGAGCGGTATGTGCATGCTCTCCCCCTGCGGGATCGCGGTAAAGACCTCCGCGGGATATCGAAGCTACAACGTAAAGACCGGAAAGCTCCGCAACTGCGACAATCTGGTCTTCAGCTTCGGGGACGGGATGTTCTTCGTGATCCCGACCGTCAAGGTAAAGCCGGGCGACATCATCTTAAACGGCGGCCGCCCCGCCTGCGTCAGAAAGGTTTCCGCCGGCAGCATCGAAGTGATCAATTATGAGACTTCCGTCGTGGAGACCATTCTTCCCGAGCGGCATGTCTTCATGGGCAACACCTATTTTTACGGCAAAATAGTGTCCCTCTTCGGAGACGGCGCCTCCATCTGCGGGAAAGGAAGCGTCACGAGGATGATGAAATTCATGATGCTGGGAAGCCTTATGGGAAACGGAACGGGAACGGAAAACGGCGCGCTCGCTCCGCAAGGCGGCATGGGACCCCAGAGCAATATGGGAATACTGCTCCCTCTCATGCTGATGAAGGGCGACAGATTTGACGATCTCTTCAGGGGACTTTTCGACGGCGAGCAGGAAGATGAAGCTGAAACGGATGACGGCGATGACGAGGACGATCTCTTCTAAAAGAGACAGGCGGCGCCGCACTACCCTAGAGGTATGCTATTCACTAAAGAAAGGAGTTCAAAATGGGCGGAGGATATTGGAGAAGAGAAGATTTTAACAGATACAACGCAGGAATGGGCAGAAGGGTCCGCGCCGACGGCAATGTCGACACTTCCCGGATGCGGGGCGCGCAGGACATGTACCGGGCAAAAAATCTGGCACCGGAACTGAACCCCTTCAAGGTCATGCGGGAGTGCTGTGACAACGAGGAGCATCCGCAGACCGTGCCGGTGATCCTGGCGCTCGACGTCACAGGTTCCATGGGCGGCGCGCTGCTCAAGACGGCGGCTTCCCTGAACGGCATCATGCAGACTGCACTGGATCGGTTTAAAGATGTGGAATTCATGGTCATGGGCATCGGGGACCTGGCCTACGACCGGGCACCGATCCAGATCTCCCAGTTCGAGTCCGACATCCGCGTTGCCGAACATCTGGACAAGCTCTGGTTCGAGCGCGGCGGCGGCGGAAACGGATTTGAGTCCTACACGGCCGCCTGGTATATGGGCTTGAACCACACATCTCTGGACTGCCACAAAAGAGGCAAAAAAGCGATCATCATCACAATGGGCGACGAGGCGCTCAATCCCTACTTACCCGGACAGCGCCTCGCGGAGCTCACAGGCGACTCTCTCGAGGCAGATGTGGAGACCGAGTTGCTTTACAAAGCGGCCCGTGAAAAATTCGAGATCTATCACATTGCGATCGACGATCCCGGCGACTGCTACCGGATGTACGCCCCGGCGATCCGCAAGACATTCGGCGCTCTTTTGAAAGATCACCTGCTCGTCAGCAAACTGGATCAGCTTCCCGAGACGGTCATCAGGTGCATCGAAAGGAGCGGCGCCGCAGCTGCCGCAGGCGCAGCCCCGGCGCAACCCCATAAAGAAGGAACGGGCCTGTTCGCTCTCCGGGGACTTGGAACAGCGAGATGGTGACCTGAGAAGTCCCGCTCTCCTGCCGCAATTATTTCGTATCTGTTCAGCCAACTGCTTCACCGAAAGGAGACATAACCATGCAAAATATCAAAATAATCATAGGAGCTTCCTACGGAGATGAGGGCAAGGGGCTGGCCACAGATTTTTTCGGCGCACAGGTGCAGCGTGGTCAAGGCACAGTCAATGTCCTGACCAATGGCGGCCCCCAGCGCGGCCACACCGTAGAGCTGGCAGACGGCCGCCGGCATATCTTTAAACACTTCGGGGCCGCCTCCTTCCGCGGTGCGGACACCTATTACGCCCGGCAGTTCATGGTCAACCCGATGGAGTTTGTGCGTGAGTACGAAGAGCTGCAGGAAATCTGCGGCGAAACAGCCGCATTTGCCGATCCGCTCTGCCGCTTTTCCACCCCCTGGGATATGTTGGTCAACCAGATGCTCAAGGAAAAGCAAGGCATCCACAATAGCTGCGGCTTCGGCATCTGGGAGACGGTCCTTCGCTATCGCAGAGGGTACGGCATTACCCTCGGAGCTTTCGCCGCCATGAGCCGGGTGGACCGAATCACCTGGCTTCGGCGGCTTCGGGACGGCTACTTTGCCGGCCGGCTCCGGGAACTGGGGCTTGCTCATCTGGATGGACGGCACGGACTATTTTGCCCGGGAAGTGCTCCCGGCCTGGAAGACCTGTTCTTCAGCGACGGAATCCTCTTCCACTTCGACGAAGACTGCGAGACGATGCTGTCTCTGTGCCCTATGAGAAAGGAGGAACATCTGCGGCGCTATCAGACCGTGCTCTTCGAGAACGCGCAGGGACTGCTGCTGGACGGAAATGCCGCGGAGGAACAGGAGTTTACAACCCCTTCCACTACCGGCGTAGGAAAAGTCCTGCAGACTGTGGAAAGCGTTTTCTGCGGCACGGACGTGGAAGTCTGCTATGTGACGCGCTCCTACCTGACGCGGCACGGCGACGGCTCCATGAAAGCCTGCACGGAGGGCGAGATCGCGGCGGATCAGCTCGGCGCGGCGCTCCCGGGCCTGGTCACCGACATGACAAATGTTCAAAATCGTTTTCAGGGAAATCTGCGATATGGTATGATGGACGTGGATCTTCTGGCCGGGCGAATCGGGGCGGACTACGCGCGCTGCCTCGGCGCTGCCGGAAACCACTACCACCCTTCCATAATGATCACCCACCTGAATGAATACGCGGGAATCGACACAGACAGGCTGGCCGCACAATTCGGCACGCTGTATCTGTCTGACGGCAGGACCTGCCGCGACACCTTTAAGGTCGTCAGTCGCACCGCCATCTGAGTGATCGATCGCGGACGGAAAGCCCCCCCTCCGGTTCCATGGCCCCACAGGCCGCCCGGACAGATCCGGCACTTCGCCCGCGAGCCACATTAAGAAAGCGATCGACATGCAGTCTGAACAGCAATACCTGAGCAGTTACGACCCGTCAAAATATCAACACCCTTCCGTGACGGTGGATATTTTGATCTTCACTGTGGCGGACAGAAAACTCCGCCTGCTCCTGATCAAGAGAAATGAATATCCCTATCTGGGGAAATGGGCCATTCCCGGCGGTTTCCTTCGCATGGATGAATCGGCGGACGAGGCGGCCGCGCGCAGGATCCGCGAGGAGGCCGGCGTAGAACAGGTCCACCTTGAACAGCTGTACACGTTCTCCGCAGTGGACAGAGACCCGCGAACCAGGGTCATCTCCATTGCCTATCTCGCGACAGTCCCTTCGGGAAAGCTCCACTATCTCGCAGGAGTCGGCGCTGAAGATGCTGCCCTCTTTGAGATCTGCGGCGTGGCCGGTAAGAGCGTAAACGACAATCCCGAAAGCGGTGATTCCGGGGCTGATGAGGACTTTCTGCTCAGAGGCCCGGACGGGACGGTGATCTCATCGCGGGATCTGGCTTTTGACCACTACAGGATCATACGCACAGCGGTTCTTCGGATGCGGGGAAAACTTGATTACACAGATCTGGCATTCGGATTTGTGGAAGACCCCTCCTCTTTCACCCTCACGGAGCTGCGGCTCATCCACGAAGCGATCCTGGACCGCCCGCTGGATATCGGCAACTTCCGGCGCACGATCAAGCGAGAATATGAAGCCGCGGGCCGGATCGAGGAATGCGGACCGGAAAAAGGGGCGGTGGGCCGCCCGGCTATGCTGTACAGATTTACAGACAAAAAATAGCGTTCCGTTCCACTTTACAGAGGACCAAATAGTCCCTGCACCTGCCGTTCGACCGGCTGGCGCAGGGACTCTTTTTCGTCCGTAATTATTCCTCGTTCTTATTTTACAAATACGTATTCCGTCTCCGAAGAGAGATCCTCCCGGAAGCTGTAACCGCTCCAATCGAACTCCCTGACCTGCTCCGGCTCGCGGATGTCGTTCACGGCCATGAAGCGGACCATCTCTCCCCGGGCCATCTTGGCGTAGACGCCCTTCTGGATCACGCGCGGCTTTCCGGATTTCTTCCCTGTCTCCTCGGAGAGCTCTCCGAATACACAGGTTATGAACCTGTCCCCAGGCTGCAGGTAGTTCTCCACGCACTTCGAGTACTCCTTGGACGCCAGGTTGATCACCGTCCGGCTCTCGTCCATCACTTCGCGGTAGATCTTGTCGCCCCAGAACTCATACAGGTTTTTGAAGCCGTCCACCTCTGCCTTGGCCTGCATCTCCAATCTGTAGGGTGTCACGCCGTCCATGGGCTTTAACACTCCGTAGAATCCCGACAGGATCCGCAGATGACTCTGCACATAGTCAAATTCGCCGTACTCGAAGACCGAAGGCGCCATGTACTGGTACTGGATCCCGTCATATGCGAGGATTGCCGGCGTCAGCGCCCCTCTCAGGTTCATGTTGTGGAACCTGCGGTAATTCTCTTCGGCAATTTTGTCATTGCAGTCCCACAATTTTTTGACATCGGCGTACGGAAGTGACTGAATCCACTTCATGAGTTTTTCCGTCTCCTCCATAAAGACCGGCATGTCCCGCCCGGTAAATGTATCCGTATCTGCCAGCATCTTCTTGGCAGGTGATATGATGATCTTCATAGACAGCCCCTTTAAGTGCTTGTTTTTGATTTGCGATTCTCAGCTTTCCGAAGCTTCCTTGATCTTTTTCCTGACGACCAGCATCCTTCGGTCCAGCTTCGTGCTCTCTTCGGCACAGGATTCCAGCTCGTCGGACAGTTCTCTGAGCAGGGCCGGATCAATATTTTTCTTATAGCGCAGTTTGTGCTCCAGGCTTGCCCAGAAGTCCATCGCGATGGTGCGGAGCTGAACCTCCACGTACATGTCTTTTTTGCCGTTTTCCGTGTAGATCGGTGTCTGAACGATCAGGTGCAGGCTCCGATACCCGCTCTCTTTCGGATTTTCTATATAGTCCTTGCGGGTGATCAGCTTGACGTCCTCCTGATCGAGGAAGTATTTCTCGATCGTGTAGATGTCGTCGATGAAGGAGCAGACCACGCGCACGCCCGCTATGTCGAAGATGTTGTTTTGCACCTCCTCCAGTGACGGCTTCAGGCCCAGTTTTTCCATCTTGCGCAGGATGCTGTCTGGCGACTTGATCCGGGTCTTGATCGATTCGATCGGATTGGCCTCATCTTTCATGGAAAGCCTTGTGTTGAGCACCTTGAATTTGGTCTCCACTTCCAGGGCCGCGCACCGGTAGTCCGCGATCATCGTAGCCACGGGATCCAGCTCCACATGAAGGATTTTCAGGAACTTCTCCAGGACTTCTTTCTGTACCTGTCCCTTCTGCAATAAACCTTTATGGATAGCCTCTTCCGAGAAATCAGTATTTCCGATATTCATGTAAACCTCTCCTCCCTTGTGCGCTTAACGAAAAGAGCCAGGTTCCCCTGACTCATTGCTTTTTTTTTTACATAGCAGCTCCGCACGCCCACAGCCCCGAATGCGCGGCATTTGGTACGCGGGTGCGGAACAGCTGCGAATTCTTCAGTAAAACTTCTCTATATCTCCGGTAATTCCGTACGTCCGCTTAAAGACCTCAAGATCCTTGGGGCTGCGAATCAGAGCGATCTCCTCAAACTGTCCCGACCGCTTGTTGAGAAATCCCGCCACCTGTTCCCCGGTGCAGATGCTGCAGCGGATGGCCGGTTTGGTCTTCTCCTTGTCGTATGTTTTGGCAAAAGAGCGCCCGGCCCCGGTACCTCCCTTGTTCTCTTCTTTTCGAAAAAACAGTCCCATCTCCCAAGCCTCCTTTTCCCAAGTTCTGTTCATAAAGTTTGCCGGATTCGTATTGATATATACGCTTTACAGTATAGCACAATATACCCCGGAGGTCATTTCTTACGGGGCAAAAGATACCCTGAAGGTCGATTTTGAAAAGATACCCTGAAGGTCGGTTTTTGAACTACCGGTAGATTTAAATTTTCCTGTTATGATTTATAATCTTAATGATAAGCTTGACGATAGAATGGTTTGAAGAAAAAGCGTCAGGGCACACAGGATGCCGATTCGCGCTCTGCCGCCGTCTATACGAAAAGGACACCGAAATATGAACTTAAATGACTATTTTTCCAAATTGTTCAATATGGGGTCGGACATGGCCGAGGCCATGGGAATGCGTCGCGACGGACCGCTCCCTCATGATCTGATTACCGAGACCAAGGACTGGCGGGAACTCTTCGACCCCGCCACTGTCTCCAAGGGAAGCAGCGATATGATGCAGCGCCTGGTCACGGATCTTCGCTATACCGATTACGTCTGCAGCGCCAGAGTGCGCAGCGGCAGCTCCCAGAACTTTGTCAAAATATCGCACCCCCCTATGAGCAGAAAAGACAGCTGGAAGAATTCCGTTTTCGACTGCACCTGCAGAGAGGCCCGCTATGACGGCCACTTCTGCGCCCACATGGCCGCTGTGATGTATGCCTGGGAGAAGAGGCACGGCCCCTGGACATTCACAGAGAGCATATATGAATATGAAAGGCGCAAAAAAGAGGAAGAGCGCCGGAGAGTCATAAAGCGCAAGGAAGAAATGAAGAAGCAGTACGGGACGGATCCGGTTCCGGCCGCTCCCTATTTTGACGCCCTGCCCCGCATGAAGGGGCTTGTTTTCCATGACCTGGAGACAGCCGTCGCGCAGTGCCTGACAACGCCCTATGCGCTGGAGAGAGCAAAAGTAATGCAGGAGGCGCTTCTGCCGGATTCCGAGACCTTTGAGGAGACCGACGGGCGCGACGAGACCTCTGTCTTCTTCTCCTGTAATTTCAAGGATGAGCCCGAGTGGGTCCATGTGTCCGGCGTTCTGAAGGGAAATAAGCTCACCTCTCTGGAGAGCATGAATTACCGCAAAGCCTATTCCCACAGCCATCATCCCGCGGCTTTCGATCCCGCTTCTCCCCTTGACGAGTACCAGCTGCACACCCTGAAACTGCTCTGGAACCACATTGTATCGAGCAGCTCCCAGGACCCGACAGATTACGCTGCCCAGGCCTTTTTCAATGCCATGAACAATTTTTCCGCAGTTGCTGCGGAGGAGACCCTGCAGGAGTCGGAAGCTCCCTCGTCCAAGGAGAGAGTTCTCACTCTCCTCCCCAGGATCATTGTCGAGAACGGCAAGGCTTCCCTGAGCTTCAAGATGGGCCGGAAAGGATCCCGTCTCTATGTGCTGCGCAATCCCGGCGCCCTGGCCAACGCGTATTTAAACGGCGAGACCGATTTTGCCCTCACCAAAAAAGAGATCATAGACTTCTCACAGCTGGATTTCTGCGAAGAATCCGAGCCACTCATGCAGTTCATCGCGCGAAGGGTCGGCGAGATCCAGGACGTCAACAAACAGCTGACAAGCAAGTCAAATTATTATTACAGAGTCAGTACACTCTCCGTCACTTCCTCCATGGATCTGGAAGGCAGCCTTCTGGACGGCTTCTACGACATCGCGGAAGGCGGAAAATGCGAGTACCAGGACAAGACCAACGGTATCCCCGAGACGACCATTCCCGTGGGCCACAGAAACCTGAAGATCGACCTCAAGGCAGACCGGTTGTCCGACGCCAGAGGCGCCTTTGCCGGCGTGGAAGTCTCCGGGCTGATTCCCGTGATGATCAAGGGAAGTATCGCGAACTATATTTTGAACGACAGAGGGCTGACCCGGATCTCGCCGGAAGAAAAGAAGGTGCTGGTGCCCTTCCTCAAAGTGGCGGACGCCTCCGGCTTTTTCCGCTTCCGGGTGGGGCGCGGGAGCCTGCAGGAATTCTACTATCGCGTTCTGCCGACCCTCCTGGACAATCCCTATGTGCGGCTGGAGGACAACCTGAACGGCGAGCAGGAGCAGTATCTGCCGCCGGAGCCCTCTTTCACCTTCCTGATCGATTTTGACGAACCGCGCCTCATCTGCAGGGCGCAGGTGAGCTACGACGGAAAAGTCCTGCAGATCCCCGCGTCCCGCGAGCGGGATAACGCTCCCGGGCAGTACCGCGATACGGTACAGGAGGACCGGGTGGTCAGCCGCATTGAGAAGTGGTTTCACTCTTTTGACCCCGAAAGGTGGGAATATACCAAAAAAGTGAACAGCGCAAAGCTCTATGATTTCCTGACCAAGGGCATTTCCGATCTGGAGCAGCTGGGCACCGTCAAGGGAACGGCTATGCTCGCGCGCCAGAAAATCCGCCCCATGTCTTCCGTTCGCGTGGGCGTATCCCTGGAGAGCGGGATCATGGACATCTCGGTCACTTCCAAGGAGTACACGCCCGATGAGCTGCTCGAGATCCTTGGCAGTTACAGGCGCAAAAAGCGCTATCACCGCCTTCGCTCGGGCGATTTCGTGGACCTCAGCACGGACGGAGGTCTGGAGGAGATCGAAAAGCTGCTCGGAGGGCTCGATCTCACGCCGGAAGAGGCAATTGAAAAGGGCGTGTCCCTTCCCATGTACCGCGCGCTTTATCTCAACAAGCTCATGGAGGAACACGAGTCTGTCGCCGCAAGCCGTGACCGGCAGTTCCGCGGACTTATCAAGAACTTTGCCAGTATCCGGGACTCCGACTACGAGATCCCTGTTTCCCTCGAAGACACCCTTCGTCCTTACCAGGCGTATGGTTTCAAGTGGCTTAAGACCCTTGAGGCAGCCGGTTTCGGCGGGATCCTCGCGGACGAGATGGGCCTCGGCAAAACATTGCAGATGATCAGCGTGATCAGCTCCGACAAGGAAGCGGCGGCTTCCCGGCCTTCTCTGGTCGTCTGCCCCGCCTCCCTGGTCTACAACTGGCAGGAAGAATTCAACAGGTTCGCGCCTTCCCTTTCCACACTGGTCCTGAGCGGAACTCTCGCGTCCCGCAAGGCAAAGCTGGAAAACTACATGGACTACGACGTGTGCATCACTTCCTACGACACACTGAAAAGAGATATCCTTCTCTACAAGGACAAGTACTTCCAGCACTGCATTGTGGACGAAGCGCAGTATATCAAGAACCCCAAAGCCGCTGTCTCCAAGGCCGTCAAGGCCATCTCGGCCGACCACCGCTTTGCCCTGACCGGAACGCCCATTGAGAACAGGCTGAGCGAGCTTTGGAGCATCTTCGACTTCCTCATGCCGGGCTTCCTCTACACGCTCGACGAGTTCACGAGGCGCTTCGAGCTGCCCATCGTCAGCAAGAAAGACGAGGACGCGGCCGCAAAGCTCCGCAAGATGACGGGGCCCTTTATCCTGCGCCGCTGCAAGCAGGATGTCCTGGCAGACCTGCCCGCCAAACTCGAAGAAGTGCGCTACGCGCGCCTGGAGGGCAAGCAGCAGCAGGTCTACAACGCCCAGGTGGTCCGCCTCAAGGGAATGCTGGCGGAGCCGGGAGCTGCAGGCGGAAAAGACCGCATCAAAGTCCTGGCGGAGCTCACGAGAATTCGCCAGATCTGCTGCGATCCCTCGCTCCTCTTCGAGGATTACAAGGGCGAGAGCGCCAAGAGAAGCGCTGTTATGGAGCTGATCCGCTCCGCCATCGACGGCGGGCACCGCATGCTCCTCTTCTCTCAGTTCACGTCCATGCTGGACCTTCTCATGGCCGACCTGGACAGAGAGAAGATCCCGTATTACCTGATCACGGGCGCCACGCCCAAGGAAAAGAGACTCTCCCTGGTCCACGACTTCAATGAAGGCGATGTCCCGGTATTCCTCATTTCCCTCAAGGCGGGCGGCACCGGCCTCAACCTCACGGGCGCCGACATGGTCATCCACTATGACCCTTGGTGGAACCTGGCCGTTCAGAACCAGGCCACGGACCGCGCCCACAGGATCGGCCAGACCCGGCAGGTCACCGTATACAAGCTTGTTCTCAAGGATACGATTGAAGAAAGAATTGTAGAATTGCAGAAAATGAAAAAAGATCTCGCCGAGGCCATTCTGGCCGGCGAGTCGGAATCCATCACGCAGCTTAGCAATGAGGAGCTGCTGGCGCTGTTGGAATAATGTGTCAGGGGGACGTATCAGGTGACACAAAATGTGTCACCTGATACGTCCCCCTGTCTCATTCACCACGTCAGCACCCTCTTCTTCATCCCCTCCACATCGAGGACCCCGTACGCAAATCCCTTCCTCACCAGCTCCGCCGGCACAAACTCGTCGTACTTCTCGAAGACCGGGACCTCCCCGGGATAGACCAGCTCCAGCGGATCGAACTCCACCGCCGCTTCTTCCTTAGTGATCTCGTAGAACTCCTCTTCCGTGACCGACATTGTAAACTGCATAAAGTAGGGCCTGGACGAATTGAGTCCCTTCAGTCCCAGGCGCTTCCCGCATCGGATCTTCAGAAATCTCTCCAGCGCCAGAAATGCGTAGCTTCCCAGCCAAGGGAACAGCGCCCACATCTTTCCGCCCAGAGGGATCAGATAGCGGTTCTCCATGCCCGCATTTACAAACGTTTTTCTTGCGTCCGCGAGCCGACAGACCGCGTGGCGCATCAGATAGGGATAGCTCTTCGTCTCACTGAGCACCCCGAACATGCGCCCCAGGATCTTTGTGTGGATATCTCCAGCCACATCTCCGAAATAGGCGGGAATGTTGCCCTTAACCAGCGTGCAGTAGACCTCCCTCTTTTTGTGGTCCACATCTTCCACGACCCAGACTCTGCCCGCGATGGCGATCTTATCGCCCACCGGCGGCGGCTTGACGATGGTTCCAAGCTCCTCGGAACCCGCGTGCACCGTGTACTCGATATTTTCCTGAAATACCGCGTAGAACTTATAATTGTTCGTGACCCGCTCTCCCGAGATTCCGACGATCAGCCCGCCGTTCTCCGTGCGGTTGATGTGGTCGATCTCCAGAAGATGGCGCAGCAGGACCTTGTAGTCTTCCGTAGTGACCCTGTGGAAGCAGGCCAGCGGCAGGACTCTTGACGCCAGCTCTCCCGCCGTCATCTCGCCGCAGGACGCCAGCGTGCTCATGGTCTGGTGATAGAGAAGGCTGTAAGGCAGCCTGTCCATCCGGGGCGGCTCCACGAACCGCTCCTCGATATAGAGCTGCACCAGCGCGATCCCCTGGATCAGGTACCACGGGATCAGGTCCGGCAGCATGGCTCTGGCTTCCGGGTGCTCCTCCCGCATCACAAACCACATCTCCGAGGGCTCGCCCCTGCGCCCGGTCCGCCCCAGTCTCTGCAAAAATCCCGACACGGTAAACGGCGCGTCGATATGGAAAGCCCTCTCCAGCCGCCCGATATCGATGCCCAGCTCCAGCGTCGCCGTTGCGCACACACTCATCAGCGAGTCGTCATCCTTCATCTCCTCCTCCGCGCTCTCGCGGTAGGACGCGGACAGATTGCCGTGGTGGATCAGGAACCGCTCCGGCTCATGGTTCGCCTCGCAGTACTGCCGCAGGCACTGGCACACCGACTCGCACTCCTCCCTGGAATTTGTGAAGATCAGGCATTTTTTGCCCCTTGTGTGCTCGAATATGTAGCCCAGCCCCGGGTCTGCCGCCTTGGGCGCCGTGTCCGTGGGCTGCTCGGTGACCGCGAGAGCGCCGACGCTCTCCGCCCCTTCATCCGCCTGCGGATCCGTGCCAAAAAAGTGCTCCATGGACAGTCTCCACACTTCTTTGCCGCTGTCGAACTTCGGAATGATGGTCCTGCGCCCGCTGCCGGCTGAGAGAAACTCGCCGGCCGCCTCCGGATTTCCGATGGTCGCGGACAGGCCCACCCGCCTGGGGTTGCAGCCGGCCAGCCGGCACATGCGCTCGATCAGGCAGAAGGTCTGCATGCCGCGGTCCCCCCGCAGCAGCGAATGGATCTCATCCACCACAATGAAGCGCAGGTCCCCGAACAGGGACGGAATCTCCATATGCTTGTTGATCATGAGCGACTCCAGCGATTCCGGCGTGATCTGCAGGATCCCGGAAGGCTTTCGCAACAGCTTTCGCTTCTGCGACTGCGACACGTCCCCATGCCAGCGCCAGACCGGAATTCCCGCCTCCTCGCACAGATCGTTCAGTCTCCCGAACTGATCGTTGATCAGGGCCTTGAGCGGCGCGATATAGAGCACCCCAACGCTCTGCGGCGGCTCCTCATCGAGCAGGGTCAAAATAGGGAAAAAAGCCGCCTCCGTCTTACCCGACGCGGTCGACGCCGTCAGAAGGACATTGTCATCTGTGCCGAAAATGGCTTCTCCGGCCGCGTTCTGCACGCCGCGCAGCGTCTGCCACCCCGAGCGGAAAATATAATCCTGTATAAACGGCGCGTAACGGTAGAATACTTCCATCTGTCAATTCCTCTTGCTATTTTTCAGTCCTGCCTTACATGCACCGGATCAGATCTCAAATTCCGCGTAATTGCGATCCGCCTTGTCCGAGACCGCGTCCGATTTGGCATAGCTGAAATCCTCCGACTGCATGAGCTCACTGATCCCCGTGTTCGGATTCTGGTACATAATGTCCAAAAGCTCGATGAAATCGCGGATTACTTCGCGGGGCGTGATATTTTGGTCCGCTCCTATGCGCCCGTATTCCATCTTGATGAAGGGCACCAGGTCATCCGTTGTCAGCCTCCGCTCATAGCCGTACAGGTCGGCGTGCATGTCCGCCAGCTTCTCGCACAGCACCAGCATCTCCTCCGCCGTCAGGGGCTCCAAACGGATGACCGGGGCCAGAAGGTCTCTGGCGCCGGGCCTCGAGAACTTTCCTTCCGCCAGGCGGGAGCGCAGCGCCTCATAGCTGTATATGCCGCGCCTCTTGTCCTCCAGCGCCTGGGGCGTCGCGCCCATGATGATGCCCAGATAGTGCGCCTTGCCCTGCAGCGTGTCGTTGTACATGGTCAGCATCTTCTCGTAATTGTACTGGCGGGTGATCGAATTGGGGATCTTGTAAATGTTGACCAGCTCATCGATCATGATCATGAGACCCGAATAACCTGCCAGGCGGAAAAAGGTCGCGAAGATCTTCAGATAGTCGTACCAGTCGTCATCCGTGATGATGATATTTATGCCCAGCTCTTCTTTGGCTTCCCGCTTCAGGGCGTATTCCCCGCGAAACCACCGGACAACCCTCATCTTCATGTCGTCATTTCCGTCCACGTAGGCGTGATAATACAGGGACAAGAGCCTCGCGAACTCGAATCCGTGCACCAGCTCGCTGACTGCGGATGTGACTGCGTAAATTTTGGCGTCCACTGCCTTCGTCAGAGCGGGATCACCGGGCATAAGCCCCGTCTCTCTCGCCGCCTCCATCTGCACGCTGCTGATCCACCTGTCCAGCACCAGCGTCAGGGCGCCGCCTTCCGGCTTTGTCTTCGTGGACAGATTTCCGATCAGCTCGCGGTAGGTGGCAAGGCCCTGCCCTTTCGTGCCCTGCAGGCGCCTCTCCGGCGACAGGTCCGCGTCCGCCACGATGAAGTTCCTGTCCATGACATAATTGCGGATCGTCTGGATGAGGAAACTCTTTCCCGATCCGTATCTTCCGACAATAAAACGAAACGACGCGCCGCCCTCCGTGATGATGTCCACATCGTGGAGGAGCGCCTCGATCTCACTCTTTCTTCCCACAGTGATATAAGGCAGGCCGATCCTGGGAACAACGCCGCCTTTGAGCGAGCCGATCACGGTCTGCGCGATCCTTCTGGGCACTTTCTTTTTCTTTTCTGCCATTAACCCTCCCCATTAATGATAAGGTTCAATTCTTCTCTGTAGTCTTCAACAAAAGTGATCTCCTCCCCGTCGCATTCGAGGACATTGTCCCCGATCTCGTCAAAGAGCGCCTCGTTGATGGTGTCCGTGACGACCGAGGGCATGAGAAACTGTTGTCTGATCAGCTCCGCCGCCGACTCGCCGCGCATCACCGTCAGAAGGATCTGCGTGTGCACTTCGTCGAGCGAAGGAATCTCTATTGTAACAGGACCTTCCGCCTCGTGAACAGGGGTTTTCACGTTTTCAACGGACGGTTGAATCGCCGGCTCATCTTCCTTCAGATCTTCCTCCGTCAGAAGGCTGTCCCGCGTGATCTGCGCGTCCCTCCTGATTTTGTCGAGCCCCGACAGGTCGATGGTCACCTTGGGCCTTGCCGCCTCTTCGATGGCCTCCCGGTCCGCTTCGATGACCGCCTCCACGTAGGGAGTGATCCACTCTTCTCCCTCTTTGGCGCGCAGGTAATGCCCTGTCTTCAGATATCTTCGCAGCTGCCTGTCCGCCTCGTGCATGATCGCGGCGATCTTGTATTTGTCAAAATAGATATCCTCGTATCTCTTCACCGACCACCGCCCGTTTTTGCAGACATATTTGCGGCAGTCATTGATCTCATATACCGTCTCGCCCCGTTCTCCGCGGTCCATATAGACCGCATTGGCGAGAGGATGCCAGGCGAAATCTTTAATCTTTCCGAAACACGCAGTAAAGATATCCCATCCGTCGTCCCTGTAGTGCTCGGACATGTATCTCCACACTTGCGCGAAGAGATGCTTCCCTCTCTCCGGCTCCTTAAGGATCACGGAGGATTTGTCTGTTTTGCCGCCGGACAGCGCGCCCAGCGCACCGTAGATCTCTTCGTCCGAGTGCTTCTCCGGATAGCGCAGCACCAGATGATACCGGTCCTGCTGCAGATCCTCAGGGTCGATCAGAGCCTGCACCTCCTCTTTCGGCGCGCCGTGCATTACGGCATATTCCAATCTCCAGCGGCGCAGGACCTCGCGCATGGAAGGATCCCCGACACCGCTGTCGAGGTAGCCGGCCTCAAATTCCTTCATTTTGCGCAGGCTCTCTTCCGGAGAGGATACGCCGATCCCGTTCAGCAGCTCGTAGAGATACATATACGCCAGCGAGGTCGTGACCCGATGGAATTTTCCTTTCCGGACCTGTGTCCTCCAGGCAAAATAGCCCCGCAGCTGGTACAGATTCAAATCGTGATAGGTCGTAAAGTAGCGCCGGAACTCGCCGGTCCAGGGAGCATCGTCCTCATAATCCTCCATGAACTTGCCCTGCCGGTAGAAATTCCTGCACTTATTCTCAAAAGAACTGCTCCCGTACTCATAGAGCTTCATCATCTCCAGGATTTTCGGCGGAATCTGCCCTGCCACTGCGCTCGCAGTCTTAGGTCTTTCGGCCGCGCCGGGTTTTTCCTGAAATACAGGGGACACATAAGCGCCTGTGCGCCTCTCCCGGAGCCTTGCATCAATCTGCGACGCTCTCTCGCGCTCCTGCGCCTGCCTCTGCTTCTGTCTCCGCTCCTGCGCCTGTCTCTCTTCGACCCTGCGCCTGTCGTAATTGCCCCGCATAGCTTCGAGCGGAAGAAGTGTATCGCTGAATTTTTTGCCGTCGCCGCCCGGCTGCGGGCTGTCCAGAATAATGTTGCCCCGACCGTGCCGCAGTGCGCGCACCGCCCTGTCGAACAGTTCGCACACGACCTCCGGTTCCGTCCCGTCGTCGAACGACACGCCGACCCATTTGCTGCCCTTCATGCGAAAGGCGCCGGTCACATAGGGCACCTGAAACTCGCTCAGGCACTGCTGCCCGCATTTAATGTCGCACCTCTGCAGCTCCTCGCCTCTGTCGTAATCCCACTGGCGCATCAAAAGAGCGGCCCACTTTCCGGTCTGCGGGTCCGCCAAAACAGAGAAGCCCGGAAATTCCGTCCACTTGTGCTCCTCTTTGATCTGATATTTTTCCTCGGCGTAAGCCGCCAGTTCAGACAACTGCAACTACTGTATCCTCCAAAGATCCGGTCCACGCATGGCCTTCCTACGCAACGAAGCGCCACCCCAAAGAGGGGCAGCGCTTTCATTATAGCACGTATATTCTGTTTCGGCTCAGGCGTTCTCGCCTTACTGTCTCGCAAACTCGATCATCTCTGCATTTTCGACGGCGCTGTCCCTCAGATAGAGGGAATCTCCCTCGAGCACATACTCATAGATCTGCTCGCCCGTCTCCGCGTTCAATACTTTGCCTTCCCGGCTGTACCAGATGACGGAGATGTCGTCCTGCAGGTGAAGCACGCCGGTGTGGTCCTCGTTAAACTGCACATAGTAGTCCGCGCCCTCTTCGCCGGTGCCTTCGCCCTTGACGGCCGCATACTTGCCGGGAACATACTGGCTGTAGGTCTGCGGCTGCTGGTCTTTGAGCTCAAAGGAATTTATAATTTCAGAGAACTCGTCGGATACCGCGATCAGTTTGGTCTCATCGGCCTGCTTCGTGGTCGTGATCTGCACAAGAAGCGTGCCGCCGTTTCGCTCAACAGCGATGAAATCGTCAGTGGCGTTCGGGAAAACGGAGGACTCCACGCTGGTCTTCAGAGCCCACACGTCCGTCCTTCCGGCAAAATATCCCTCGCTCCTTGTGTGATCCGGGATCTCATTGTTGACGGTCATAGCAGCGCCCAGGACTTCATCGGGCATCTGGTTCGGGTAGTACATGACGCTGATCTGGTTCGTGCCCTCGGCGTCTCCTTTATAGTTGAAGTACACCGCGTCGTCCTCGATCACTTCAATGGCCGCGCTGTTATAAGAAGCGCTCCAGCCGTCTTTGCTCTCATATTTGACGATCTGGGAAGCTGCGTCCTGCGTCTGCTGTGCGGCGTCCTGTCCTGCCTCGGTCGCTTCCTGTCCTGCCTCAGCGGCTTCTTTTCCGTCCTCTGCTTCCGCATCCTGCTGTGTCTGCACGGTCTCCGCGGCCGGCGCGGCTTCGGGCTGCGACGCCGAACCTGCCGTCGATCCGCATCCTGCCGCCATAAGCGCGGCGACCAGTCCCATAGTCAAGAGCATTTTATTTTTCATCTTATGTATTCCTCCTTAAGCTGATTTTTTTGATCTGATACTATCCATATACGCAGGAAACTCCGGCAATCCATGTATATGATTATACGCCATCCTGGCCGACAGTATTTGCCAAAGTAAATGAGTGGTAGAAGTTGCGTTTACTTTGGCAATTAAATAGGCCGACATCCGCCGAAAATTTCTCATTGCTTTTCTCATCCGGCTGCGTATATTTTATAAAATGCAAATAAAACAATAAATTTTAAGAGGATAGGATAAAAGAAATGGAGAACAACAAGAAAAAATCAGGCATTGGAAGCATCATTCTCAAGATCCTTTTGGTATTACTTGCACTGCTCGCGGTCGGCGGCATCGCGGCTTACTTTAAGATCCGCAAGGCATATAATGAGTACACGGAAGAAATCAATCAGCAGATGAATACGATCGTCGGCTCGGAGGCTCCGTCCTTCACACTGGAGCTGACGGACGGCACACAGACCTCTCTTGAGCAGTTGCTCGAAGGGAAAGACCTTCTGGTCGTCAATGTTTTCGCGACCTGGTGCGGCCCCTGTGAAGCGGAATTTCCCGAGTTCGAGAAGTTCTACCAGAAATACGGCGACAAAGTCGAGATGATCTCCGTCTCCAATTCCTCGCTGGATAAGCCGGAGGACATCGTGAGCTACAGAGAGAGCCACGGCCTCTCCTTCAAGATGGCAAAGACCGATGATGATACCGGTCTCTTCAACGTAGCCAGCTATCCCACTACTTACGTGATCGACCGAAACGGCAAGGTTGGCTTCTGCCAGTCCGGTTATTTCACGAGCGGCGAATACATGGAGAAGGTCTTCACGGCCTTCATGGGCGATAATTACACCGAGAAGCAGGTCGCCCTCTACGCATTCAACGTCAGGACCGATAAGGAACTCGTCGAAGGAGCACAGCTCCGTCTCCACTCCGATACAGTGGACGAGATCGTCACCACGGACAAGGATGGAATGGCCTATTTATTCACGGAGAATCCGCATGTGATCGACGTCTCCATCGTGAGCCTTCCCGATGGTTACAAAGGCGGGGACGGCGTCGTGGGACAGACGAGTGCGACCCTGTCAGGGTGGACCGTCATCACTGTTAAGAAGTAACAATAATTGCAAATACTAAAGTGGCTGTCGCAGAAATGCGGCAGCCACTTTTTTGTTACCCGGATTTTCCCATGGCAGAATATTTCTTCATAAAGATCCGATAATAGACCGTATAGATCAGCGCCGTCACGCACCAGGATACCGGGAAGCACAAAAGGAGCGCCCGGATCGACGGGAAGCGGGGAAATACGAAAGCCACCCAGACGATCCTCAGCACACAGACGCCCAGAAAAGTGATCAGGGTCGGCCGCAGCGAGTCTCCCATCCCGCGCAGCGTCGAAAAATAGACGCCGTTCGGAATATACAAAATATAGAACGGCAGCAGATACCGCATCATACCGACGCCGATCTCGATCACGCCCCGATCCGTCGTAAATAGTCCCAGCCACTGCGGGCAGAAAGCGTACATGATCACGATGGCCGTCCCCATGAAAAGGTACATCAGCGCGGCGCCCTCTCTTACGACCCTGTGCACGCGGTCCATCCGGCCCGCTCCGAGATTCTGCCCCACAAAGGTCGTGATCGACATGGCAAAGGCTGCCTCCAGGATCCAGTAGAAGGACTCGATCCGGACAAAGCCGGCGTACGCCGCCACCGTATCCGTCCCGAAGGTGTTGACCGCGGAAGTGAGAACGACGCAGGAAAACGTGTACATCAGCGTCTCAAAGCCCAGCGGCACGCCGAGCCTTAACATTTTCAAGGCGACATCCTGCTGCAGGCGGAGCCTGCGCAGATTCAGCTTCGGCATCAGCGGCCGGCCTGTTCCCCGGATCAGCGTGCGCAGGACCAGAGCCGCGCTCAGCGCCTGGCTCAGAATGGTCGCAAAAGCCGCCCCTCCGATTCCCAGCCGCAACACAGCCACGAAGAGCAAATCCAGCGCTATATTGAGCCCGCTGCTGATCATCAGAAAATACAGCGGCCTCCGGGAGTCCCCCACTGCCCGCAGGACGCCCGCTCCCATGTTGTAGAGAGCATGAGCCGCGATACCCGCGAAGACGATCCGCAGATACAGCACCGACTGCCCCATGGTCTCCCCCGGCGCGCCGGCCAGCCGCAGCGCCGGCCCTGCCAGGACCACTCCGATCAGCGTAAACGCGGCCCCAAGCGCCAGGGCCAGTGCGATCGCGTTATGCAGCCCGTCGTCCAAAAGCTTTTTCTCCCGCGCGCCGTAGGCCTGTGACAGGATCACGCCGGCTCCTCCCGAGACGCCGATCAGAAACTCCGTCACCATCGCGTAGATCTGGCCGGCTGAGCCGCCGACTGCGGTCAGCGCTATTTTGCCCACATAGCGGCCCACGATGATGGTGTCCGCCGTGTTGTAGAGAAGCTGCAGAAAAGAGGCCGCCAGGAGCGGAGCAAAATAGCGAAGAAGCTGCTTCCAGATCACGCCCTCCGTGATCGGATTTACATCATCTCTGTTCATTCGCGCAGTCCGTCAAAATCAACCTTTTCTCCGATGCACTTTACCAGTCCGGCAAGCCCCGCTTCGTCTTCTTCGCTGAAGCGCCTTTTCACAGGGCTGTCGATGTCGAGCACGCCGACAATTCGCGTGCCCTGCCCGGTCGTCGCCCGGATCGGCAGCACGATCTCGGAGTTGGACGCGCTGTCGCAGGCGATGTGTCCCGGAAATTCATGCACGTCCGCGACCCGGAGGATCCTGTCCTCCTTTACGGCCGTTCCGCAGACCCCTTTTCCGACCTCGATCCGGATGCAGGCAGTCTTCCCCTGGAAGGGGCCCACCAACAGGCTCCCCCTGTCCATCAGATAGAATCCCGCCCAATTGAGCCGGTCCATCGACTCATAGAGGAGCGCCGCGATGTTGGAGAGCGCCGCCACATAGTGCGGCTCCGTCTCGATGATCGCCGCGGCCTGTTCCCGCAGCAAAATATAGTCTGTCATATCAGAACCCTTTCTCTCTCAGTTTGCTCACGAGCTCCACATAGAACTCGCGGATATCAAATCCCTCAATGTTCTCCCGGCTCAGGTCGATCATGTCTGCGTGTGAGATTCCGCGCTTTGAGACCTCATTTCTGAGCATCGTCAGCGACTCCCCCCACTCGAAGGAGTCCACGCCGACCAGGCCGTCGTTTTCCCCGTCAAAATACTTGACCAGATGATAGACAAAATTGAGCGGAAACTGCCCGGAAGACGCCCCTCTCAGGACAGAACCGACGGATTGATAATATATGTTCGGGTCATCGTGAATGACCTCGTTGCGCGCTGTGCACCGGTCATGAGTCAGATCGTAGACCGCCGCCAGAAAATCCGGATTCTTATCTCCGAGCTTTGCCGCCACGGTGTTGTACCCACTGGCGATGGTCTTCTGCTGCGCCTCCGGTATCTCTTTCAAAAGATAGTCGGCGAACTCGCATCCCCTGTGCGGCGTATTGATCGTTGTCAGGGACGCCACGTATTTGCCGGCTCCCGTCAGTGCGATCGCAGCGCGGGAGTCCAGCCCGCCTTTGGAGTGCGCGATGATGTTAATCTTCTCACATCCCGTCTCCTGCACAATCTGCTCAATGCGCTTCTCCAGTTCCAGCGCACTGTCATTGACCGCCGCGGCGCTGTTGTGCTCGCCGTAAAAGATCGTCGCGCCGTTCTTTTTCAGCTCCGCCGGGATCCTGCCCCAATAGTTCAGGCGCTCGGAATCCCGGAAGAAAACGCCGTGCACCAGCAGGATCGGATACCTGGTGCGGCAGACCTGCAGGCTCTCTCTTTTTTGATCCCGCAGAGCAAGCTTCTTCTCCACCGCCACTTCCTTCCGGCAGATCCGGATGATCGTTATCAGGACCAGCAGATTTATAAGGGGGATCCAGCCGCAGAGTATTCCGATGACCCTGGTCCGGATGCCGAGCTGGAGAGAGGAAATGTAGACCATTACGATTCCGATCCAAAACAGCACCAGCTCCACCAGAAAGAGGCCGGCCAACACAAAAACCCAGAGGACCGGATTCACTCCGGGGTCCCATGCGTCCGTGTACAGTCCGAAGATCATGGCCAGGACGATCACCGTCGTAGAGGCGAGAAAAACCTCCAGAATTCTGATTCCGATATGACATCGCTTAATATATCCAGGCATTTTTGCTCCTTTAGTCCGGTCTGCAGACCTTCCGTCGCCATAAGTTTCCCTATAAAACTATTATATCGAACATGCAGGTATTGTCCAATGGAGGCGCGGCCGACAGAATCTGCCGGAAAGAAAACCGCCCCGGCGGGAGGCACTGCTCTCCGCCGGGGCGTCGACATTTACGTCACTTGGTGATTCCTGTTGTCATGCTGTCAGACTCATGTAATCGTCACGAACATATTCGTCCACATTGGTGACGAGGATGTCGTCGATTGTGGTGTGAAGCATGATTCTGATGATAATCATGTTGTCCATGGAGGGAAGGGATTTGCCGCTCAGCCATTTGTAAATGGCCTGGGGCCTCTCGAATCCGCACGCTTCCTGCAAATCTTTCACAGTCACGTGGTTCTCCACCATAAGCTGCTTGATACGGTTGCCGGTTGCTGTTAGGTCAATCATTACATAGATGGGTGACATGTTTCCCTCCTTTAAAAGTGTAAAAACAGTTCAACAGTTCCATCATCCCGAACAGGTAGGCTTTTAATATTAAATCAGGTATCATCGTATGTCAACACCGACATAAAAAAAATCAAAAATAACTTAAAACTTTTTTAAGGGCAAAATATTTAGGCTCACAGAGCCAGCCGCTACGACTCAGAACCCGAGATTGTCATTGACCAGGATCACATGAATCCTCCCCGCGTGCTTGGAATAGCGAGTGATCAGAAACTGGCAGCAGATCGTATCCGGCGACTTGCAGTCCATGCACATCCCCGTCTTCGAGCAAGGCGTGTCGAGCCCGAACCGCTGCGCGTTGATGGGCGCCGCCACATTTCTGGCCCTCTTCATGGCGCCGTCCACGTCGTCGCAGATCTTGTTCATTCCGACGATGATGATCACCTTGCGGGGGCCCTGCGCCAGCGCGGAGACTCTGTTAGAATTCCCGTCAATGTTGACCAGAATTCCGTCCTGCGTCATCGCATTGGTGCTCATCAGATAGAAATCCGCGTCGTAAGCCGCCAGCATCGCCGCGCGCTTATCCGTCATTTCGTCTCTGTCAATGAAATTATAATTTCCGTCCTTCAGTGCCTGTGTCAGCCCGATCTCGTGCACACTCATGCCGCCGCCCATGGTCACGGTGCTGCCCTCGGGAATCAGACAGAGCGCCTGCTGCAGCGCCGCCTCCTTGTCTGCCGCGTAATACCCGGTCATATTCCGGGAAGCCAGGCCTTCGATCACTTTCTGCGCCAGAAGCTCGTTTCGCTTTGTGATATTGGGATTCATCATTTACCTCCATGTATTTTACTTTTTAATTTGTGCTATATTGTTATTATTCAAAGTATTGATTTAAAGGAGCCATTACATAAATGAGCCAAAAACCAGAACACTCTTCCACATACACCCAGCGCCCCATCGAGGACATCCTCGACTTCTGCGTCGAGCTCGGCAGAAGAATGATCGCCTGCGGCGCCAACGTCGAGAGGGTAACCCTCGCCGTTGACCGCATCTGCAAAACTTATAAGCTCACCGATGTAAGTCTCTTCCTTCTGAGCACCAACATCTTTCTCTCCGCCAGGGACAGCGACGGCTTCTACGCTTCGCGCCAGCTCACGATCCCGCCCTCCGATATCAACCTGCGAAGACTGCAGTCCCTCAACCGGCTCAGCTTCATTATCGCGCAGGACGAGCCTTCCCCCGCAGGACTTATGCGATTTCTTGAAAAAGCCTCCAACACGAAGACTTACAGCGACCGGATCGTTCTCGGCGCCCAGATCTGCGCCATGTCCTGCCTCTGCCTGATTTTTGGCGGATGGATCCGGGAAGTCCTCTGCGTGGCCATGGTCACTGTTGTGATGCATTACATGCTCATCGCACTGGCCATCCCGGGCGTAGACAAAATATTGACCAACGCCTTCGTCATGTTCACCGCCACAACCCTGACCTTCATTTTAGGAAGAATGGGGCTCACGAGCAGGGAACCCACCGTCATCCAGACCCTGGTCATGCTGGTCCTCCCCGGAATCCCGCTGGTCAACGCTGTGAGGAACCTTTTGTGCGGCAACGAGATGAACGGGATCCTGCAGGCCGCCAAAGCAATTGTCGAGACCATGGCCCTGGCACTCGGGATCTATCTCTCTTTCCATCTGCTGGGCTCCCCCGACGCCCTCAACAAGCCCTTTGTATCGGTGATCACGGATCCGATTCTTCTGATCCTGCTCTCCTTTGCCGCTTCCTTCTTCTTTGCGGCCGTATTTCAGGTCGAGGCCCGCGACCTGTGGCTGGCCGGACTCGGAGGCGCCCTGACCAGGGTCGTTCTGCTGGGCCTTACGCCGATTATGTCGAGACTGATCTACGTGACCATCGCCGCATTCGCCGCCTCTCTCTATGCGGAGCTCCTTGCATCCAGGCAGAAGAAGCCTTCTACCTATTACGTTTACCCGGCCATTATCCCGCTCATCCCCGGAGACCTTTTCTTCTTTACGCTCCTCGGGCTCTACAACGGCAACACCGAGATGGTCATGTCCAACGGCTACGACTGCGCGTTCTCCCTGGCCTCCATGAGTTTCGGATTCGTGCTCAGTTTCGTTGCGGCCCACTACATTCGCCTCATGAAGCAATGACCGGGCGGATCTTCATCGCCGGTAAAGACGCCGGACAATAAAAAGCATACTGATTTAAGGCTCGCAAATCGAACCGTTGCGGCAGGAGCGCACAGCTCCTGCCTTTTTTATTGTTCTTGCCGCTCTGCCTCCTTGCGAAGGATCACGTTCAGCCACTTCTCGCTCTCCCGCCCCGGCCGCACATCCCCGGTGATCCGGCTCTCGACGACCTTAAGCGCTCTCCTGCCGCTCATCTTGGCCGCGGCCTCCAGGCGCTCCTGCAGCCGCTCCATGGTCATGTCCGTGAAATACCTGCCGTTTCGCTCGCCCTCAAACGTCCCGTATTTAAACGAGACGTACAGGATCCCGTTGTCCTTCAGGGCTCTCTCTATTTTGGCCAAAATATCGCCGAGCTGCACATACGGCACATGCAAAAGGGAGGCGCAGGCAAAAATGCCGTCGTAGCGCTCCACCTCCGAGAGCTCCTCAAAGAGCATTTGTCGCACCGGGATGCCCGCGGTCTCCGACGCGATCTTCACCATCTCCGCCGAGCCGTCGCAGGCCTCGACTTCAAATCCTTTCGAGAGAAAGTACCTGCTGTCTCTGCCCGAGCCGCACCCGAGATCCAGGATCCGCGCGCCGGGCGCCAGATACCCCAGGAACAGGTCCTGGATCTGCGTGAACTCCACATCCGCCGTGTCCTTTGTGAACTTGCCGGCGTTCCGATCATAATAGTCCAGTGTGGGCGTCGCCGCCCCTGATTCTGTCACCATTTGCATTTCTCCCACTCATCAAGTGCACGACCTGTCACCATAACCTGTCACCACTCGCAGCCCGCCATCACTTTCGGCGCGCAGATAATGAACCAGCTCGAGAACTTCTCCGGCTCCGCCGCCAGTTCCTCCTTGAGCTGTTCGAAGGAGATCCACCGAATCTCCGAGGCCTCCTCGTAATTGACCTGCACATCCCCGTCATAAGTGCCCACAAAGACGTGGTCAAACTCATACTCACACAGATCCGGCCTGAACTGCGTCCTGTAGATAAAGGAGAATTTCTCTTCCAGCGCGGTGTCGAATCCCATCTCCTCGATCATCCTGCGGTGCACCGACTCCGCAAGTTCCTCTCCTTTTCGCTGGTGGGAGCAGCAGGTGTTGCTCCACAGTCCGCCGGAGTGATATTTATCTTTATTGCGCCTCTGAATGAGCATCTTGCCGTCTCTCACGATAAAGACCGAGAAAGCCCTGTGCAGAAGTCCCCTGCGGTGGACCTCCTCCTTGGTCTCATAGCCGGTTATATTGTCATCGATATTCACTAAAGCAATTAAACTGTTCATATCCGACCTCTTCAAAAGGATTTCCATAATGTCCGCGGGAGCAGCCTCCGCGCCGACATAGTAATAATACCATACCTGCCCGCCGGTCGAAGTATTGATTTTCATTCCCGCCCGCCGGACAACTCGTGTTATAATTGTCTATTGAACGAATTCCACTAAGGAGGACACCCTTCAATGAAAATCACAGAACTGTTAGACGGCAAACGGATCCTTCTCTGGGGCTACGGCCTGGAAGGCAAGTCCACCGAGAAGTTCATCAATAAATACTGCAAGGTAAAAGAGCTCACTGTATTTCAGGGAAAGCGCGAAGAGATCGACGAGGACGCCTACGACTACATCATCAAGAGCCCCGGCATCGTCGCCTGGGACCTGAGCGACAAATTCACTTCCATGACCGACCTCTTTCTGACCCAGTTTTCCGGCCAGGTCATCGGCGTCACGGGCACCAAGGGCAAGAGCACGACCTCTTCCCTTCTGTACACTGTTTTGTCCAAATGTACGGACCGCCCGACCCTGCTCGTCGGCAACATCGGCCTTCCGGCCCTCGACTACTACAGCGAGATTACGGACGACACCATCATCGTCTTCGAGATGTCCTGCCACCAGCTGGCCCACGCCAAAATATCGCCCCACACAGCCCTCTTCTTAAACCTCTACGAGGAGCATCTGGACTACTACGGCACCATGGACAAGTACTTCCGCGCCAAGGCCAATATCACGGCGCACCAGAAGCCCGGCGACTATCTCTTTGTCGGAAACAACGTTCCTCCGCTCGAGACCGCCGCAGATGTCACCGTGATCTCCTATGACGATCCCATGCACTTTGACATGGCGCTCAAGGGAGAGCACAACCAGTTCAACGCGCGCTTTGTCTACGCCATCGCCACGCGCCTCTACGGCTGTGACCCCGACAGAGTCCGGGCAGCCCTGAAAGAATTCACGGGCCTGCGGCACCGCCTGCAGTTTGCCGGCAACATCGGCGGCGTCGACTACTACGACGACTCCATCTCCACGATCCCGGAGGCGGCCATCGCTGCCATCCGCAGCATTCCGAACGCCCGCACCATCCTTCTCGGCGGAATGGACAGAAATATAGACTACGATATTTTGATCGATTTTATTCGGGAGCACGGCGAGTACAACTACATCCTCATGTACAAGTCCGGAGAGCGCATCTTCCGACAGGTCAGCGGCCTGCCCTGCTGCCACTACAGAGAAGACCTCGAAAGTGCCGTGCGGCTGGCCCGCGAGATTACGCCGGCCGGGGAGGCCTGCCTTCTGTCGCCGGCCGCCGCGTCCTACGGATACTTCAAGAACTTTGAGGAGCGCGGGGATGTGTTCCAGGAGCTGATTAAGGGTTAAGAACTGAGCTTCCGGGCGGCGGCTTGCACGTGACCGGCGCCGCTTTGGCGGCCGGGCAGGGCCCGCGGCGCGCAGCGACCGCCGGACAGGCGCAAAACGCCGCCCGGAATACTGTATAGAAAGGACATTCCTATGAAATCCACCACCACTCTCGCTTTTACCGGCGACATCGGTTTCGACCACTACATGCAGAATAAGTGGGAAGATGAGGATCTGATCGATCCTTCGCTGCTCGATATTTTGACAGGTTCTGACCACGTGATTGCCAACGTGGAAGGCCCGCTGGCAGGCGAAGACGCCGTGCGCGTCAAAGCGGCCGAGATGCGCCTCATGCACACGATCGACCCTCGGGCCACCGTCGTGCTCAGGAAGATGCACGCCGATATCTGGAACCTGGCCAACAACCACATCATGGATGTCGGGCCGGACGGACTGGAAATGACCTTAGAAGAGGCAAAAAAGTGCGGCGCCAAGACCATCGGCGCGGAAATGGATCTGGAGAGGGCTAAGCGCCCCGTCATCCTGGACGAGGCGGGCGGCATCGGCCTGTTCGGCGTCGGCTACCAGAGAGGCTGCAAGCCCGCGGGGCCCGACAAAGCCGGGTGCCTGAGCTGGAGCGCCATGGACGACATCCGGGAAGTGATCGCCGGGATCAAAAAGAAGTGCCGCTGGTGCGTCGTGGTCGCCCACGGCGGAGAAGAATTCACCGCGATTCCTTCTCCCTACACCAGGGACCGCTACCTCGCCTACCTCGATATGGGCGCCGACATCGTCGTCTCCCACCACCCGCACGTGCCCATGAACTATGAGCTCGTCGGCGACAAGGCGATCTTCTACTCCCTCGGCAATTTCATCTTCGACACGGACTACCAGCGCGCGCAGTTCAACACCGAAAAGGGCATCGTCCTGCAGCTGCATTTCACTGAAGATTCATATTCTTTTACTGCGCACGGCCTTAAGATCGACCGCACGAACGAGCACATCGTTCCCGCTCCGCTTCCGAAAATCTTTGTGGACATTCAGCCGGACGAGTACCAAAAGCTCATTCCGCTCGCCTGCAAGATGTTCATCGCGGCTACCAAGCGCCAGCAGATCTTCCTCTATCCGGACAAGTACAAAAATGCGACGGACGCCGAATGGGAGGAAAATCTCATGAATCCCAAGCGCAGCGGGCGCGTCATCGGCGAGGGACTCGATTTTCATATTATCTGCCCGATCGCCGAGGAGGCCGAAAAGGGTGCCTGGAAAGAGAGCACGCTCGAAGGAGTCAAAGAGTTTATTCTGGAGCAGATGTGACACGGGGACGTATCCGCTGACACATTTTGTCCGGCGTGACAAAAACGGGTCTTCCGATGTGACAAGGGGGACGTATCTTCTGACAAATTTTGTACCAAAATATGTCAGAAGATACGTCCCCCTTTTGTCACTCGCAGATTCGTCGCCGCGTCACGCCGGTCAAAATGTGTCAGAAGATACGTCCCCGTGACACATCACTCTACGACCTGCAGTTTCGCATTCGTCTCTTTCATCACCCACTCGATCGCCTCTTCCTTGCTGTCGAATTCGCGCGTCTCGTGGTATCCGCAGAAGCGGCCGCCCTCTACTTTGTACAGGCGCACCGTACTCCCCCGCACCTCGGCAAATAAGCCTTCCGTGATGGTTCCTTCCGCTTCTTCTTTTTTCTCCCGGATTTCCTTATTAACAAGATATCCGGTGACTGCAAGTCCGACTACTACGCCTGCTGCCAGGTATCCGAGTTTTCTGTACATCCTTCAATACCTCCTCAAACTCTTGAACGTGCCTCCGCATACAGCGGGCCGTCATGATCCGGTTTCCGCTCTGTCTGTGCACTTGCGATTACTTTGCCTCCAAAGGGATCGCCTGCATGCCCATGAACAGGCTCTTCAGCTGCTCTGCCGACAATCCTTTGCCTTCCTCGCCGAGATTGTACTCGACCGCAAAGTGGATGTCCTCCAGGTCCGCGCAGGAGCAGTTGCTCAGCTCTCCGTCCCCGTGGCACTTGACGACAAGGCCCTTGAAGTTCTCTTCCCATTCCTTGCTGTACTTGTTGTAATCGCCGCTCAACTCGACTCCGCTCAGAGTCGTGGATACGCGGATGACCAGCTGCTCGTCACCCTTCTGATAGACCGCCTCGAAAATATCTTCCGTATAGCGATATGTCAAAAGATCGAAGCCTTCCGGCAGCGCGCCCTCCACGGGCGGGTCGAAGTCCACGCCGGACCCTTTTTCGGCCTCTTCCAGGTCGGTGGTCTCATGCCAGGGATTGGGCATCCCCACAGTTTGCTCCGTTTCGGCTTCCGCGGCAGCTGCAGGCTCTGCCTCTGTCTCTGCTTTCGCTTCTACTGTTGTCTCCGCCGGCGCATCATTCCCGGCGGGCTGGTTGACGCTGCCGCACGCGGCGAGGGCGATCAGGGATCCTGCTAAAATAGCGATTACAATATTTTTATCTTTCATCTTTATTACACTCCTGTTCTGTATTTTGGCTATATTTTGGCCCGGTCGGCTTGCCCGTAGAACCCGAGCCGCTGCGCCGACAGGCCTTGCCTGCCCATCCTGAGCGAAATCTTACTCTGCTCAGCTATCTTAACTTACGTTTAAGAAGACGTGATTCCACCGACATCATTACAAGTGCCGGGCCATGCAAATACCTTGTTAATTCCAAGCGATTGATTGTATAATGGCTTTGTTAACTGAGGCAAATCTAAACAGACAAAAGAGAAAGAATTATGATCAAATTAATTGCAAGTGATATCGACGGGACCCTCGTCGAAGAAAGTTCCCACAAGATCAATCCCGAGTACTTCAAGGTCATTGAGGACCTCAAGGAAGTCGGCATTCGCTTCTGCGCCTGCAGCGGCCGGCAGTACGCCAGCATGCTCGACCTCTTCCGCCCGGTGGCTGACGACATCTTCTTTATTTCCGGAAACGGCACGGTCGTCCGCACCAAAAAAGAGCTCCTCCACTGCTGGACCCTGGATCAGGAAATCCTTCTTCCCATCATTGAGGCGATCCGGGGGATCGATGGCGCCGACTTTGTCATGGAGACGCCCGGGACCTGCTACACGGAAGCCGGCGAAAACAGCCGCCTTTACACCCTGATGCGCGACAGCTACCACTACGACATCCAAAACGTGGACGACGTCACAAAGCTTCCCATGGATAGCATCACCAAATTCGCGATCTTCCATCCCACTTCCATTGAGCCCTCCACAGAAGGACTCAGGAATGACCCTCGCTTTGCGCACCTCTCCATGGTCATCTCCGGTGCCTGGTGGCTGGACATCACGCCCCGGGAAGCCGGCAAAGGCGAGGCCTACGCGCTCCTGCAGGAATACCTCGGGATCAAAAAGGAGGAGACCGTCTATTTTGGCGACAACCTCAACGACCTCTCCGCCTTCAAGGAGACCGGCGTCGCGGCCACTGTCTCCAATGCCCGCCCCGAGATGAAGGAGGCCGCCGACATTGTCGAGCGCTCCTACAGTCAGCTCGGTGTGCTGCGCGAACTTCGCAACATCCTCGGGCACGCGCGCGACTACATAGCCGCTAATTCGGAAGAATAACAGAAGGACGATTCGATTACGATTCAATTACGATTCAATTCAAGTCCATTGAAACAGGCGCCCCGTCTTGGTCAGACGGGGCGCCTGTTTGCGCCATTTGTGTCACGGGGACGTATCCGCTGACACATTTTGTGTCAGCGGATACGTCCCCGTGACACAAATCCGCCGGCACAAACCGTGCCGGCGGATCCTTCCCTATTGTCACACCTCATCGTGTACAAAACTGATAAATGCATTCACTTCTTTGAGTGTCTTGAGCTTGACCGTGTACATGACACGTCCCATCTGCGGCCAGTTCACAGGAGGCATCTCCTCCTGCATGACCATGGCTGTTCCATATTTTGACATAATCTCTTCGTGCGTGTGCACATAATTATGTCCGTCCTTGCGGCCCGCGTAAACGCAGTAGTACTTGTCGTCGGACTCGGGCAGATGCCTCTCGTCGAAAGCCACCATGTCCGCGTAGATCTGATAGACGTCCGTGGAGTGCGCAAAATTCATCATATCAGGCGTGTAGCCTCCCGGCGGGCGCATGTTGACTTCAAGTCCTGCGTACTCGCCCTTCTTGCCGAGACCCTTGCGGGCTTTGGTCAGGCGGAAGAACTCCAGGTGCACGAAGCGGCGGTCGACGCCGAACTCTTTGGAAGTCCTGCGGCCGATCTCGCGGAGCTTCTCGGGCACATCGGGATTGGTGTAATACTTCAGGTTCAGGTCGTCGTTCACGATCTCCATGATCGGCGTCGGCCATGTGGTCATGTTCTCAAACAGCGGTTCAAACTTGGAGTTAAGAATGGCCTCATAAGAGATCAGGTCGCCGACGATGAACTCCTCCATGACATAAGGAACGGCGGGCAGATTGTCATAAAACTTGTTCAGCTGCTCGTCATTATTGAGCTTCCAGGTGTCGTTGGCGCCCACGCCGATGTCGGGCTTGACGATCACGGGGTAGCCGCCGATCTGATCGATGAACTCCAGCGCGGCCTCGCGGGTCGTGACTTTGCTCTGGCGGGCCGTCGGAATGCCTGCGTCCTGATAGAGCTTCTTCATCAGGGATTTCTCCTTGATAAAGCTGATGCGGTCGCTCTGAATGCCGGTCGTCACGTTGAAATCCGTGCGCAGGCGCGCGTCCTGCTCCAGCCAGTACTCATTCAGGGACTCGATCCAGTCGATCTTGCCGTACTTGAAAGAGAAGAATGCGACAGCCCTGAACACCTGGTCATAATTCTCGAGGGAATCGACCTTGTAGTATTCCGTCAGCGCACCCTTGAGTCCGTCCTCCAGACCGTCATACGGCGCGTCGCCGATGCCCAGAACATTTACGCCGTTCTTTTTGAGACGGTCGCAGAAGTTCCAGTAGGTGTGGGGGAAGTTGGGCGAAATGAAAATAAAGTTCATAGTGGCACCTTCCTTATATAAATTTCTATAGATTTTGTGTCAAAATATACCGCGCCCTGTCCGGCTTTCCTGCGGTGGTCGGATTCTTTTTTCGGGCGGATTTCCGGCGGGTCGGATTCCCGACTGGTAGGATTCCCGGCCGACCGAATCTTTTTTCGGTCGGACCCCCGGTCGGCCGATTGCACGATCGATTCAGCGCTTACTGCATGCCCCATCTCTCGAGGATGATTGGGATAAAATACCGCATCTGCTTGAACCACCAGGGCCAGTCATGGTTGACGTCATACCCCCAGAAATCACACCAGGCGCCAATCCCTTTCTCGCGGAAAACACTCTCAAGATAGCGCAGAGAGCGGACGCCGTCCTCTTCCCACGCGCCCTGGCCGACACAGATGATGATCTGCTTCTGATTGTACTCATCGATATAGGGATGGTCGGGAGACATATTGGGCAGAAAGCACTCCGGCGAATTGTCGTAGAGCGTCTCGTTCATCCAGCCCTTAAAGAAAACATTGCTGTCATACACGCCCGAGAGCGCCAGGCACCCGGAGAACAGATCCGGCCTTCTGAGCAAAGTGAGCACTGCGTGGTTTGCGCCCAGGCTGCAGCCGGTCGTCATGGGAAGCTTGCCTCCGGTCCTCTCCAGGATGATGGGCATCACTTCGTCCACGATATAGTGGAAATACAGTTCCTGCTTCCAGGCTCTGCGGCCCAGATCCCAGTCGCCCTCCGACCAGCTCTCCTTGTCGATCGTATCCACGACAAAATACTGGATCTTTCCACTCTCCAGATAATCGCTCAGTTCATTAATCATCCCGAAATCTTCATAGTTGTGGCAGAGGGAATCCTGCGTAGGAAAAGCCAGAAACGGCACTCCGCCATGTCCGTATATCATAATGTGCATGTCCCTGCTCAGGCACGCACTGTAATGTGTGATCTCTTCTTTGTACATTCGTTGTCTCCTTTCAGTGATGCTGCCGGCCACTGACTCCGATCACCGCAAGGCTAACCGCCGGTCATTGGCTCTAGAGCCTCTACCTGCTTAGTATATCATAATTCCTGTATACGAAAACCCAAAATCAAAAACATACCTTTAGGGCATCCGAACACCTCCAGGGTATCTCGACACCTCCAGGGTACCTAGACACCTTCAGGGTATCTCGACACCCCCAAATCACACCTCTGGGGTAGTTATTTTCCGGGCCGTTCTCACTTCAATCTTCATCTCTTTGGCCCGCTCCAGATACACTCCCCTGACGGGCTGCACTGTCACCAGCACTTTTTTGCAGTATTTGCCGCCAAACCGGTTCGCAACCGTGTCAAGTTCATAGAGCGCATGGAGAATCTGCGTATAGTTCATCTTGCCGCTCTTGCACGATATGAAGGTCGGCACATTCCCGTTTAAGGTCAAAACATCGACCTCATTGATCAGATCGACGCCCGAACCTTTGTGGATCACGCCGTCCCAGTCCAAATGTACGCCGACGCGGCAGACATCACTGCGCACACTCTCTTCAAGGTATGTCTGCAATTCCAGAATGGTGCCGCCCTCCCACAGAATTTCTTTGAGTTCTTCATTTTTATATGTGATCGTGTATTTATCGTTCGTCCTGCTGACGTCCGAGAGGATCCCCGCCTTCTTCAGTTCTCCTGCGATCTGGCTGAATACTTTGACCGAAACGAGCTTTGTGCCGGATTTGTTGATCATTCTCTGAACAAACGGCATGCTCTTAGAGACGGTGAGCGTATTGGATGGCGGGCTGAACAGCTTTTCAAGAAGGTCCGAAAAGGGATTCCAGTACTCCCAATACTTGACGCCTATCGAGTAGATCTTCTCAACGTCCGCCGCGAGCTCATCGTCGCTGAGCTCCTTGCTCCCCTTTTGCATTTTGTAATTGATCGCACCGCCGTGCATCTCGATGACCATGTCCAGCGTCAGCGGTACTTTTCGCATCTCGACGTTCTGTCTTATACCGGAAACCGTATCCTCGTTAAGTTCGATCAGCCAATCCTCGGCGACATCAAACATGTGCATTGGCGTGTTCATCTCCTTCGAGAGCATGCCGAAGGCCGCAAGCACCAGATTAGTCCCACCTGTGAGGTCAAAATATACCTGGTTCCCATTCTCCTTCTCCCGCAAGACTTCCGCGCGCAGAGTTTCAAAGACGGTGTGCAGATCATATCTTGGCACTGCCTTAAAAGCCACTTCCTTTATGCCGCAATATTTTGACAGGAATTTCTCCAGACTTTTTCTGAATCTTTCAATATCCTTCTGAAATCCCAGATAAACCACCTTGTCTATTTTAAAGTTCAGGCATGTGATCAGATTGTCCATGGGCTCCTTGTCGAGGAATTCATAGTTGACTACCATGGCTGTACCTCCACTATTTGTTAAGACTACTCTTGTTTATACTACCCTAGAGGTCTCCCTGCCTCCGGTCAAACTACCCTAGAGGTATGCCCTCAAATTGGACGAACTGCCTTAGTGGACGAACTGCCCTAGAGGTATGTTCTCAAATTTGACCAATGTGACCATTGATTTTATTTTAACAAGCTGATAAAGTTATGCCTCGAGTCAACAACTAACAACTTTATCTATCAGAGCTCAAGAAATGAGCTGCCTATTCAGGAGAACAATCAATGGTTATTAAAGATTCCGTCTGGTATGCACCGGCTGCTGAGCCGCGTACCCTTCACATTTATCTTCCCGATCAGTATGACGTATCCGGGGACCGTTATCCCGTTATGTATTTCTGGGACGGGCACAACTTGTTCTATGATTCTGACGCGACCTACGGTAAATCCTGGGGACTGCGTGAATTTCTTGTCGGTTGGGCCAAGGACATGATCATCGTCGGGATAGAATGCTCTCACGAGGGAAACCATCGACTTGACGAGTACTGCCCTTACAATACAAAGCTCATGGGAATAGGTATTCAGGGCGAAGGCGACAAGACCCTCGATTGGATCACGCAGAGCCTAAAGCCCTATATTGATTCCCGTTTCCGTACATGGCCTTCGAGGGAGGCGACGGCAATCGGCGGATCTTCCATGGGTGGTCTCATGTCCCTTTACGCTGTGACTAAATACAACTCCGTCTTCTCCAAGGCAGCCTGCGTCTCATCTTCCATATTTATGGTCATGCAGCCGCTCATGGACGATATTTTCCACAGTCAGATCGATCCCGACACGCGGGTCTACCTCTCCTGGGGAGAGAAAGAAGGCGGCACAGATCCAAAATCAGGCTATTGCAGCTTCCTTACCAACTCCAACCGCAAAGTCGACAATCTCCTTCGCAAAAAAGGAGCCGTCACACGACTCTACTGCCAGCCTGATGGTGAGCATAATGAAGCCTGCTGGGAGAAACAGGTTCCGGATTTCATGAATTTCCTGTGGATGTCTGAATGACACCTCTGGGGTATCTATACCTTCAGGGTGTCTATACCTCTGGGGTGTCTGTACCTCTGGGGTGTCTGTACACCCAAAAATAGGCTCGCTTTGCGGGCTTTTTTTTTAGCCGAGATGCTCCATTACCTTTTTCCCGTCGATAACAACAGTAATATACCCCACCGCATTACCAACGAAATCGTCCGGATACCTCTCCTCTATCTTCTCCTTTGTCCTTTGGAGTAAAGCACTGAGCTCAGCGTCTGCCATTTTGGAATCAAGTTCCACAGTGAACTGATAAAAATATCGATCCTTAATCTGAATGACCTCCATGCCCAGCTTCTCTGCGCCTTCCCTGCGCGCCCCTTTATCGTCAAGAATACGCACAGCCATCAGATCACTGTTATCTTCGAGGTTTCCTTTTCTCTCTATTTTGGCATATCCGATTGCGAATGCATTCGTTTGGATTTCTGATTGATGCTCTCTCAGATTTTTGTAATAAGAGAGAATTTTCTTGATGACCGGATCCCGTGAGCCGGAATTCACGCTGTTTTTTGTAACTTGCTGTTTAAGGTAGATCAGGCAGAAAAAGGCCATAAGAATGAGAATTACAAAAGCCATACTGTACCATCCTTCCAAAATCACTATTCCTTTTTTCAGGTTCATTTTACGAACCGGTATGCTGATTTCTACCATTATACACTTTTTTTCTGCAAATGAGCTACCCTTGGGTCTAAGACACCCTGAAGGTCTCCCGATACCCTAAAGGTCTCCCGATACCCCAGAGGTCTCCCGATACCCTGGAGGTCTCCCGACACCCTGGAGGTCTCCCGACACCCTAGAGGTCCAGGACACCCTAGAGGTCCAGGACACCCTAGAGGTCTCCCAACAGAGGTCCAGGACACCCTAAAGGTCTCCCAATACCCCAGAGATCTCCCGGCACCAAAAAAAGACCCGGGGCGCCATCCGGCGCCCGGGGTCTGCTTTCGTCTCAATCTAACTTTTCCTGCCGCCCGTTTTTCATGCCGCCCGGAAACTCCTTCCTTGGAGACATCTCACTTAGCGACTTCTCACTTGGAGAGCCTGTCCGCGATCGTACTCGCCACAAAGCTTTCCGGCTTGACGCTGCAGTCGTAGCCGCACGCCTTAATCCAGCCAACCAGCTCCGGGATGAGCTCCCTCGTCTTGCCGCTGGTGCTGTTGCCCGCGTCGATATGGATCGCGATCGGACAGTTCAGGTACATCTCCTCGTACGCCTTGCTCCCCTCCAGGATCTCCACCAGCGCCTGTGCAACGCGCAGGCTGTCGTTTGTCTCGACGTGGAGCTTGGTCCTGACGTCTCTGATCAGCGGCTGCTTCGTGATCTCGTAGAAGAAGATGCCGCCGTGCCCCTCGCAGATCACTGCTATGACGGACACTATTTTGGTCGTGTCAAAATTCTGAGAGTCAGTACCGATAATGATCTGCATGGGCGACTCGTACTTCAGGTGGTCCGTGTAGAACTTCAATATTTTGTCAGGAATACGGTCAAAATCCAGTTTGCCGTAAGTCGGACTCTTAAACATAATTTACCTCCAAATCTGCTGTATCCGGAGGGATGCTGCCGGTCCGACGGCTCCTGATAATCCCGGAAGGCCTGATCACTCAGGCCCTCCAAGACCTCGCATACGCTCAAGCCCTCCGAGCCCCCTTATATTCCCTCCACAGTTACAGCCTCATATCTTTCCGAATTAATTGTCTTTTCCATCGCCGTGACGGGATCCATGCCGATGCAGGCGATCACGTTTCGGAACATCGCCGCGGACTGGCCGCTGACCAGCTGCACGCCCATGCGTGTCTTGTCGGCGTGGAAAACATCGTGGCGGCTCGCGACATTCCAGAAAACAATGTTCGGAATCACGTAGCCGCGCGCGGCAAATTTTCGCATAGCGACCTTGTAGAAGGTCCACTCCTTGCCTGTGCACCAGTCAATCTCCATGTCGGAGATGATGATCAGTGTCTTCGGCATCTCGTCAGGGCTTACATGGTACTTGCATCCGATCTCCAGGATGTGGTCCAGCGCCGCCGCAAGGTTGGTGTTGTTATCCCAGTCAGACATGTCAATGCCGGAGATCTTCTGCGCCAAAGTAGTGCCCTTAAGCTCATGAATCGTGGAAGATGCCGAGAAGGACATGAACAGGTTGTGGAATGCCCCTCTGTTACGCTCTGCAAAATAGACCGCCAGCCCCACAGAAGTCGCAATAGGGCGGCCTGTCATGGAACCGGATGTATCCGCGATCACCAGCGCATTCACCTCTTTCCCGACATAGTCGGGGAGCTGTCTCCACTGGGCTTCGAGGACAGGGTCCTCTTTTACCCTTCCCCATCCCTCGCTCATAACCTTCATGACAATGTCATAAGGATACAGAGCTGCAGAATTGATCTTCGCCTCACCGCTTACTGCCTTATTTACAAACTCGCTGAAACGCTCTTTATCATGTCTCATAAATGCGTCGCGGTAGATCATCATTGCCCTGGAAGGTACTTCCGGATACTTGATCTGATCCCAGCGTCCCGCGGACATAAGCGCCTCGACGATGCCGATCTGGCGGCGCATAGCGCGCACGATTCTCTTAAATGTGTACACATCATAGCCGAGCTCGCGGGCGGTTCTGATACCCAGCGCGCGAGTTTTTGTCGAAGATGCGTCGGCCGTCTTGATCCACTTTGCCAACAGGGAGATGGCCTGTCCTTGGGCCAGTGCCTCCTTATCCCTCTCAAACTGCGCCTTCATGGCGGCCCACATCTCGCCCTCCATCGGAGTGCCGATCAGGCAGTACATGTCGTCGTAACGGCCGTACACGCCGATCAGGTCCAGGTTGGGGCGGATCGCCTCAGGATGATACATGGCCAAAAATCTGATGATCGTACGGAACACCTTTCTCTCGCCCAGTCCGCCGCGGGCGTCGCGGGCATAGAAAGCAATCTTTGTCGCGAACAGCGGATCTTCTCTGTAAGCTTCAGAGAAGAGATGGCACACTCTGGCCTCTTCCGCGTCGCGCAGAGCTCCGATCGTTGCAAACAAATCGAGCCTTGCGCTGCCTGTCGTGTTGAGAGCGAGTGCTCCGTTCTCAGTACGAGTCAATCTGCTGTTCATTTTTGCTGCTATTGCAAAATCCATCTCTTCTCCTTTCCGACGCCAGGTCCCTTTTTTGTGCAGCCGCTTGCGGGACTTCTGATGCCTGTTTTGATAAAAGTACCTCAGAGGTATAGACACCTTTAGGGTATCTCGATGTCTCGACACCTCTAGGGTATGTTGTTGTTAGCGGCTGCCGGATCAGTCGGCGTGCCTGTGCCGATTTGCCTGTCCTGCAGCCTGTTCATTTATTTCCACCCGGATATGCAGGACATACCCGACAAGATGGCTTCCTTTTTTTCTGTCATGAACTGCAGCCCTACCTTTAAGGTCCTACCTTCAGGGTAGGCCACACCTTCAGGGTAGCTCCTCATGTTCAAAAACAAAGAAAGTGCCTTTTCTGCATGGCAAAACCAGCAGGACAGGCACTTCCTGAGTCATAATCTATCAAACTGTTATTTCAGAGTCAACCGAATCGCCGCACTTTACACTACAAGTATAACTCGGTGGGAATTCCCCACTTAAGCCAATAATTCACACAGCGCGGCGGCGCGGCGCACCGGCTCCCCGGCTCACTCTGTGGGCCCCAAACACAAGGCAGGCTCCCCTGCCTCTGCAGCGTCCGCACGCTCCCCTACATCCTCTCCATCTCCTCGGCGAACAGCCTCTGGTACTCCTCCTCTTCCTGTGCGACGATCTCGCGGTACCCGGCCACTTCCTGTTCTGTCAAAACATTGCCCTCCCGCCACACCAGCTGATCTGCCGCTCTCTGACTTTTGACAACAATCTGCTCGTAGCATGGTCCGATCATCAGCAGTCTCATCGACTTTTCCGCGGGCAGAAGTCCGCTCGTAATAATCCCGAAAGTATCGTAGATCGTATCGTTCGCGATCGGCCCGATGATCACATCCGCGTCCGGCAGCCGGTCAGGCCTTGCCGCTCTGTTTCTGAAGATGTAGTCAAACCACTCCTCATTCCTCTCAAAGCGGTGCACTGTCAGCCCCGTCAGATCCAGGTCGTACACATTGACAATGGTCTGCGCATCCGCGCGCACCCGCGCCCATCTTCTCGCGAATTTCTCGTTGGCAGTCATGTAAAAGCCCTGCCCGAAATCAGCATTGACCCTGCCGTGATGAATATTCGGCTCACGGATCTCCTGATACCCCGTGTGATAAAGAATCATAGAACCTCTCCCCTCACATCCCGAACTCTTCACAGAGCGCCGCGAACCGCGCTCTCTCTTTTTCTTTTACTGTTTTGGCCAGATCGTTCATGCAGTGGTGGATCACATCCGCATCCTTGAGCACCTCATCCATAGGGTCGTCCACAACGAGCTTGTCGTCATGGTGATAGATCGCCGAGCAGATCAGATCCGTCTCCTTCTCATCCGTCTTCCCGAGCTCTGCCAAAATATCCCTCGCCAGCACAGCCCCCCTGTGCGCATGGTCATCGTACGACCCCGATTTATAGGCTGCAAGGTCGTGCATCATAGCCGCCATGGCGGCCAGCTCCGGGTCGAGCCCGCGTTTTTTGGCGATCATTGTCGCTGCCAGGGATACCCCGTACAGATGATTGACCGCGCTGATGCGCTTGTCCGCGTCCTCCATCCTGTTCAACTCCGCATCCACGATTTTTCTGAGTTCTTTCAGCCTGCTCATATTACTCCTCCATGAAATGGCCGCTTTGAAAGGCTCCCGCTCAGGGCCTCTGCGGCGCTCCCGTCCGATGTGTATGGTATTCCGCGCTGTTGTTCTGCACTTTGATGTTCTTCCCTCAATTATACTATTCTTTCTTATGGGTATCAAAGACCTCTGGGGTATCGGAGACCTCTAGGGTGTGTACAAACAAATGCACACCCCATTTCGTACACTATCTTCAAGAGCCAAAACAGAGAGGAGCCCCCATGTACCCACCCATCCATACAAGGCCGCAGGAAACATATACCTTCGACCGCCTCAAAATGCTATGGGATCGTTACCCGCAGCACCATAGAATGAGTACTTTCGCCACACTCGACGAACTTCTCGAAGAGCACGAATCCTATCAAAAAGATTTTGACGAACTCCGTGAGGAGTATATAGAAGGCCACTATGATCGATTTCTCGTACAATTATCCTGGTCGGATCTTTCCTACCGCCATGCAACCATGAAGCTGATCGAACAGGCAGCTGCAAATTCCGAAACCGGCCCCGATGCCGTCCCCCGCACCAACCCATATGTGGACGCCTTTATGGCCCAATTCGCCGATCTAGACACGGACCGCAAAGCCTGCTTCCTGTTTCCCGAGAGCTTCGTCTCACAATTTTTTGTCATAGCGGAAGTCTGTAAAAAGGCAGAGGTCTTCAAACCTGTCCGCAGCCTCTTCCCGGACGAAGAAAAAGTCCACTATCTGTCCGTCTTTGACAAGAGTGACATGGACACCGTCCTTTTGATGTACCACCTGCTTTACACGAACACTTCGCAGGAGGTTTTCGGCGGCTATTCCCTGTACGATTATTCGCTTCCCTGGTATCACGATCATCTGTGGGAAGGCGGAACTGTGCTCCGCTCTCCCTACCTCCCCGATCGCCTGGCAAAATATCAAGGGAACCTCCCGTTTCACCACAACCCGGTCAAAACAGTCCACGTCAGACGCAATATCGATCACATCCTGGAGTGCGGATACTTTACCTCAGAGCTCGAATTCTTCCTGAGCCTCACCAAGGTCATCATGCCCTTCTTTCAGTGGTGGTACGCCGACCTGGCTCTCTACGAGGAGAAAGACGGCCTCCGCACAAACTGGCGCCTGGCCCGAACTAAGATCAGGACCAAACTCACCGCCGAGGACGTGATCCGCCCGAAGTGGAAACACGAGCTGACCCTGTTCCATGCAGTACGCGGTCGCCATCCCGATACGCTCTACCAATACCGCCCCGAGTGGCTCGGCCGCCAAAGCCTGGACCTGTATATCCCTTCCCTCAGGACCGCGATCGAATACCAGGGCGTCCAACACTACCTTCCTGTCGAATTCTTCGGCGGAGAGGAGGCGCTGGCGCAGCGCAGGCTTTTGGACAGTCAAAAAAGAGAACTTTGCATTGCAAACCAGGTTCGCCTTATTGAATGGCCCTACAGCGTCGACCCAACCGAAGCCAACATACAAAAAATGCTCTCCGGGGAAACTTGAAATTCTCAAGTTTCTCCGGAGAGCTTATTTGTTGTGTTGAACTGTTGAACTACCCTAGAGGTATCTGTAACCCTGGTGTCTCTATACCCTAGAGGTGTCTCTATCTCGACCGGACAGATACCCTAGAGGTGTCTCTATCAAATCATCTTTCTCAACTCATCCGCCACTTTCTGCACTTTGAGCCCAATCACGACCTGTACGCTGCCCGCCCCCGGTCTGACCACAGCCTTAGCACCGGCTGCCTTTAGCATGCCTTCATTGACAGCATCCGAGTCTTTCACCTCAACACGGAGCCTTGTGACGCAGTTGTCCAATGTCTGAATGTTCTCCCTACCGCCGAGTCCATCAAGAATTGCATTCAAATTGAAGCCTTCCACTATGGTATCTTCTCTGCCGTTCTCCTGGGCGTTCTCTTTTTTGTCCGACTTGGCAACTTCAGCCGCAGCCGAAGCTGTCGCCGCTTTTGCAGACTTTTCTTCATCTGCGCCGCTGCTCTCCTCCCTGCCGGGTGTCTTGAGATCAAGCGCCGTGATCATCACCCTGAAGACCAGATAGAATACCACGAACGCATCCAACCCTAAAGGTATGATCATCCAGGTTTTCTGCGCCGCCGGGAGCGAGGCTGAGAATACCAGATCCGTCACGCCTGCGGAGAATGCAAACCCTGCCCGAAACCCGCTCAGCACAGTTATGTAACTGAAAATTCCGTACAAAAGCGCATAGGCAAAATATAGAACCGGCGAAGCGAACATGAACATGAATTCAAAAGGTTCCGTAATGCCGCAGACAAAAGCACAGATTGCGGTGGAAGCGACCATTCCGATGACCTGTTTCCGCTTCTCCTTAGGGGCACAGTGCACAATAGCGAGCGCCGCCCCGGGAACGCCGAACATCATGCACGGGAAGAACCCCGACATGTACATTCCGAGCGACCACGACACATCCGCGGAAGTCTCCCCGGCCCAGAAATGCGTGATATCGCCCAGCCCGATCGTCTCAAACCAGAAAACATTGTTAAGCGCATGATGCAGCCCGACCGGAATCAGCAGTCGGTTCAAAAAAGCGTAAACGCCCGCACCGATGTTGCCCATCCCGACGATTGCAAGTCCCATTTTGACCAGTGCGCCGAACAGCGTCGGCCATACGACCATCAAAATAGCGGAAACCACCACGGAAGCGATTCCGGATACAATGACCGCGCTGCGCTTGCCGCTGAAGAAAGACAGCCACTCGGGGAGCGACGTATCCTTAAACCGATTGTAGCTCGAAGCTCCGATCAATCCGGCCAGGATGCCGATGAAGGGATTCTCTATTTTGCCAAATGCAAGAAGCGTCTCCTCGCCGACAGAAAACAGCTCCAGAAACGGTTTCACATTGTCAGGCTTGAGCAGCGTCGTAATCATGAGCCAGGAAGCCAGCGCAGCGAGCGCAGACGTGCCATCCCTTTCGTCTGCCATTCCGACACCGACGCCCACTGCAAACAGGATTGCGATGTTGTCTATCAGCGCGCTGCCCGCTTTCACAAGAAACACTCCCAGCATCGGTATAAATCCTGCGGCTTCACCGCCCTGCATCGTGGCAGGACACATGAGATACCCCAGACCCATCAGTATGCCGCACAGCGGCAGACAGGCTACCGGCAGCATGATTGCCTTGCCAAGCTTTTGCAAAAATTTCATATTTTCCTCTCCTCATATCCCTACTATAAATAACCTCAGTACTATAAATAACCTCAGAGGTGTCTTTTCCTCTAAAGACCTCTAGGGTATCTGACCTTTGTATATACCTCAGAGGTATCTGTACATAAGGTATCTGACCTCATCTAAAGACCTCTAGCATCTAAAGACCTCTAGGGTATCTATCCTCGTTCCAGTTCATATAAAAAAATCTCATAGGCATCATCTTCCCCATCTAACAGCGGTGAATTTTCTCCACCACCGTTTGTGCTGCGCCTCATGGAAGCATAAGAAAACTCACCATATTCAATGATGTCCATATCATAAAGAGGAAAACCGGCTTCTGTACTGATCCTGCAAAACTCCCCCAACGAGTTAGGATGATCCCTGGTTGCCAGCAAAGCCTTTTTCAGCGCCGGATCACAAAGCGCCCTTTTTCTGAGTGCTTCAAGAGTTTCCGCAACATTCATATATTTTTCTCCTTCAGAATTTATTGGTTTTCTTAAATTATACATCAAACCTCTTCAAATAACCCTAAAGCTCCTAAATTACTCCCATTGCCCCAGAGGTCGAGGCACCCTAGGTAGAGACACCCTAGAGGTCGAGGCATCTAAGCAGCTCCCCATTTTTATCCTTGAACCCCCAAAAAATCCGTGATAACATATCAGAATCAGATCTGACGCCGTCTTTCTTCTTTATGGCAGGCGCAGCTTCTCATTTCATAGTGCCTGAGCTCAACTACTAGCTATAAGGTACTTGATTTCTTTAAGTTTTCTGCAGGCTTCTCTGCAAAGCTTCATCACTAACACTATTATCTTCAATTCACAAAATGTTGTCTTTATTTCTAATACTGTACAACTGTCTACAAAAGAAAGGATAAAAGGTCACATCTATGGCAACTCCCAAACGCAAAATCAGCCCACTTGACATTTATCACATCACAATCCGCGGTATCAATAAACAAGATATCTTTGAGGATGCTGCTGACTTCGAAAAGTTTTTGGAAATCCTGCGCAAATATGAATCAATCTGCGATTTCAAGCTTCTCAGCTACTGCTTGATGACAAATCACCTCCACCTCGTCTTAAAAGTCGGTGAGATGCCCCTCGGCCGCATTTTCCAGCACATCTCCCCTAGTTATGTGTACTATTACAACCAGAAATATTCGCGCGTCGGCAGTCTATTTCAGTCTCCTTTCAAGAGCAGGCCGATCAACAACGAAAACCAGCTCCTCACCGTCATCCGTTACGTACACCAGAACCCTGTCAAAGCAGGAATCTGCAAGAAGCCAAAAGAGTACAAATACAGCAGCTTTCGCAATTACTACGCCAATGAACTCATTGACGCCAGTTTTGTACAATCCTTCGTGAGCAGGAAAGATTTCATCAGCTTCAATTGCACCCCTAACAACGACCACTGCATGGACATCGACGACGAAAGGCCTCGCCTCAATGATGAAAAAGCCAAAGAGATCATGTATAACATTTCCGGCTGCCATAATGTAACGCAATTCCAAGCCTTGGAGAAAGACAAGCGTGACCGGGCACTACGTGAAATGTGGAAAGCCGGTATTTCGATGAGCCGTGCCAACAGAATGACCGGCATTTCCTACGGCGTGATCAGAAAAGCCGTTAAGTTCTAAAGCGCCTTTTTAGGCAATATTTTGCCAAAATAATGACCTCCTGGCACATTGAGCGAGAGATCTGACAGATCGCTCGCTATTAACCATGCCTGCTCATAAGTTTTTCCTCAATGCCATGCTGCCATGGACCCTCCCCGACCTCTAGGGTCCTTGTTTAGGCCAAGACCTCTAGGGAGGCCAAGACCTCTAGGGTAGTTCGTCCCAGACAGGCCAAGACCTCTAGGGTAGTTCGCCACCAAATATAAAAAAGCACCCCAGCCAACAAGCTGGGGCACCTCTTCTAAATCTTATTACTGAGCAAGAATTGCCGTAATATGCGGGTTCGGTCCGTTATACCAGTACAGGAAACCTTCCATATCGATAACATCACCGATGTGAAGATCTTCAACTGCCTTATAGACGTCAGTATCAGGTCCGCAGAGATAAGACTCTACTGTGAATGTATAAGTCTGCCCATTCAGTGAGACATTGAAGTACAGATCAGTATCTGCTCCTCTTTCTCCTGAACCGTCAGCACCGTAAAGGAATGCGACATCATTATCGTTCTTGTCCTTGCTGGGCTCAACAGTCATGCCCTTGAAAATGACTTTCTTGTTCATCTTGCTCGCAAGTTCATCAGTACCAAGAAGCGCTGTTACATCCTCCGCCTCGGCAATAAAATCACCGTCGACAAACATCCATGCTTCAATATCGACAACTTCGATCTCGCCGGACCACTCGGATTTATAGCCCTTAACCTTGATCGTTTTGCCGATTTCCATCAGCTCATATTCCTTCTCCGTGCAGGGAAGCTGATACAGGAAATATGCACCGCCGTTCTGATCCTGCAGATAAATATTAGCTGTTCCGGCATCATCCTGTGCATAGTAAGACTGCTTACCCTGAATTGCTCCCTGAATGACCACTTCGGAATCAGTTGCTGCCGCAAGATAGTCCTCATAACTGATAGCCTCTTCTGCAATATTGGCCACGGCTTCCTCAGTCTCCTGCACCGTACTCTCAACAGCCTCTGCTGTTTCCTCAGCAGGCTTCGCCTCTTCTGTCTGAGTTTCCGCAGCCGGAGTAGAATTGCTGTTGCTGCCGCCACCGCATGCTACTGCTGCCAGCATCATCGCGCCGGTCAACATAATAACAATTGCTTTTTTCATAACTTCCTCCATGTTTTAGTACAATTTGTCCTCCGCCGCTTTGAGCAAAAAGCAGCTTTGTCAACAAGTGTTACTGTGATTTACGAAAAGACTCTCCTTCGAAATCACTTCTATTATAGCGAAGATTTGCCAAAATAGTACACATATTTCACGATACACCTTCACGATACACCTTTAGGATACACCTTTAGGGACTAATACACCTCTAGGGTAGGCATACACCCTGGGTGCTCATACACCTCTAGGGTGGCCAGACAAGGTACTCATACACCTCTAGGGTAGCCACACATCATACACCTCTAGGGTGCCCATACACCTCTAGGGTGCCCCTCACTTCTCCTCACTCTTCCTCTTCATCCGCACATAATACACCCCGATCAGAGTCCAAGTGACAACCAGCGTAATCAAAAGCACCTTAGAGGCCGTCGGCAGCGGCCCCAGATCCCGATCCGGCCCGCCTTCTCCTCCTGCTCCCATACTGGTCTGATCCAGTCGATAAAGCGAAGTGACATCATCAAATAACGATTCCAGATAAGCGTCATCAACCTTCTTCTTTCTGCGGGATGCCTTAGTCACATCCTCAATCAGCTGCCCCGCCGCATCGCGAAGGGAAGTGGAACCGTTGAAGACCGGCGTCGTAAACGTATACTGCACGTTGTCGATCAGGAGCTTGGAAGCACTGATCTTCACATCATAGTAAAGCTCATTATCCTCACCGCTCCGCGCCAGGTAGTCCTGATACACCTCAGAGGTCTGTGCCTTGAGCGTCACCGGCACATAACCTTCCGTCTGGGAGTACGCGATCTGCACATCATTGCTCATCAAAAACTGCGTGAACAGCCAGGAAGCCAGCACAACCTGCGGATCTTCCTTGTTGAAAATACAGACCGACGGCCCCTGCGAAATCATCTTCGGGTTAGAAGGATCGTACTGAGGAAACATCCTGACAGCCGTCTCGAACTCCACAAACTGGTCTTTGCTGATGTCCGACAGCGGCGCCTTGCTGCCCATCCAGGTGGCACCCGCCGTGGAATCGATAGCAAAGATACACTGCCCCGCATCCAGGAAATTCGCCGGATAGCTCGATATTTTGAACGTGGAGAACGCGCCCGTCGCCGCATGCCCGGCAACCGTCTTTAGGATTTCCTTGGTCGCATCGTTGAAGATCAGCACCTCCCCGCTGTCCGACGAGTAGCCCGCGTCCTGCTGCTTCAGCATCTGGATCATCATATTGTCCGTGGACTTGTCGATGAAGGGGATCATGACTTTCTGCCCGTTGACCGCGAAATTCCCCGAAGAATCCTTGGCCATCGCCGCCTCCGACACCTCCCAGACAAAGTCCCAGGTCAAAATATCGGGAACCTCATACCCCAGCTTCTCCACGAAAGTTTTGTTCACATAGCAGGCTTCCGTAGAACGCATATAGGGCATCGCATAAGTCGTGCCGCCAATCGTGCACTCCTGCAGGAACTGCGGGACGATCTCTTCTTTGGAGGGCCCGTCGAACTTCAGTTCACTGCCCGCAAGGCCATACCGCGCGTCTGTCATCAGCGAATCCAGCGGCACAACAACATTGTCGCCGGTCATATAGGTCGCGATGTGGTCCGGATACGTAATACAGACGTTAGGGGTCGTATTGGTGGAGATGTTTGTAATGACATCGTTGTATATTTTGCCGTAGTCCGTGTAAAGGCGCATGTTCACGTCGATATTCGGATAGAGCGCCTCAAAGTCCGTGATCGCCTTCTCGTAGATCCTGGTCTGCGTCTTGTTGGTGTCGTTTTTGGCCCAGAAGGTGAGCTCGATCTGCTTGCCCTCATCGAGCTGCTCGGGAACCGCGAACGCCGCCCTCCCCTGCGAGCCGTGGCAGCCGGTCAGCAAGGTACCCGAGAGGACGCAGGCAGCCGCAAGTACCGCGATTTTTCCAAAATATTTCATCCCTTTGTACCTCCTCTCGAGACGCCGGCCATGATCTTCTTGTGGAAGATCAGAAACAGCACGATCAGCGGTATGGAGATGACCACGACGGCCGCCATCATGGCGGGAATGTTCTCGCGGCCGAAGCCGTTCTCACGGATCTCCTGGATGCCGTTGGAGACGAGGAAATAGGCCTGATCGTCCGTGATCAGCCGCGGCCACACGTAGGAGTTCCAGCACTCGATGACCTTCAGAATCGCGATGGTCACCATGGTAGGCTGGCAGATCGGCAGCATGACCTTCCACAGATACTTGAAGTCTGAGGTGCCGTCTACCTTTGCCGCCTTGTAGAGCTCCTCCGGGATCTGCTCGAAATTCTCCTTGAGCAGATAGATGTAGAACACCGAAGTGACCGACGGCAGGATCAGGCCGATATAGCTGTTGCGCCAGCCCGCATTCGTGATCGTGACGAAGTTGGTGATGATAACCAGCTCGTTGGGGATCATCATCAGCGACAAAAACAGCGTGAACAGGATGTTTTTGCCCGGGAATTTGAGCCTTGCGAACGCGAAGGCCGCCAGCACGGTGACGATCATCATCAGGACCGTCGTCGCCACGGTGAAGATCAGCGTGTTCAGGAAATACCTCCCCAGAGGTACCGCCGTAAACGCGTCAAAATAGTTCTGCATGGTCGGTGATACCGTATAGAGCTTGGGGATATACTCCGAGTTGTACGCGCTGTAGCTCTTCACCGACGTCAGGATCATCCAGTAGAAAGGGAACAGGACAATCAGGGCCCAGAAGGTCAGGAGCACATAAGTGACCACCTTGCGGGTCCTTTCGTTTCGCTGCGCCTGTCTCTCAATCGCGGAGAAATCTGTATTTTGATTCATCTTGATCCCTCCTTTAAATGTTGTTCTTGCCGCTGATCAGCAGGTTGATGCACGTGATGGTCAGCACGATCGCGAACAGGATCAGAGCTGCCGCCGCCGCAAAGGACGGATAACCGCCGCTGTTGCCGTACAGCATGTCGTAGACATAACCTACGATAGTGTTCATTCCTGCCGCGTTGAGGTCCGTACCGAAAATAGCGACCACGTCACTATATGCCTTAAAGGCCCCGATAAATCCGGTGATCACCAGGTAGAAAATCATGGGCAAGATCATCGGAAGCGTGATCCTTGTGAAAATCCTAAGCTTTGAGGTACCGTCCACCCTGGCCGCCTTGTAGTAGTCGGGATTGACGCTGGCCAGCGCGCTCGTGAGGATCAATATTTTGAACGGAAGGACGACCCAGACCGTGTAAAAGCACATGACGAACATCTTGGCCCAGTAGGGTCCGTCGATGAAGTCCACTGCGGTTCCGCCGCAGGCCGTGATCAGAAGGTTCACGAAGCCGTCCGAATAGGGAGTCTTCTTGAACAGGATCATGAAGACCAGGCCGACCGCCAGCGTGTTGGTGACGTAAGGCAGGAAGAATACGGTCTGGAAGAAGTCCTTGAGCTTCGTGATCGAGTTGAGCCCCACGGAGATCAGAAGCGCGATCGCCGTCGACAGCGGGACTGTGATGATAACCAGAATAAACGTGTTCTTGAGGGCCTGCAGGAAATACGGGTCCCTCAGGACGTACGAGTAGTTGTACTTACCTATGCCAAAATAGGTCTGGGAGGCGAAGTTGTACCCTTCCTCCAGGGAGTAGATCACGACGTCGAACAGGGGATAGACCATGAAGACGCCCAGAAAGACCATCGCCGGGAGCAGGTACAGCCAGGCTTTATTGTTGTTTTTATCCATTATGCGCCGCCCTCCTTCCTCACTGAAGCGGAGAGAATTTGCAGCGGACTCTGGCGCCGGTCGCAGTGTCAAACAGATAGATCCTGCTCGGTTTGATCCGGAAGTTCACTGTATCCCCGCTCACATATTTGAGTTCCTCCGTGTCTACGATCGTGCGGATGGAGCCGGTCGCAGCCGACGCGTGCGTGGCGACGATGCTCGTGTCTCTTCCCATGACCTCCACGGCTGTCAGGCCGCAATGAAGCTCTCCGTTCGGCTCGGGGTCAAAACCTTCCGGGCGGATGCCCACGGTGACCGGACCGTCCTGCAGGGCGACGCCGTCAGCCGCATCCGGATTGCCTTCCTCCCAGTCCGCTTCGGGAACCACGTTCAGCAGGGCGCTTCCGCCGATATAGATCTTCCCGTCTTTGACTTCTCCTTCGAAGACATTGATGGGGGGCGTTCCGAGGAACTTGGCGACAAACAGATTGATCGGGTCCTCATAGACCTGCTGGGGCTTATCGATCTGCTGGACCACGCCCGCTTCCATGACAACGATCAGGTCCGAGATACTCATCGCTTCTTCCTGGTCATGCGTGACAAAAACCGTCGTGACCCCGGTCTCCTTCTGGATCCTGCGGATCTCTTCTCTCGTCTGGAGCCTTAACCGCGCGTCCAGGTTCGAGAGAGGCTCATCCAGAAGCAGCACTCTGGGCACCTTGACCAGCGCTCTCGCGATCGCGACGCGCTGCTGTTGACCACCCGAGAGCTCGCTGGGCTTTCTCTCGAGCAGCTGATCGATCT
>DGWK01000002.1 GCA_002395235.1 Lachnospiraceae bacterium UBA4260 | reverse complement strand
CCATTCTTTTTTCACAGCCCCTTTGTCACTGATTACACTTATTTGATCCGGATGCTGTCGGCGCCGATCTCTATTTTGCCCAGCTTTAAGAGGTGCCCGACTGCTCTCTTGAATTCGTTTTTGCTCATCTGCATCTGCTCGCGGATGATCTCCGGGGAAACCCGGTCGTTGAAGGGAAGGAATCCCCCGTTCGCGTCCATTCTGGCCATGATCCGGTCCATGTCGCGGTCCATCTGCAGCGGCGCCTTCTCGCGGATGCTCAGGTCGAGCTTTCCGTCCGGCTTGACGGACGTCACTCTGGCGGAGACCACGTCGCCGACGCGCAGGTCCCTGACGAGCTCGCGCTTGGGGATCAGGGCCGAGAACATGCTGTCCACCGCGACAAACGCGCCGAAATTGCGGCTTGTCTCATAGACGATGCCCGTCACCTGGTCGCCGGTCTTGTAAGGGCTTTCCTTGCTGAGATAAGGATATACGTTCATCGTGGCGCACAGTCTCTCGCTCTTGTCGAGGTATACGGCCACCAAAACTTCCTGTCCCTCTTTTACTCTCTCTCTCGGCTGCTCGTGGAACGGCAGCAACAGATCTTTATCCAGCCCCCAGTCAAGGAAAGCTCCGATCCTGCCCACCTGCAGCACAGTCAGGTACCCCACCTGGTGCAGCATCAGTTTGGGCTTTCTGCGGGTCGCGATCATTCTGTCCTCAGAATCCTTGTAGAGGAAGACCTCCAGTTCGTCTCCCTCGCGGACCCCCTCAGGCACTTGGGAACGGGGCAGCAGAACGCGTCCCTCCTCCGGATCCTCTCCCGTCAGATAAATGCCGAACGGCACTGTTTTTTCCACTCTAAGTGTCTGAAGTTCTCCAAGTTTCATAATGTCCCCTCTTTCAGCAGCTTCATTTCCACTGCTGCATATGGTTTTCCGTCTTCGCCGTTCATGCTCACAAGGATCATGTCGTCGGAGAGGTGATAAATAACGGGCTTTATATGGTCGCCCAACATTGCCTGCTTTTTGTACTCGACACGCAGCTCTCTGATCTCGGCTCCCGCGGGGAGATACATCACCGCAAAGTGCACGTACTGCGCATTGTTCATGTGTTGATTGGTGTCCAGATGGTGCCTGCGCACCACGATCGTCTCCAGCTCCTCGCCGCCCTCTTTCGGTACCGCGATCTTCCTCGGTTTGTAGTCCATCTCCAGCCTGGGCACCGTCTTGTACTTCTCGATCAGCTCCGCCGGGATCCGCATCGGATACATCTTATCCATATCCAGGAGGCTCCACACGGAGTTTGCCGTCGCCAGCCGCTCCCCGTCCAAAGTCTCCATCATGAAATTTCTCATTCCGAGGATCCCCTTGAATTCGTAGGGCTGCGTGCCGGTCCGCACCGCTTCCCCCATCACGGGACGCCTCTCAAAGCAGATCTGCCAGTAATTGATCACCCATGCGAAGTGATGCTCTCGCATATAGTCGAGCCCGACTCCCAGGTCCTCCGACTGAAAGGAAGAGCAATCCTGGAAATAGTCGATCGTCTTCTCCGCCGTGAGCTTTCGGCCCGCGTCCACTTCGCTGTATCTGATTCGTCCGTCAAAAGTATACATTCCCTGTTCCTGTATCTCAGCCGTTCAAAACGCCTTCTGAGTTGAAGTAATAGATCTTGTCGTTGATGTCCCAGTAACCGGTCGCCGCTCTTCCGCCTGCGGAAGGGCTGAAGAAGTACTTCTTTCCTCCGACAGTCACCCATCCGAGTGTCATGTGCCCTTGTGAGTCAAAATAGTAATTCATCCCATTAATCTTCGTGAGCCCGGTCTTCATCCTGAAGTCGTTTCCAAAGTAATAGGTCTCGCCTTTAATTTCTCTCCATCCCTTGACCGCGTAGCCTTCGGAGCACATGTAAAACCACCTTTTTCCTGACTGTACCCAGCCGGTCTTCATCTTGCCCTGGCTTGTCAGATAGAACAATCTGCTGCCGATCTTAAGAAAGCCGGTCTTCATGGCGCCGCCCTTAGAGAAGAAATACCAGGAGCCGCCGATCTCTTTCCAGCCCACAACCATCTTGCCGTTGCCGGCCAGATAGTAGGTGTCGCCGCGATAGCTGAGCCATCCCTTTACCAGATCTCCCGAAGAGGAGTAGTAATACCAGGCGCCGTTCTTTTTCTTCCACTTGCCGCCCTCGGATGTCGCTGCACTGCTGCTGCCGCCGCTCGTGGAACCATTTCCGCGAAGCTGGATGGTCGCTCTTTTGCCGTTGCTTCCCAGGGACCATGTCGCGTGATAGTGGTCGCCGGTGTGCGCATCAATGATCGGTGTGCCGGAGCTGTTCTTGCCGACACAGATCGCCGTGTGGTCATAGACGCCGTTGCTGTTCCAGTCGTAATAGACCGGGTTGCCTCTGAGGACATTCCCGCTGTTGGCACTCATGAAGGTGCCGTAGTTCTTGAAGTTATCGATCGCGCCGCTGCAGTTGATCCATGCGTAAGAAGCCGGATACCAGTTCTTGTTCTTGGGCATGCCGCCTGCGTACAGGCACTGTGATACGAAGTTGCAGCAGTCCACGCCGGGATACTGTCTGTACTCGGGGTTTCTGGAAGTCGCCCACTTGTCCGCGTAAGCGATCGCCGCGTCCACGTTGTAGGAATACTTGCCGTCGCCGTAGGTCTTGAGGGTGGAAGTCTTAAGTCCGGAACCACCGAAGGCGGCCGCTTCGGTTGCGTTTGCCTCAGTTGCGTCGGCCTCGGAAGCGCCGGTCTCCGACTGCGTATCGGAGCTCATCAGGTTGTCCTTCTTCAGCTCGGCGTCGCCGAGATTTTCCTGCTGGATCTCCGCGTCCTCAAGCCAGCCGAAATTTCTGTCTGTATTTGTTATTTTCGCTACATCCCAGTTTCCGCCAGCGTCCTTCTCCAGAACTGCCGTGTAATAATAGCGGTATGCGGATACATTTTCAATATCCTGATCGCCTTCGGTGTAGCCTTCCGTCATCCACTCGTCGACGTCGATCTCGACCGTTCCGTTCTCTTCCCTGCAGGAAGTAACGGTATAACCGGGGATCAGCCTTGTGAGATTCTGCGCGGAAGAAATGCTCATCGCAGTGTACTCGTTCTGTCTGTCCCACTCCGCCACGACTGCGTCGTCAGCTTCTGCGGCGCCGCCCATCATATAAGCTACCTTGCGCTGCTCATAATCCGACAAAGTATCGATTATTATATTGGCCTGGTCAGCACCGAGCTCATCGGCTACGGCGGTGCAGTCAGGTTTCATTTTACGGGCAATATCGAGAATTTCCTGATCTGAAATAGAAGTGCTGCGCGCATAAAGTTCTGCGATCGCTTCATCATAAGAAATACCGGCGCTCTGATTGGCATCCTGCACCTTTTCAGCCTGCACATTGGCACCGGGCACATTTGACCCGGACGGCATTCCTACTGCACAAAGTGTTCCTGCAACGATTACAAATGCTGAAGTGAGAGCTACGACGGTATGCTTTTTCATAGTATCCTCCGATCTCTTTGATGACGGTAATCATTTCCGCAATGAATTGTAACATCTACAGTAATTATGTTAACATTTCTTTAACATTTTGTCACCAAATTTTTATACAATTTTATTTTTTGTTAGATGTGCACAGTTTTACCGGAGGATTTTGTGTGAAATAGGCAAGAAAAGCGGGATTTTGGGGCGCAGGGCCGCTGGTTTTTGGGGTGGTTGCCTGGGATTTGGGGCGCAGCCCCGCTGGTTGCGGGGCCGCGGGGGCTGGTTGCGGGGCCGCGGGGGCGTCCAGCCCTACGAAATGGAGAAAATTTGTTAATCGTCGGTCACTCCTGGGCTGAACTTGCTTGGCACAGCCCTACGATATGAAAAAAACTTGTTTTTCGTCGGTATACCCCAGGCTGAACTTGCCTGGCTCAGCCCTACGAAATGAGATAAACTTGTTTTTCGTCGGTATCCCCAGGCTGAAACTTGCCTGGCTCAGCCCTACGATTTGAGATAAACTTGTTTTTCGTCGGTATACCCCAGGCTGAACTTGCCTAGCTCAGCCCTACGATTTGAGATAAACTTGTTTTTCGTCGGTATCCCCGGGCTGAACTTGCCTGGCTCAGCCCTACGAAATGAAAAAAGTTTGCTGTTCGTCGGTCGCCCCCAGCTGATAAAAGCACAGACAAAAGATCTGTACCAGCCAATGTACCAATTTCATGGGAAAACTAAATGATATTATTTAACACCTGAAAAATGCAGATAGAATCGTTAAATACCAGAAAAGCTGATAGATAAGGGTTTTTTAGCAAAAAGAAAGGCACCTGACAACAACTGTCAGATGCCTATAATTAACCACAGGGCTAGAAGGATTCGAACCTTCAAGATGACGGAGTCAGAGTCCGCTGCCTTACCGTTTGGCTATAGCCCTTTATATATGTAAACGACTTCATGTCGGTTACGAATTGTTATTATAGAGTAAGCTTTTCGTTTTGGCAAGTCTTTTTTTACAAATTTTCCAAAGTTTTTTAAGGAGCCTTTCCACATACACAAATCAGGTGTAACCACACAGGATCCTATCGCCTGCGCTCCCCCAGAAAAACCCCACAGCCTCCGAATCCCTTCGAAAGCCGCGGGGTACAGTAACTTCACTATGAAATCTGAACATCAGGTATTCTTCCACACCGCCGGCGTCACCAGCATAAGCATAGGATAGAGCTCAAGACGTCCGGCAAGCATGTCGAACATAAGGATGTACTTGGTGACCGGTTGCATGATACTGAAGTTGCAGGTGGGACCGACCTTGGAGAGGCCGGGTCCGATGTTGTTGAAGGTACAGGCCACGGACGTGAAAACGGTCTCGAGGTCGTAATTCTCAAATATTGTGATCGCCAGGATCGACATAAAGAACAGCAGCATGTAAGTGGTCAGGTAGACGCTCACGCTGTGGATGGTGCTCCTGTCCATGGTCTTTCCGTCCATGGTGACATTCGTGACCGCACGGGGATGCAGGTATTTCTTGATCTCGCGGTAAACGGTCTTGAACATGATCATGATTCGGGAGACCTTCATACCGCCGCCGGTACTGCCGGCGCAGGCGCCGCAGAACATGATCAGGACGAGCAGGGCCCTGGAGTACTGCGGCCACTGGTCAAAGTCCGCCGTTGCGAAGCCGGTCGTCGTGATGATCGAGCCGACCTGGAAGGCCGCGTGATGGAAGGCCATGAAGAGCGACGGGAACATGCCCCGGATGTTGATCGTAATCGTGATGATCGCAAATGCGATGATGCCAAAATATCCCTTCAGCTCACTCATCTTTAACACTTCACCGAATTTTCTCCGGATGATGAAGAAGTAGGCGTTGAAGTTGACGCCGAACATGATGATGAACACCGTGATGATGCCCTGCATCAGCGTGGAGTAGCTGGCGCAGCTGTCATTGCGAACGCCGAATCCGCCTGTTCCGGCACTGCCGAAGGAGATGCAGAGAGCGTCAAACAAGGGCATTCCCGCGATCAGCAGGATGATGATCTCCGCCACGGTGATGCCGAAGTAGATGGAGTACAATATTTTGGCGGTTTCTTTCATGCGCGGGACGAGCTTGCCGACCGTAGGGCCCGGGCTCTCCGCCCGCATCAGGTTCATGTTGTAACCGCCGGTCATGGGAAGGACCGCCAGGATGAAGACGATGACGCCCATTCCGCCGACCCAGTGGGTAAAGCTGCGCCAGAACAGGCCCGTGTGGCTGAGGGCCTCGACGTCCGTCAGGATACTGGATCCGGTCGTCGTAAAGCCGGATACGGTCTCAAAAAGCGCGTCCGTAAAGCTGGGGATGTCCTTTGTGATCACGAGCGGGATCGCACCCAGGATACTGATGACGATCCAGCTCAGTCCGACAATGACAAGTCCTTCTCTTGCGTAGTAGGCCTGGCTTTCAAGTTTGATCGAAGCGATGATCTTTCCGATGACAAAATAGACAATGGCCAGTATCGCGTAGACAATTGCCTGCTTCTCCGCGTAGAACAGGCCGCAGAGGGCCGGGAGCGCCAGGAAAGCCCCGGTGAACTGGATCACGACTCCCAGTATTCTCCGGATAATTGAATAGTTCATATCTGCCTCCTGTCCGTTACCGTAAGATATCCCTGATGTCTCCGAATCCGAGGTGAGAAGTGACTACGACGACACTGTCGCCCTCTTTGATCACGGAATTACCGTTAGGAATCGCGGTCTTGCCGTCCTTGGTGATACATGCGATCAGGACGCCCGGCTTGACTTTGAGCTGGGAGAGCGGGATCCCCACTACGGGCGAATCCGGCTGGATCTTGAACTCGAGAGCCTCGACCTTGTTTTCTATGATCTTGTACAGGGACTCCACGTTGCTGCCGATGGAGTTCTGCATGGCGCGGACATAGCGGATGATGTTGTCCGCGGTAATGTTCTTGGGATGAACCAGGGTTCCCAGGTCCAGGCGCTTGATGATCTCGTCAAAGTCCAGCCTGTCGACTTTTGTGATGACTTTGGCCTTGGAGCACTCCTGGGCAAACAGAGAGAGGAAAAGGTTCTCCTCATCCATTCCCGTCAGCGTCACAAAGGACTCGCACTCTCTTACGCCCTCTTCCATCAGGATGTGCTGATTGGCCGCGTCGGCGTTGATGATCACTGCTTTGGGGAGAGCTGCGCAGAGCTCTTCGCAGCGATCCCTGTCCTTCTCGATGATCTTCACGCGGATGCCGCTCTCGATCAGCTGCTGGGCGAGGTAGAAAGCGATCTTGCCGCCTCCGATGATGATGCAGTCCCTCACTCTGCGGCTCTTGAGCCCGATCCTGGAGACAAAATCTCTGGTGTTCTGTCTGGAAGCGACGATACTGATGACATCTCCGGCTTTCAGCACGAAAGCGCCGTTGGGGATCTCGACCTGTCCGCCTCTCTCCACGGTACAGATCAGCACGTCTGTGCCGGTCCTCTTGTGGATCTGCGCCAGCGGGCAGTTGTCCAGCACGGACCCTTCCGGGATCCTGACCTTGACGATCTCCACCCTGCCCTTGGCAAATGTCTCGATCTGAACGGCAGAGGGGAAACGCAGGACGCGCGCTGCCTCGGTTGCCGCCGCCATCTCGGGGTTGACCGTAAGGGACAGGCCCAGCTCTTCTTTGATAAAGCCGATCTCGCCGTTATAGACGGGATTTCTTACTCTGGCGATCGTACTGCAGCCACCGGCCTTCTTCGCGATCAGGCAGCAGAGGAGGTTGAGTTCGTCAGAATCCGTCGCGGCGATCAAAAGGTCTGCCGTCTCGATCCCGGCCTCCATCTGAACCGCATGGCTGGCTCCGTTTCCGACCAGTCCCAGCACATCATAATTGTTCGAAATGTCCGTGACCACGCCACTGTCTACATCGATAACAGAAATGTCGTGTCCCTCCTGGCTCAGCTGCGCAATGAGGGCCGCGCCGACTTTGCCGCAGCCTACTACTATGATTTTCATACTCTATTCCCCTTTTTTACAGTTAAGACTCGCGAGGCTCTCAGCAGACGACTGCCCTGAGAATATCGCCGACCTCTATGTCCACGGGCGCGTTTGGATCCGCGGCCTGTCCCAGCTCGAGATCGATGATTTCCTTGGGATGCGGTGCGCTGTCCACACTCTCTCCGTTCTGATTATACATGGAATTAACGATAATCGGAATATCTCTTCCGTCGGGTTTCATAATCTCTATTTTGTCCCCGACGCAGAATTTGTTCCTCTGCATGATACGGGCCCGCCCCTCGGGAGTGGTCTCCTCGACGATTCCCAGAAAGACCGCCTCGTTGACATAGGTGTTGCTGTCGTAGACCATGGCGCTTTCATCCGGCCTTCCGTAATAGAATCCGGTGGTAAAACGCCTGTAGGTGCACTTCCGGATCGCGTCCTGGTAGTCCGGGATCCGGGACCTGTAGAGATCCTCGCTCTCGAAGTAGTCGTCCAGCGCCTGCCTGTAGGCCCTGCCTACCGAGGCGACGTAAAGCGCCGTCTTCATACGCCCTTCGATCTTGAGACTGTCCACGCCCGCCTCCATCAGGTCCGGTATGTGCTCGATCATGCACAGATCCCGGGAATTGAAGACGAAAGTCCCTCTCTCGTTCTCCTCCACCGGCAGGTAGACCCCCGGCCTGGATTCCTCCATGACCGCGTATTTCCAGCGGCAGGGATGCGTGCAGGCGCCGTGATTAGCGTCCCGCCCGGTAAAGTAGTTGGACAGAAGGCACCTCCCTGAATAGGAGATGCACATGGCGCCGTGCACAAAGGCCTCGATCTCCTTGTCCGGAGGAATGTGGTCCCTGATCTGCCTGATCTCCACAAGGCTCAGTTCCCTGGCGCAGACGACTCTCTCCGCCCCCATCCGGAACCAGAAGTTGAAAGTCTCGTAGTTTGTGTTGTTGGCCTGGGTCGAGATGTGAAGCGGGATCTCCGGGCAGGCCTTCTGTGCCAGCGTGAACATTCCGGGGTCCGCCACCAGGATGGCGTCGGGTTTCAGCTCCGCCAACTGGCCAAAATATTCCTCCGCCCCCTTGAGGTCCGCGTTGTGCGCCAGAATATTGGCGGTCACATACACTTTTACCCCTCTCTCGTGGGCGTAGCGAATGCCCTCCGCCATGTCCTGCGCGGAAAAGTTCCTCGCCTTGGCGCGCAGGCCGTAGGCCTCTCCGCCTATATAGACGGCGTCCGCCCCGTAGCGGACTGCAGTCTTTAAGACCTCCAGGTCCTTAGCGGGAAGAAGAAGCTCTGTTTTTCTTCTGTTTTTGTTCTGTTCCATATTATTCCTCGATATCCCCTGCTATCATGCCGCGGCGCGATGCCGGCCGTCTCCGGCTCCCGACTGCCGCGCCAGGTCTAGGGTCTGCCGCCGCTCTCCCCGCCTCGCCGGCGCACCGACAGGGCCGCCCCGTCGCCGGTCTCCAGAAGGACGGTCCGCAGGCGCGGTTCGTCAGAGATCGCTTTCAGATATTCGCGCATCCTCTTGTGAATGGTCCTGTTGCGGCGGGTCACCGCGAATTTGGACGCCAGGATCTCCCCTTCCTTCAGGACGTTGTCGGACAGGAGCACTGCGCCGGGCCTCATGAGCCGGATCACCTCCGGCAGGAACCGGATATACTGGCCCTTGGCCGCATCCATGAAGATAAAGTCGAAGGTTCCCTCCAGCTGCGGCAGGATCTGCGCCGCGTCGCCCTTGAGCAATGTGATCTCTTTCGCTCCAAAAGCCTCAAAATTTCGTTCGGCCTCCGCTGCCCTCTCCTCGTCCCGCTCGATCGTGACGATCTCGCAGGGCACAGGCGCGTAAGTGTGCATGACCAGCGCCGAATAGCCCACCGCCGTTCCGATCTCCAGGATCCGGCGCGGCGCCAGCATTTCCAGAAGGCACTGAATAAGGCCCCGGGTGTGAGGCCGAATGATCGGTATGCCCTCCTCCAGAGCCTTTCGTTCCAGTATGCGCAGTTCAGGGGATTCTTCCGCGTGCAGCGACTCCGCAAAGACGCTGATCCGCTCTCCGATCTCTCTTTGTGCGGCAAGTTTATCTATAAAGTCTGTCATATCACTCCGCCGGGGCCTCCTGGGCGGCCTGCTCCGTCGCTGCCGGCGCTGCCGCGGACTCCGCCTCCTGCTCAGCGCCCTCGGGCGGCGTATAAGGGGACGGCTCCGTCCCCGAGATCACTCTCATGATCTCCTCCGTCGTCATCTCGGACGAGAGCGCATAGGAACCGGGGACATATTTGCCCGAGTAATCGGAGACCTTCTCCTGGATCACAAAGAGCCTGGCGGACTCCACGATCCCTTCTTCTTCGAGCTTTTGGCCGATCGAAGACGCCGACGCTCCCTCTTCTACAGTGAACATCACGACTTTGCCGGTCCCTCTGGCGTCCTTCCCCTGCTGGGAGAAGATCCCGTAGCCGACCTCATAATAGTGCTTGGCCTGCCCGATCATGAACAGGATCGCCCCTGCGATCAGAGCGTATATGATCAGACTTCCCATGGTATCGATCACAATTCCTATTGTGGTGCGCACTTTTTTCATACACGCCTCCCGTAAATATCAGTATGTACCTTTGTCGATCTCCGTGATGATCGGAAGGATCATAGGCCTTTTCTGGGTCTTTTTCCAGAAGTAGTCGCTCAGATTGTCCCTTACGACCGCCTTGATGCGGTTTCGATCGATCGTTCCCCGCTCCTGGCAGGCGAACAGAGCGCCCTGCGCGACAAGATTCGCGCCGTTCATGAGCACATCCGCCTCTTTGATGTAGACATAGCCCCTGGAGGTGATCTCCGGCGCCGACACCACGTTCGGCGTCCCGCTCTCCATGGCAAATGTCACGATGACGATGCCGTTCTCCGCCAGATGCTGGCGGTCCCGCAGGACGATATTTCCCACGTCGCCGACGCCCAGGCCGTCCACCAGGATGTTGCCCACCGGCACCTGGCCCACGATCCTGGCCTCGTCCGGCCAGATCTCCAGGACTTTTCCGGACTGCAGGATGAAGATGTTCTCTTTGGAGATGCCCAGTTCCCTCGCCAATTTGGCCTGCGCCTTGAGATGGCGGTACTCGCCGTGCACGGGAACGGAATACTTGGGCTGGACCAAAGTATAGATCAGCTTAATGTCCTCCTGGCAGGGATGTCCGGAGACATGAACGTCCTGGAAAATGACGTCCGCCCCTTTGACCAGGAGCTTGTTGATCACGTTGGTGACGGCTTTCTCGTTTCCGGGAATGGGACTGGAGGAGAAGATGACCGTATCTCCCTGTCCGATGGAGATCTTGCGGTGGCTGCTGTCCGCCATGCGGCTGAGCGCCGCCATGCTCTCTCCCTGGCTTCCCGTCGTGATGATGACCGTCTGCTCGGCGGGATAATTTCTGAGCTGGTCCACGCTGATCAGCGTGTTGTCCGGGACATCCAGACAGCCCAGTTCGGAAGCCGTCGCGATGATATTGACCATGCTGCGGCCTTCCACGACGACCTTCCTGCCGTATTTGTAGGCGGAATTGATGATCTGCTGCACCCTGTCCACGTTGGAGGCGAAGGTCGCGATGATGATCCTCGTGTCATTGTGCTCCTGGAAGAGCTGGTCGATCGTCTTGCCCACCGTCTTCTCCGAAGGCGTAAAGCCCGGGCGCTCCGCGTTGGTGGAGTCGCACAGAAGAGCGATGACGCCCTTTCGTCCCAGTTCCGCGAATCTCTGCAGGTCGATCGCATCGCCGAAGACCGGCGTGTAGTCGACCTTGAAGTCGCCTGTGTGTACCACAATGCCCACCGGCGAATAGATGGCAAGTGCTGCCGCGTCGACGATGCTGTGGTTGGTCTTGATAAATTCCACTCTGAAACAGCCCAGTGACACGGAAGAGCCGAACTGGACCACCTTTCTCTGGGTGGTCTCCATCATGCCCTTCTCCTTGAGCTTGTTCTCTATGATCCCCATCGTGAGCCTTGTGGCAAAGACAGGGACGTTGATCTTCTGCAGTACATAGGGCAGCGCCCCGATATGGTCCTCGTGTCCGTGTGTGATGACGAACCCTTTTACCTTGTCGATGTTGTTCTCAAGATAGGTGGTATCCGGGATCACCAGGTCGATGCCGAGCATATCATCCTCGGGAAAAGCAAGTCCGCAGTCCACTACAATAATACTGTCTCCGTACTCGAAGGCAGTTATATTCATTCCGATCTGCTCAAGTCCTCCCAGGGGGATGATCTTGAGGCCGTCCGGTCTCTTCTCTTTACCCACGTATTTCTTCAAATTATGTCCTCTGAATCCTCTGAACTTCTTCTGCTTCTCTTCGCTATGTTTTCTTTCTGCTGATTTCTTTATTGTCTTTTTTAGTGATTTTTTCGCTGTTATCTTCTTATCTTGTGTCTTGTTCGTATTAATATCTTTGTACTCTTTCTTTCTTTTTTCTTGCTTCCGGTCTCGCGAAAGGCGGGGGATCTTCTCCCCTGTGTTATTCCTCGATCACGATCCCAAGCTCCTCCAGCTTGTCGCGCAGCAAAAGGAGCACCGCGGAGAGCTCATTTTCGTCCTCCACGATGGTATACAGACTCTCCTCGGAGTCTTTTTCCGCGTCATCCCGCAGGATCAGGCACATTCCGTCCCCTTCTTCTTCGTCCGTAACGAGCAGATACATCTTTCCGCCGAGCTTGACCTGCTCCAGCACATAATATTCCTCCGCCTGCGCGGAATCCGTCGGCACCAAACTGATCTTTTCCATTCTTCCTAGCCCTTCATCTGCTCTATTTCGCCGCGGTGATTCTCCATGTACTCCTGCAGAATGATGCTGGCCGCGATCATATCCACGTAGCGGCCGCGGTCCTCCCGGCGAATCTCCATTTTGTCCATAATCTCGTAAGCCTCCACAGTCGTGAGTCTCTCGTCTGACATCACGACCGGCAGACCTGTCCTGCGTTCCACGTCTTCCCGGAACTTCAATGTGTCCTCCGCGCGAAATCCCGCGGAGTCGTCCATGTTGAGGGGCAGCCCCAGCACGATGAGCGCGACGTCATAGCTCACGCACAGCTCCTCGATCCTCGAGAGCGTCTTGCGCAGCTTGTTAGTCCTGTCGCGTCTTATGATCTCCAAAGGCTGGGAAGTCATGAGCAGTTCGTCGCTCAGCGCCACTCCGCACGTCCTGGAGCCAAAATCCAGTCCCATCAGTCTCATAGCAATGCTCTTATGGTTATTTCTTCTTCCAGTGGTTGAATTCGATGTAGTCGTTCATGATCTCTTCGACGAGCTCATCGCGCTCCACCTTCATAATGAGACTTCTCGCACCCATGTAGTTGGTGATGTAGGTTGGATCTCCGGACATGATGTAGCCGACGATCTGGTTGACGGGATCGTATCCCTTCTCCAGAAGCGCCTCGTAGACCACGGAAAGGATCTTCTTGACCCCCGTCTCCTGGTCAGGCTGCACCTTGAAATACTGTGTGTTCCCCAAGTCCATCCCGGACTTTTTGTTATTGTTCTGATCCATAAAATATAACCGACCTCGTCCTGTACCTGTTTACATTTCCCCGAAAACGGAAATCCCCGACAAGAACGTCCGTTTACATCTTTTTATAATACCTTATTTCAGCGCCTCTTTCAAGGTGCGCGTCATCTACTCTGCGCCTTGTCATCCAGCACGAAGAGTAGACCCTCCGCGCCTTCCGCCGCAGACGCAAAAGTCCCGGAAACGAGCTGTCCCTCCTGTAGTCCTGCGCCCGTATCGCCTTCACAGGGAATATACCCCTCCACATAGCGTTTCGTGTGCCCTCTCCAACACTGTCCGAAAGGCATCTGCACCTTCTCCTCGAGAAGGATCTCCTCCTGTTTTCCGATAAACCCGGAGCGGAAAGCCTCGGACTGCCTCTGCGTCATCTCCAGCAAAATATCGCTTCGCACTCCTTTGACCGGCTCCGGGATCTGCACCGGCATCGCCGCGGCTGCGGTCCCCTTCCGCACCGAGTACTTGAAGACGTGCATCTCATAGAAGTTCACTTTCTCAAGGAAGCGGACCGTCTCCTCAAATTCCGCGTTGGATTCGCCCGGGAACCCGACAATCACATCGGTCGTAATGGCCGGATCCTCATAATAGCGGCGCAAAAGTTCCACGCTCTCCATAAACTGCTCCGTGGTATAGTGGCGGTTCATGCGCTTCAGTGTGGCGTTGCAGCCGCTCTGCAGAGAGAGGTGGAAGTGCGGGCACACCTCCGGCATGGCGGAGATCCCTTTTACGAAGTCCTCCGTCATGATCCTGGGCTCAAGGGAGCTGAGGCGGATCCTCTCAATCCCCGGAACCTGCCGGATCTGCTCCATGAGATCGAGCAGAAAAGCGCCCGACTTGTGCGGATCAAATCGGACGGCGTCCGTCTGCGAATCCCACTCCAGGCCGTAGGAGCTTACGTGGATCCCGGTGAGAACAACTTCGCGGATCCCCTTGGAGGCAATTGTCTGAATCTCTTTCAGGATCTCGCCCGGTCTTCTGCTCCTGATCCTTCCCCTTGCATAGGGAATGATGCAATAGGTGCAGAACTGATTGCAGCCGTCCTGTATTTTGACATAGGCTCTTGTGTGTCCCGGGTCCTCCAGCTGCATGTCCTCATATTCGGGGCGGTGCGTCAGGTCCGTCATAGTCCTGCCGTCCATCGTGCGCCTGCGAAGGCCCTCGCCGGCCTTTTCTTCTTCGATTCTCCCGAGAAATTCCTCGAGCAGTTCCGCGATCTGCGCCTTCTTGTTGTTTCCGATCGCCAGGTCAATGGCCTTGTCGGTTCCCACGCGCTCCGGGTCCGTCTCCACGTAGCAGCCCACTGCGATGACGACCGCATTCGGATTCAGTTTTTTGGCCTTGTGGATCATCTGCCGGCTCTTTCTGTCCGCGATATTGGTGACTGTACAGGTGTTGATCACATAGACGTCCGCCTCTTCTTCAAAGGGGACGGAATTGTACCCGAAGTCCTCCATTTTTTGCCGCATAATGTCCAGTTCATAACTGTTTACCTTGCATCCGAGGTTGTGAAATGCTACACGTTTCAATGCTGTCCGACCTTCTTTTTCTCTCTATACGACATTGACTTTTCCCCCGCCAGAACTTACTATTAGAACAAATCAAGGTAACAGCACAAGGAGGTAATCACCTATGAAAACCGTTATGATCTCGTTAAATTCTATCGATAAAGTCAAGTCGTTCGTTAATGATATTTCCCGTTTTGACTATGATTTCGATCTGGTGTCCGGCCGCTATGTCATCGACGCCAAGTCCATCATGGGAATCTTTTCCCTCGATCTGAGCAAGCCCATCGAGCTCAACATCCACGCCGAGGAAGGCGCCGACGAAGTGATCGAGACGCTCAAACCTTATATTGTCTGAGTACTGATAATCGTCAGTGATAATCATAAAGCCCCGAAGCCGTCACGGTTTCGGGGCTTTTTTACGTCCGCGCGGGATAGCCCGTCCCATCTTCAAGGCTCGCGGAGCGGGCCTTACTCCTTTTCTCAGACCTCGAGCTCTCCGTCCCTCGTCTTTACGATCCTTGCTCCGTCCGATCCCACGATCATGATCTCGTCTGTGGCGATGGCTCTCTCCACCATCTCGTCGATCTTTTCGTCCAGGTTCTTCTCATGGCGCTTGATGACGTCAAGGCGGGGCTTTGTCACAGGGTGCTTGGCCACAAAAATCGTGCAGCAGTCCTCATAGGGAAGGATGGAAGTCTCAAAAGTCCCGATCTTCTTGGAGACCTTGACGATCTCCTCCTTGTCAAAGCCGATCAGCGGCCGGAAGACAGGAAGTGTGCAGACCTCGTTTGTCACACCCAGAGCTGTCAGCGTCTGGGAGGCCACCTGGCCGATGCTCTCGCCGGTAATCAGGCCCAGGCACTCGGACTCTTTGGCCAGTCTCTCCGCGATGCGCATCATGAATCTGCGCATGATGATAGTCAGCTCATCGTGCGGGCACTTCTCGTAGATATAGAGCTGGATCTCCGTGAAGTTGATGTTGTGCAGCCAGATCGGGCCCGTGTAGGCAGCCACCTGACTCGCCAGGTCGACCACCTTCTGCAGTGCTCTCTCGCTGGTGTAAGGCGGCGCGTTAAAATAGACCGCATCCAGCTTCACGCCTCTCTTGGCGATCATATAGCCCGCGACAGGGGAGTCGATGCCGCCTGACAGAAGCAGCATGGCCTTGCCGCCCACGCCGACGGGAAGGCCGCCCGGTCCGGGGATGATCGTGGAATAGATGTATATTTTCTCACGGATCTCCACGTGCAGCATGATCTCCGGCTTATGCACATCCACCGTCAGGTTGGGGCAGGCCTCGAGGACCGCTTCGCCCAGCTCCTCGTTGACCTTCATGGAATCCAGCGGATACTCCTTGTTGAGCCTTCTCGCGTGGACCTTAAAGGTGGAGGTCTCAGAAGGATACTCTTCCTTCATGAAATTGGCCGCCGCAGTGCGCAGCTCCTCGATCGGGATCACAGGGGTCTCCACGATGGGGCAGATGCCGGAAATACCGAAGACGCGGCTGAGCGCCTCCGTCACCTCACTGTAATCGTACTCCGACAGGCACTCCACGAAGACTCTGCCGTAGGTTCTGTGCACGGCAAAATTTCCCTCGCAGGGCTTAAGCGCGTGTTTGATCTGGCGCACCAGCGCCTCTTCGAATATGTGGCGGTTTTTGCCCTTGATGCCGATTTCAGCATATTTGATTAAAAAAGACTGATACCTCATAAATCCTCCATGTGTCGTAGCCCGGTCAATGCCTGGTATATTTTCTAAGGAAAGGAATGACCTCATGCAAGGCCTCCGACGCCTGCTGCATATCCTCTTCGGTGGTCATCTCGGAGAGGCTGATGCGGATGGTGTTGTCCAGGTAGGCCCTGGGCAGGCGGATGGCCTCCAGGGTCGCCGAGGTGTGCGGTTTATTGGACGCGCAGGCGCTTCCCGCGGAGACATAGACGCCCTTCTCCTCCATCGCGTGCAGCAGCACTTCCGCGCGAACGCCGGGCACTGTGAGGCTGATGATGTGCGGCGCGCACTTTTTTCCCTTCGGACCGTTCACTCTCAGGTCCGGGATGTCCTCCAGAGACTCCAGGAAGGACTCGCGCAGCGCGTAGAGCCTGTCCATACTCTTGTCAAAATCCTGATACAGCATCTGCGCGGCCAGCCCCATGGCTGCGATCCCGGCCACATTTTCTGTGCCGGAGCGCATTCCGCCCTGCTGTCCGCCGCCGAAGATCAGGTTCTTCACCTTGATCTTATCCGCAATGTACAAAAATCCGGTTCCCTTGGGAGCGTGGATCTTGTGGCCGCTCACGGAGAGCAGGTCGACGCCCCACTTCTTGGGGTAGATCTGCGCCTTGCCGAAGCCCTGCACCGCGTCCACGTGAAAGAGCGCGGAGGGATTTTTGGCGTTGATGCGCTTTGCGATCTCCCGGATGGGCTCCACAGCGCCGATCTCATTGTTGGTGTGCATGATGGAGACCAGGATCGTGTCGTCCCTGACGGCCTCTTCCACCAGGTCGGGAGATACGATTCCGTACTCGTCCACGGGAAGATAGGTCACTTCGAACCCCTGGGACTCCAGATACCTCATGGACTCTGTGACGGCGGGATGCTCGATCATAGAGGTGACCAGATGGCGTCCCCTTCTCATGTTGGCCAGGGCGCCGCCGATGATGGCGATATTGTCGGACTCGGTCCCGCAGGAAGTAAATATGAGGTTCCTCTCGTTTACCTTAAGGATCTGGGCCAGTTGCTTTTTGGCCTCTGTGATGTGCTTTTCAGCCTCCACGCCCTTGTGGTGCATGCTGGAGGGATTGCCGTACTCTTCCAGATATATTTTGTTCATCAGTTCCACAACTTCCGGGAAGCACCGGGTCGTGGCCGAGTTATCAAGATAAGCTTCTCTCATGGATCTCCTTCTGTGCCGTTAAGGCTCGCGGCGAGAGCCGCTTTATGTTTCTGCGCCTGTCGTACCATGCATGATAACATAACGCCCTGTTTAATACAAATCTTAAATCTCAAACCTGTAGATCAGCCAGGACAGGACAACCAGCGCCGCCGTCTCGGTCCTGAGAATCCTCTTTCCCAGTGAGATCGGCAGAATGCCGGCTTCTTTCGCTCTCTCCACTTCGCCGGGCTCGAAGCCGCCCTCGGGTCCGATGAAGACGGAGACCGCGCTGCCCGCCTTGATCCCTTCGAGCAGTTCCCTTGTGCTGCCGTCCGTCTCCTGCAGCTCATAGGGCAAAAGGCGCGTGTCGGTGCATTCGGCGGCATAGCGGATCGCCTGGTCCATGGTCATGGGCTCCCGAACAAGGGGAATCACTGCGCGGCGGCTCTGTTTTGCTGCCGCTTCTGCGATGGTCTGCCAGCGCTGCACTTTTTTGGCCGCCTTGGCGCCGTCCAGCTTCACGATGCTGCGGTGCATCTGGACCGGGATGATCTCCGCGACGCCCAGTTCCACCGCTTTCTGGACGATCAGCTCCATCTTGTCGGCCTTGGGCAGCCCTTGGAACAGGTATATTTTGACAGGGAGTTCCACGTCGGACTCCTTGACGAACCGGAGGCGGCAGACCACCTCGGAGTCCGTGAACTCCTCGATGCCGTAGCGGTACTCCCGCTCGTCCTGCCCTGTCCGGACGCTGATCTCGTCGCCGGGCTTAAGGCGCAGCACGTTTTTGATATGGTTGACGTCCGTTCCCCTTACATACAGGAGGTCCCCCTGCATCTGCGCCGGGTCTACGAAAATATGCAGCATGATTCTTCTCCCTTATTTCAGAGGCTTGCGGCCGACCACGCAGCGCCACTCGCCCTGCGCCGTCACGCTGACCACCTCAAGGCCCGCCTGTCTCATCGCCTCGGCGACGCTGTCCTCGCGTCCCTCCAGGATTCCGGACGTGATGTAATAGGCGCCCGGCTTCATGGTCGGCACGACATGGGGCGTCAGCGGGATCAGCACATCTGCCAAAATATTGGCCGCCACAATGTCATACCTCTCCGTCCCGACTTTGGCCTGCACTTCGGGGTCGTCGATCAGGTTTCCGAGGATCACTTCAAACTTTGAAGGATCCACGCCATTTGTCCGTAGGTTGTCCTCGATGGCCGGAGGCGCGCAAGGGTCCAGATCGGTTCCGACCGCGCTCCCTATTCCGAACATCAGCGCCAGAATCGCCAGGATTCCGCTTCCCGTCCCGACGTCGAGCATCACGGTCTCGGGCGTCAGGTACTTGCGGATCTGCCGGATGCAGAGCTGCGTCGTCTCATGCATGCCGGTCCCGAAAGCAGTGCCGGGATCGATGTGGAAGACCAGCGCGGGCTTCTTGTCCGTGATCTCGGGCTTCTCCCAGGACGGAATCGCCAAAATATCGTCAATCCAGAACTGGTGGAAATATTGCTTCCAGTTGTTGATCCAGTCCACGTCCTCGGTCTCCTCGATGGTGACCGTGCCGTCTCCGATGTCCGAATAGGTCCGGAGCATGGCCAGTTCTTCGAGAATGGCCGCTTTCACTTCTTCCGGCGTCATGGGCTCATCATTTACAAGGACATGTCCGTCCTCGGTCTCCTCCAGGAAGAAGCTGAGCACCGCAGTGCCGTCGTCCTCCCCCGCGTCGGGCAGAATATCCACAAACATCTGCTCCTTCTCGGCGGCCGTCAGCGGCACATGATCCTCAATCTGTGCGCCATACAGTCCGATGTCCTGCATGGAACTGATGATTATGTCTTCCGCCTCCGATTTTGTGCGGACTCTGAATGCCATCCATTTCATATATTCTTCCTCTCTATGTCGTACTGGTATGCTTTTCGTGCAGCTTTTTTAACGCGCCAAAGCCGGCAGCGCATTTTCAGCGCTGCCGGCCGGTATTATTTCATGACCCGCCCCGCGGGTCACTGCTTAGTTCTTCCAGAATTTCTTCTTCTTGGACGTCTCTTTTTTGGCGTGTCCGTCACCTGTCTCGCGGTTCGCCGCGTTCAGGGAATCTCCCGTCAGGGCGTCGAACTGTTTGAGCAGTTCCTTGGCCTCTTTGCTGAGCTTGGTGGGCGTCTCGACCACAAGCGTCACATAGTGATCGCCGCGGATCTGCTTGTTGCGGATGGTGGGTACGCCCTTGTTCTTGAGCCGGATCCTTGTGTCGGTCTGCGTGCCGGGCTTCACATCGTAGATCACCTTTCCGTCAACCGTATTGATGACCACACTGCCGCCCAGTGCCGCGACCGCGTAGGAGATCGGAACCGTTGAGAAAATATTGTAATCCTGGCGCATGAACTCCGCATGGGGTTCTACGATCACCTCTACAAGGAGATCTCCTCTGGGGCCTCCGTTCACGCCGGGCTCACCCTTGTCGCGAATGCGCACGCTCTGTCCGTTGTCGATTCCGGCGGGAATGGACACCTTGATGGTCTTCGTATTGCTCACATAGCCTGTGCCGCCGCACTGCGTGCACTTGTCCTTGATGATCTTGCCTTTGCCGGCGCAGTCCGGGCAGGTCTGCACATTTCTGACAGTGCCGAAGAAGGACTGCTGCGTGAACACGACCTGGCCTTTGCCGCCGCACTTGGGGCACATCTGAGGAGTCGTTCCTGGCTTTGCGCCTGTTCCCGAACAGGTCGGGCAGGGATCCTTGAAATTCAGGGTGATCTCCTTCTCGACGCCGAAAACCGCCTCGAGGAATGTGATCCTCACGCTTGTGCGGACATTGGCACCCTTCATAGGGCCGTTCGCAGGGCCCCTCCTTCCGCCGCCGAAGAAATCTCCGAAGATGTCTCCGAAAATATCACCGAAATCAGCAGAACTGAAATCAAATCCGCCGAATCCGCCGGAGCCGTCAAACGCCGCATGTCCGAACTGGTCGTACTGCCTGCGCTTGTCATCATCGCTCAGGACGGCATAAGCTTCCGATGCCTCCTTGAATTTGGCCTCCGCTTCTTTGTCCCCCGGATTCATGTCCGGATGATATTTTTTGGCGAGTTTTCGGTACGCCTTCTTGATGTCCTCCTCGGAGGCATCCTTGGCGACACCTAATACTTCATAATAGTCCCGTTTCTGTTCTGCCATAATCCTCTTGTTCTCTCGCTGTGATTTGTCTTTTTACAAGGGAGTTGCCCAAGCTGCGTGCTAAGCGCAGCCTGGGCACTCATTAAAGTATATCATATTCCGGCATATTACAATACTGCATGATATTCAATACACCCTGAAGGTTTGACTTTGGTCAAACCTTCTGATTCTAAAAAGTGCGGCTGCACTTTTTTGAATCTTTACACTTCGCGATAGTCGCCGTCAACTACATCGTCGTCACTTCCGGATGTTCCGGAGTTATTTCCAGCCTGACCGGCGTTGCCGCCCTGTGCTCCCTGCATGTTCTGGTACATCTGTGTGAACAGAGCCTGGGAGTCATTCATCAGTTTCTCCTTGCCGGACTTGAGGGCGTCGATATCGGCGTCGCTGATGTCGGTCTGGTCCTTGGTTCTCTCGAGGACAGCCTTGAGCTCCGCGATCTCTGCCTCAACAGTTGCCTTGGATTTCGCGTCGATCTTGTCGCCGACTTCCTTCAGAGCCTTCTCGGTCTGGAATACGATGGAATCAGCTTCGTTTCTTGCGTCTACGCCTTCTTTACGTCTTCTGTCCTCTGCCTCGAACTGTGCAGCTTCCTTAACTGCTCTCTCGATATCCTCGTCGGACATGTTGGAGCCTGCAGTGATGGTGATGTGCTGCTCCTTGCCGGTGCCCAGATCCTTAGCGGATACATTTACGATACCGTTCGCGTCGATATCGAATGTGACCTCGATCTGCGGTACGCCGCGCATTGCGGGCGGAATTCCGTCCAGTCTGAACTGGCCGAGGGACTTGTTGTCTCTTGCGAACTTTCTCTCACCCTGAAGGACGTTGATGTCAACAGCGGTCTGGTTGTCGGCAGCTGTGGAGAACACCTGGCTCTTCTTTGTAGGGATTGTTGTATTTCTCTCGATCAGAGGGGTAGCGATGCCGCCCATGGTCTCGATGGAAAGGGTCAGAGGTGTGACATCAAGCAGAAGGATGTCGCCTGCGCCTGCATCGCCTGCAAGTTTGCCGCCCTGGATGGCTGCGCCGATGGCAACACACTCATCGGGGTTCAGGGTCTTGCTGGGCTCGTGGCCTGTAAGTGCCTGTACCTTTTCCTGTACGCAAGGAATTCTTGTGGAACCGCCGACCAGCAGTACTTTGCCAAGATCGGAGTTCTTGAGGCCTGCGTCTCTCATAGCGTTCTGAACCGGAATAGCGGTCTTCTCTACGAGGTCGCTGATCAGCTCTTCGAATTTAGCTCTTGTGAGGTTCTTGTCGAAGTGCTTGGGGCCTTCCGCCGTAGCTGTGATGAAAGGAAGGTTGATGTTGGTAGTTGTCGCGCTGGACAGCTCCTTCTTTGCCTTCTCTGCAGCTTCCTTCATTCTCTGAAGAGCCATCTTGTCGCCGGAGAGGTCGATGCCCTCTTCTGCCTTGAACTCACGGATGATCCAGTCGATGATTCTCTGGTCGAAGTCATCGCCGCCCAGACGTGTGTCGCCGTTTGTGGACAGAACTTCGATGACGCCGTCGCCGATCTCGATGATGGAAACATCGAAAGTACCGCCGCCCAGGTCATAGACCATGATCTTCTGCTCTTTCTCGTTGTCCAGGCCGTAAGCCAGTGCTGCGGCTGTGGGCTCGTTGATGATTCTCTTTACTTCAAGGCCGGCGATCTTGCCTGCGTCCTTGGTTGCCTGTCTCTGCGCATCGTTGAAGTATGCGGGAACAGTGATGACTGCCTCTGTGACCTTCTCGCCCAGATAGCTCTCTGCGTCAGCCTTAAGCTTCTGCAGGATCATAGCGGAGATCTGCTGAGGGGAGTACTTCTTGCCGTCGATGGTGCGGCCGTGATCCGTACCCATATCTCTCTTAATGGAAGCGATGGTCTTGTCAGCATTTGTGACGGCCTGACGCTTTGCGGGCTCACCTACCAGTCTCTCGCCGTTCTTTGTGAAAGCAACGACGGAAGGTGTGGTCCTTGCGCCCTCAGTATTTGCGATAACGGTAGGCTTTCCGCCTTCCATAACTGCTACGCAGCTGTTTGTTGTTCCAAGGTCGATTCCGATAATCTTGCTCATATTACTTTCCTCCTTGTGCGCTATGCGCTCTATAAAAATTGGATTGTGTTCTTAAAATACTTATCTATATGTTCGGATGCGGGCTCTTTTGCTCCCGGATCCGCGATTTTCACTGCTTTTTTCCGTTCCCGGCTGTTCTCACTTTTTTGCCGTGTTCCCGCTGCTTACGCTTTTTTGCCAAAAGATCGACTCAGGAAACGACTCCCACCATCGAGTGGCGGATCACTGTGTCGTGGTATGTGTAGCCCTTCTGGAACTCCTGGGCCACGACGCCGCTCTCCAGCTCCTCGCTCTCGACCTGCATCACCGCGTTGTGGAAGTTCGGATCGAACTCCTTTCCTACGGCTTCGATGGGCTTGACGCCCAGATCTTCGAGCTGCTTCATCAGCTGCTTGTAGATCATCTCCATGCCGCTCGCGATCGCGCCGCCTTTCTCCGCTTCGGGAACCGCCGCCAGGCCTCTCTCAAAGTTGTCAACAACGGGAAGCATCTTCTCGATGACGCTCTTCTCACCCATGGAGAACATCTGCTCTTTCTCTTTGGTAGTGCGCTTGCGGAAGTTGTCGAACTCCGCCATCTGGCGCTTCACCTTGTCTTCGAGCGATGTGATCTTGTCCCTGAGCGCTTTCTCTTTCACGCTCGAGATCGCGTCCCCTGCGGTCTCAGCGGTCTCGCCGCTCTCTGCCGGCTCGTCTGCCTGCGCGCTCTCTTCTGCTTCTGCCTCAGGCTCTTCTCCGGCCGCGCCGTTCTGCTCAGCACCGGTTCCTTCTGTCCCGGCTTCCTGTGCTTCCGCGCCTGCTGTCTGCCCCTCTGCTCCCGGCATCTCCTCTGTACCTTTTACAGTCTCTTCGGTCTCGGTGCCGTTCTGCTCGTTTTTCATGTTTTCAGTTTCTGCCATATATTCCTTTCCGCACCTCAGCGCTTTTTCGGCGCCGTCCGGTGCTCATTCCCGCATTCACGGCTCACCATGTTCAGAACCCTTGCCCGCTATGTTTTGTACAGATCATCCAGCTGTTTCATAATATTCTGAAGCACACTGACGACCCTCTCATAATCCATTCTGCGGGGTCCGATGATTCCGATCGTTCCCTTCATGCCGTCTCCCAAGTCGTAAGTTGCAGTCACAACGCTGCAGTCCTTCATGCTGGCAACAGGCATTTCTTCGCCAATGTAGACCTGAATGCCGGTCTCGCTGCTGTCCGCCAGAGATTCCTGAACGATACTGCTCAGCGCCTGCTTTTCCTCAAAGTCGCTTATGATCTCACTCGCCTTGCGGTGATCCGCGAGCTCCGGATACTTGAAAATATTCTTGGCTCCGCTCGTGTAGATCTGCAGGTCCTCTTCACTCCGGACGATCTCCGCTGCCGCGTCAAAAACATCATTGACGATCTGCGTGTGAATCCCTGCGTCCCGCTTGATGGCCTCGATCAGCCCCAGCGTGATCTCCTCAATGGGAAGTCCGCACAGATTCGTGTTGAGCAGGAGATTCAGCTTGAGCATCTGCTCGGCGCTCAGCGGCATATCCACCGGAATCACCCTGTTCCTGATCAGGTTGCCCTCCAGAACGATCACCGCCAAAATATTGTTGTCATCAAGCTGTGACAACTGAATGAACTTGATCTTGTTCCGGCGCATTACCGGCGATGAGATCATCGACGCGTACTGCGTGTTCACTGCCAGGAGCTTCGCGACCTGCTGCAGAAGACTCTCCAGCTTGTCCTGCTTCTGCAGGAGCATGCTCTTCATCTCTTCCACCTGCCTGCGCTCCGACCCCAACATGTGGTCCACGTAAAGGCGGTAGCCGGCATCAGTAGGAATACGTCCGGCCGACGTGTGCGGCTGCATGATCAGTCCCATCTCCTCAAGGTCCGCCATCTCATTTCTGATCGTTGCGCTGCTCAGCTTGAGATCGGTGTACTTGGAAATTGTTCTGCTGCCCACCGGTTCGCCGGTCTCCAGGTAATTGCGGATGATAGCCTGCAATATTTTCATCTTTCGATCTTGCAGTTCCATATTTATCCTCCGTTTACGGTCCGGGAACTCCCTTGCCTCTGCGGAAAGAGCTTTCCTTTTCCGTTATTAGCACTCATCTCGGTCGAGTGCTAACACCTTTCTTGTACACATTACCACTAGGAAATAGGGATGTCAACTGGGTTTTATTACGATTTTCTAAAATGTTTATTAAGGTATGGGAGCTTTGTTGTTTTTGTCGTTTTTGTGGACAGGGCTGGACTGATATTCATGCCACTCAGTTCTCAGGGCGGAAGGACAGGACGGTTTATGGCAGGCTTGAAAATGCAAAAAGGGGCTGTGAAAAAAGAAT
>DGWK01000027.1:13961-14176 GCA_002395235.1 Lachnospiraceae bacterium UBA4260 | reverse complement strand
CTTTTTTCTCATTTCGTCGGACTGTATTTGGCTTGTTCAGGCTTCGGAGACCGACGAAAACCGGCTTTTTTCCTCAATTCGTCGGACTGTGCATAGTTTGTGCTGGCTTCGGAGACCGACGGATAACAAGCTTTTTCCATATCGTAGGGGTGTGCTTGGTTTGTGCCCGCTTCTGCGACCGACGAAAGCTAGCTTTTTTCTCATTTCGTCGGACT
>DGWK01000027.1:327-13851 GCA_002395235.1 Lachnospiraceae bacterium UBA4260 | reverse complement strand
TTCTCATTTCGTCGGACTGTGCATAACTTGTGCCGACTGAGGGACCCTACCAGAAGAATGAAATAAAAATGCAGGCGATAAAAGGAGATTACCATTATGAGCGGGGAAGAACATATTCACGCGCAAGGCAGTGAACATACACACGAAGACGGCCATGTCCACACTCATGAAGACGGCCATGTCCATTCGCACGAGGATAGCCATACTCACACGCATGAAGGCAATCATAATCATAATCACAGCCATACGCACGACCCGCAGCAGGTTCGCGCGATCGTGAACCGCCTCAAGAGGTCGATCGGGCATCTGGACAAAGTGCGCCGGATGGTGGAGGATGGAGATGACTGTGCAGATGTATTGATTCAGCTGTCTGCGGTGAAATCGGAGATTAATAACACCGGAAAACTGATCCTGAAGCAGCACATGGAACATTGTATTGTGGAAGCTGTCAGAGAGAACGATCAGGAAGCGATTGACAGGATGAATGAAGCGATTGACCGCTTTATGAAGTGATGCACACGCGTGAGGAACGGAAGAAGCTGCCCTTTGGGGCAGCCCGCACGCGGCAGGCGGCTCGCGCTGCGAGCGCGCTATAGAAAAAAGGTTACTATTCAGCACACCACTTCCCAAATGCTGCGCATTCGGGACTGTGGGCGTTCAGAGGCGCTCCGCGCCTTGTCCGCCTCGGAAAAAAGATCAAAAACGTTCCGGTGAACAAGCTCCCCGGACCTTATTTTGATCTTTTTTCCGAAGTGCTGAAAAAAACAAAAAGGAGGGTAATTATGCAGGCCAAATATCAGATCGACACGGATCAGAACAGGGAATTTCTCAGAGAAAACGCAGAGAATCTTCTGAGCTTCGGACACAAATTTCCTTCTCCCGGCGGGGGATCCTACTATCTCGGCGATGACGGAACGCCCTGGAAGGAAAGACCTCGCGAGACGTGGATCACATCCCGTATGTGCCATGTCTACAGCATCGGCACATTCCTGGGGCATCCCGGCAGTGAAGAACTGGCGGATGCAGCCCTGAAGGGGCTTCGCGGCGAACTCTGCGACAAGGAGAACGGAGGATGGTACAGCGGAAGAACGGCTGACGGCGATATTTTGCCGATGAAGCAGTGCTATGCGCACGCGTTCGTGATCCTGGCGGCTTCGAGCGCGGTGCTCGCGGGACGCCCCGGCGCGCAGGAACTGTTGGATGAGGCGATCGCCCTCTACGACAAGCGCTTCTGGAACGAGGAGGAAGGACTCTCCTGCGACACATGGAACACGGAGTTCACGGTCCTGGATTCTTACCGCGGGCTCAACGCGAACATGCACACCGTGGAGGCCTTTCTGGCGGCTGCGGATGTCACGGGAGATGAGAAGTTCAGAGTTCGCGCCGGCAGGATCATCGATCACGTGCTGGGCTGGGCTTCCGGCAACGACTGGAGGATCCCCGAGCACTACAGCAGCGACTGGAAGGCGGATCTCGAGTGCAATAAGGACAAGCCCGATGACCAGTTCAAGCCTTATGGCGCGACGCCCGGCCACGGCATCGAGTGGGCGCGTCTGATCACGCAGTGGGCGCTCTCTACTTTCGGCGATGACAGGGAGAAAGCGGCAAAATATATTGACGCCGCAGAAAATCTCTTTAACCGCGCGATCTCGGACGGATGGAATTCGGACGGGGCGCCCGGCGTCGTGTATACGACGGACTGGAACGGGCAGCCGGTCGTCCATGACCGCATGCACTGGACGCTTGCGGAGGCGATCAATACTTCGGCGACGCTCTATCATGTGACCGGGCGCGAGAAATATGCGGATCTGTATGCGCAGTTCATGCAGTATCTGGATGAGAAAGTCATGGACCACGTAAACGGCTCCTGGTTCCATCAGCTGGATCGGGACAACAACCTCCTCACAACAGTCTGGCCCGGAAAGTCGGATCTCTATCACGCTTTCCAGTCCATGCTGATCCCGTATTATGCGGCGGATCTTTCGATCGCGCCGGCAGTGAAGCAGGGAAAGAAGATTTGACAGGCATGGCAGATAAGCAGATAAGACAACAGGATAAGAGACAGAAGGCCGGCGACCGGAGAGAAAAGAGACCGGAAGACGTCCGGCAGCAGGCCGGCGGCGAACCGGTCAGGCAGAGCGCCGGAGAAAGTTCCGGCGACGACAGGCAGGCGCGGCAGCGGAGAGAAGCGAGGCGGCTACGCGCGGCGGCTGCCCGCAGGCGCCGCGAGAGGCAGATCCGGATCAGAATGGCGATCCTGGCGGCGATTTTTGTGATACTTGCCGGCGGAATCGGTTTTGCGGCATTCAGGATCCACAGAAGAAACGTACTCGAGCAGGAGGCGGCAGCGGCCGCGTCCCGCAAGATAGCGGAGGAGGCGGCAGCGGAAGCCTCCCGCAAGGCGGCTGAGGAAGCGGCAGCAGAAGCCTCCCGCAAGGCAGCCGAGGAAGCGGCGGCAGAAGCCTCCCGCAAGGCGGCCGAGGAAGCGGCGGCGGAGGCCTCCCGCAAAGCGGCCGAGGAAGCGAAGGCGGCGGAAGACGCCGCGCAGAAGTCCTCCCGCGAGAAGGCGGAGGAAGAGGGAGCGCTCGCAGCTTCGCGCAAGGCCGCGGAAGAGGAGAAGGCGCGAGCAGAGGCCGCCAAGATCCCGGGGCTCAATGCGAGCTATGATTTCAAGGCCACGGACAAGACGGCAGAGATGCCCGAGGAAGTGGAGAGCAGCTATGCCGTCCTGGTGGATCTTGTGGACGGCACGGTCGTCGCGGGCAAAGATTATGACACCATTATGAACCCCGCTTCCATGACCAAAATATTGACGCTTCTGGTGGCAGTCGAGAACATAGACCTGAAGAGGCTCGACACAGATACCTTCGAGATCACACAGGATATCACGGATTATGTCTTCACCAACCAGATGAGCCAGGTGGGATGGAATATAGGCGATACGCCCACGATCCGCAGTCTTTTGTACGGGACGATCCTCCCCTCGGGCGCGGACGCCGCGCAGGCGCTGGCGGAGTACACGGCCGGTTCCCAGGAAAAGTTTGTTGACATGATGAACAAAAAACTTGAAGAGCTGGGCATATCCGACACGGCGCACTTCACCAATGTGGTGGGAGCCTATGACGAAGACCACTACTGCACGGCCCTTGATATGGCGACAATTCTAAGGGCGGCCATAGACAATGAGACCTGCAGAGAAGTTCTCTCCTGCCATTATTACGAAGTACCGCCTTCGGGAGGAGAGGACTCGCCGAGCATCGATATTTCAAACTGGTTCTTGAGAAGAATTGAGGACAAGGACACGCATGGCACAGTGATCTGCGCCAAGACCGGATATGTCTCGGAATCGGGATTCTGCGCGGCAAGCTACCAGGAATCGGACAACGGCGGACATTACATCTGCGTGACGGCGGACACTTACAGCACCTGGGCATGCATTTATGACCACGTGGATATCTATACAGCCTTTACAGAGTGAGGAACACAGCATTGTTAATGGATCATCTTCAGGAATACAATCTCAGAGATCTGGAAAGGAACCGGCACTACAGGGTGCTGGGCAGGACGGACGGGTCCGTGGATCCCTTGAACCTGTTCTGGACCGGTTCCGCGCTGCAGCTGCGCCTGAGAGCGACCGAACTATGGGTGATCCTGGACTCCAATTACATGATCTTTGAAAACTGGGTGGACGTGATGGTGAACGGAGCGCTGCTTCAGCGCTTTATGGTACCAAGAGGCAGGAGCGAGATCTGCCTTTTCAGAGGAATGGACGGAAATGCGGTGCGCGACGTGCGCATCGTCAGGGACACGCAGGCCATGCATCTGGACCCCAGAAACAGCCTGGCAATCTGCGGGCTGATCACGGACGGAGTCTTTGAGGACGTGCCGGAGCCGGCCTTGAAGCTTGAGTTTATCGGGGACAGCCTGACTTCCGGCGAAGGACTGGCAGGAGCCCGTGACTACAAGGAGTGGAACTCCGGGTGCTTCAGCGCAGTGCACACATATGAGTATCTGACCGCGGAGAAACTCGGCGCGGAGTACAGTGTCCTGAGCCAGAGCGGCTGGGGGACCTGCTTCTCCTTCGAGGGCGTTCGCAAGGAAGCGATGCCGCTTTACTACGATCAGGTCTGCGGGGTACTGCGCGGGGAGCGCAACAGAAAAAAAGGCGCTTTTGAGGAGTGGGACTTTTCGAGCTGGAGGCCGGACGCGGTGATCGTAAACCTGGGGACCAACGACGAGATGGCAATTGATACGGTGGAGGACTGTACGGAGCGGGAATTTGAGGAGGCAGTGCTCAGATTTCTGGAAAAGCTCAGAAGGCGCAATCCGGACAGCTATCTTCTGTGGTGCTACGGAATGCTCGGACACGGACTGGAAGACTCCATAAAAAGAGCTTTTGACAGATTCAGAAAAAGCTGTGGAGATCAGAGGAACGATTACCTGTTCCTGAATTCGACGGCGGAGGAAGACTATGGCAGCAGGGACCACCCGGGACGGGCGGCCCACAGAAAAGTCGCAGAGGTTTTGGCTGAATATTTGACAGTTCACGGGATCGCGCAGTGAGTCTGAAAACAGGCGAAGCCGCGGGAATTCCCGTATGAGGTGGGACTCTATGGAGAATAACAGGTTTGGCAGAAATACTTTGATCGGAGGTGTGCTTGTTCTGCTCAGTCTGGCAATCGCGGCAATCGGTGTGATCGTGAGCCTCAGGACCGGCAATTCGCAGTATTTTATGGCGTGCAGCATTCCGGCCGCCGTGTGCATAGTGGCGGGCGGCGTCATGATCAGGAATGACCTGCTCACGGGGGAGAGCCGGCTCCTTCTGCCGGGAGGGGAGCGAACGATCAAGGCCAAAGTAAAGGGCGTTACGAGAAACCTCCGCACGGCGGGAGAGAAGACGGTTTACTACGTGATCTGCACCAGGAATGACCCGCTGACGGGCAGGGAAGAGACGTATACCAGTCGATCTTTTGACGAATATCCCGGAAAGGAAATAATAGGGAGAGAAGTCACTGTCCGCATAGATTCCCGGGAAAAAGGAAAGTACACGGTGGAGATCGACGATCTCCTCGAAGAGATCAAAAAGGAGAAAACAGGTGATGAGCAGGCAGAGTGAGTGTATTGATGACTTTCTGAGAAAAGCAAAGGAAGACCGGGAGGTCTATATCACGGATGTGAGGCGCTCTTTTGACAGGATCGGGACGCTGGCCTTTCATATCCATGTCCGCATGTACGAAGGTGAGACGGAAGTGTTCCGAATGGCTCTTCCGAGGTGGGAAAACGCAGAGCAGAAAGAATTCGTCGCTGAATACATAAGGGCCTTCGTCTTCAATCTCCTGTCCACACTGGGGGCGCTCCGCATTGTCGTCTATCTGGACAGGAGCAACGAGGAGCTGGTGCAGATCGCGGAGGGACTCAGGGAAGATTTCCAGACGGAACTTGCCAAAACAGAGAGGACCGGATACGGAAAGAGCCTCAATGTAAATGAGAGGACCGTTGCGGCGCTTTTTGGAGGAAGCAGGGAATTCTCAATCGAGGTCAGGGACCTGAGCGAGGAGACGGAGCCCGCGGTGACTCCGTCGGAACCGGTCGGAAAGCCCGTGTTCGCGCTTCTTCCCGCGAGGGCGCAGAAGGCGTTTCTTCTGGGGATCGATGTCGGCGGAACGGATATCAAGTTCGCCGTCAGCCTTGACGGAAAGCTCGTTCACTGTGAGGAGCTGAACTGGGCGCCCGCCTCCTTCTCCTGCGTGGAACAGCTCACAGGGCCTGTGCTGGAAGCAGCAGAGCGCCTGATGGAGCAGTTCGGAGGCGGCAGAAAGTGGGACGGGATCGGCCTGAGCTGGCCGGACGTGATCATCCATAACAAGATCGTCGGCGGCGAGACCACCAAGACAAAGGGCCTGAGAGAGAACGAGGACAGGGACTACGAGGAGCAGTTTGCTGTGCTCACCGGACTCTGCGCACAGCTCGGCAAGTTTACGGTGAGCGGCAGCGCCGTGTCCTGCTGCAACGACGGGCCGATGGCGGCCTTCACGGACGCGGTAGAGATGACGGCGCGGGGAGAAGACGTATCGAAAGGCTTTATTGCCTACAGTCTGGGGACAGAGCTGGGCACGGGCTGGGTTCGCGCGGACGGCTCCATTCCGCAGATTCCCCTGGAGGTCTACCAGAGCATTATCGACCTGGGAAGCAGGACAGCGAGGCAGTACAGCGCGGAGGATGTACGGAGCTGCCGCAGCGTCAATACACTTCTTCCCGGAACGCTGCAGAAGTACACCGGACAGTCCGGCGTGTTCCGACTGGCCTGCAAGGAGCTTCCGAAAAGGGAGCCGGCCCTCTATGAGGAAGTGCTCAGAAAAGGGCTCTTCAGGGTAAGTGAGGACGGATCCTTCATAGAAGTTCCCACTGCGCCCAAAGACAGACGCAAGGAGTGCCTGGAATTCTTCATGGAGAAAGCGGCCGGCGGTGAGAGCGAAGTCTGCCGCGACATTTTCAGGAAGATCGGAGAGTATATCGCCGTCACCTGGGCGGAAAATGAGTATATTCTCCACCCGGCGGCAAAAGAGCGAACGCTGTTCGGAAGACTTGTCAAGAGGCAGGAATGTTTTGACCTGATCAAAGAGGGCGCAGTCTCGAGGGAGCCTTCCCTTGTGATCCGAAATGCGGACGCCGCCCTGGCGGTCACGCCTCTGATGAGGCAGCTGGAGGGCGACCCGGTGTTCACGGTGGCGCAGTTCGCGCAGGCCGTGGGAGCGCTGCACTTCGCCTGCCTGGGACTGGAAGAGGACTGAGAGGACACCAATGCAGGAATCGTCGAATCAGGAATCACTCATACAGGAATTGCATAAATACAGCTACTGCCGTGTGAATATCGCGCTTGCGGCCTTGCAGGTTGCGGTCTTCGCGCTGTGCCTGCTCACGGGGAACCGGCTGTATGCGGCGGGGCGCTGCGGCACAGACCTGGTCCTGGACCGGAAAGAGTACTACAGGCTTCTGACATCGGTCTTTCTCCACTCGGGGCTCTACCACATCGGAAGCAACATGCTCGTGCAGATCCTGATGGGCAACGCCGTGGAGAGGAACCTGGGGCACATCAAATATCTGATTCTGTACCTGGTCGCAGGCGTCAGCGGCAATGTCATTTCGGTCCTATACGATCGGGCGCAAGGGGTCAACACATATTCCGTGGGGGCGAGCGGGGCCGTGTTCGGCGTGATGGGAGCGCTGCTGGTCCTCATCATAAGGGGCAGAAAAAAACTGCGGACCGGCTCTTCCATGCTGGTCAGAGCGGGGTTCGCAGTTTTCTATGCGGTTTATGCAGGGTTCAGGACCCCTTATACGGACAATGCGGCGCACGTGGGCGGCCTGGCCTTCGGAGTCGTGCTGGGCGTTCTGCTCACGGCCACACTGGATGATGTGGACCTGCGCGATCTTCGGTGAAGGCGGCGCGGCGGCCCGCCTCGCAGGCTTTAATGATCCGGTAAATTCTGAAACGGGACAGCGTCACTCGGCGCTGTCTCTTTTGGTCTGCAGAATACGGATGCCGTTGACTTCCAGTTCGTCCACGACGGGGATCAGCAGGTATTCCATTCCGTCAATGACTCTGGTCTTGAGCATATCTGCCATATCCGCCTTGACGCTGATCTTGAGGGAGGGAGATTTGACCTCCAGACGGCTTGTCTCGACGAGGTTCTCGGCCATCAGAGGGACGCCTTCCCCGACTGCTTCGTCATAGGCGTTGTCAAAATCGCCCAGAACGGACTGGTCGGCGCCGTTTTCCGAAAGGAGGCGGCGCATCTGCTGTTTCTCGATCATGACGGGCTCACCGGAGTCCTTGTTCTGCTCGATGATCTCTGTGACGGCGTCATTGATGGCCTTGACATTCTCAAAATCGCAGTTGCGTCCCAGCGTCTGCTCCACCATACTCTTGAAGAGCTCCTTCTGGTCCGACTCGGGGATGGGCAGGACGCAGCCGAGAAGGTCATGGCTGATCTCTTCGTGGCGCTCATCCTCTTTGCGGCAGTAGTAGAGGAGACTGTGCAGATCGGGCTGCCTGTCGTTGTAGGCGGGGAACAGAAAACCGCTGACCGGCTTCTGGACGGCCCAGTCCGTGCGGCGGTCCAGGAAGGTGCATGCCTCTTCGTCGTAGCACAGGCCTTCTTTCATGAGCGTCACAGGGCAGATACAGCACAGAAGGAAGGAGTAGACGTAATCGGAGGCGTCTTCCATGTCGGCGTTGTCCGTTCCCTTGGCGGGAATATCGTAGACGCCGTGCATCAGGAGGATCAGGTATTTGGTCTCGCACCGGAAGTTCTCCACTATTTTGTTAAAAAAGAGAGTCAGGAGCTCGTCATTTTTCAGCTCCGACTGCTGAAGCAGGTAGAGAAGCTGCTGGCGGCCGCCTTCGGCCTCTTCCTCGAGAGGAAATTCCATGTTGAAGAGATTGCGGCCGAGCTTGCCGGACATGGCGCCGCGCAGGATCTCGCAGTATTTTTCCATGGATTCCTTTTCCATAGTTGCCAGAGAATCGTGGATCTCCCGGATGACTTCGCCCTCTTCATTTACGTAGCAGGCCCGGATCCTGTCGATGCAGCTGTCGGGCTTGACCAGTTTTCTTATCTCATTGATCGCTTTTTTGTCCATTCTTTACCTCGTACAATCAGATTGACCGCTTTTTTAGCGGTAACATCAAATATACTACAGAAATTGTTGTTTCGCTAGAGGTCGGTTAATGGTATAATATGTATTCAGATTGAATTATGCGCACAGCGCACAGAATGGGAGGAAATGTTCTATGGAAACTAATGGAAATCGTAATGACGCCAAGTGGGACGAATTTGAGAAGATGATGGAGGACAAAGTTGTCTTTACAGTTCCGATCGATGAGAGCGTCAAGGCTGGCGTCGTGACTTCGCTGAAAGGAGTCAGGGCATTTATTCCCGCGTCCCAGCTCAGCACGAGCTATGTTGAGGACACCAACGAGTGGATCGGCAAGGAAATCGATGTTGTGATCATCACAGCGGACAGAGATAAGCAGCGTCTGGTTCTTTCCGGCAGAGAGGCCGCCAAGATCAAGCGCAGCCAGGAGAAGAAGGCCCGCATCGATGCTCTTGCAGTGGGCACTGTGCTCGAGGGCAAAGTAGAGACGATCAAGCCTTACGGCGCATTTGTCGATCTCGGAAACGGTATCAGCGGTCTTGTACATATTTCCCAGATGAGCACCAAGAGAGTTGCTACACCTGAGGAAGTCTGCAAGGAAGGCGACGTCGTCAAGGTCAAAGTAACCAAGGTGAAGGACGGCAAGGTCAGCCTGAGCATGAGAGCTCTCGAGGAAGCTCCCGCTCCTGCAGAGGATGACATTCCGGAGCTTTCTTCTGTTGTTTCTCACGAGAAAGCAACGACCAGCCTCGGAGATTTGCTCAAGAACATCAAACTGGACTGATTGTGTTTGGCTGTGCGAGCCTAACTTAAGAGGGGGAACGGGCGGTTTTATGCCGCCCGTTTTGTTATATAGTCGGAGACCCGGCGGGAGAATGGTTGCGTGGCAGGAGTTAAAGGTCGAAGTAAAATGACAAGAAAAGAATATGGTCTGCCGGCGGCAGCCTTGCGGCGCGTGATGCGGCCGGTGTGGCATTTGGCGCTGCTTTTATGCGCGCTTCTGTGTCTCGGGACGGGATTGGAAGCCTCGGCGACGGAGAAGGGCTCGGAACAGGAGACTTCTGATCAGGAGACTTCGGAGCAGGAGAATGCTGAGAATCTTGTGCTGATCCGCGTGGAGGGACAGCTCGAAGAGACAGACCGCGACGCGATCCTTGACCGGATCAATGCCATTCGGAAGGAGGCCTGCGAGGAGGGCGTGGGCAATCCCGTCAACGGGGACCCTCTGACTGAGGCGGACTATGTGCCGCTGCAGTGGTCCTATGCACTTGAAGAAATTGCAGTTCTGCGCGCGGCGGAGAGCACTATTTTGCAGGATCATGTGAGGCCGGACGGCAGGGAGTGCTTTACGGCAGCTCCCGAGGGCATTTCCTATACGATGGAGACGCTGGCCTGGGGATTTGAGAGTGCGGCCGATGCCGTGGAGGGCTGGTACTCCGAGAAATCCTCTTACGTGGAGGCGGACGGGGGGCCTGCCGGCCATTATATGGCGCTGATCAATCCGGAAAACCGATCTGTAGGAATTGCGCAGCTGAATGCGAAGTGGCAGAGGAGTGCCTGCGCCGGAGCTTTTGGAGGGGAGAACCCGGTGACTGCAGAAGAATCCGGTGACAGTGAGTCGGTCTGGATGATTCCTCTGCGGAGGGACCTGATGCCGTCTGTGGTTGAGAGGGCGATAGAGATCACAGCAGGGAGAATTTACAGAGCCGGGTTGAAGATCAGGGGATAGAGCAGGAAGGAATACATATGCACGAGATGAGTTACGTGATCCGTTTCGTGAATCTTGCGCTTCAGAAAGCGGAGGAGAACAGGGCTTCCGGCGTGAGGAGTCTCACGGTGGCGGTCGGAGAGATGACGGATATCGTTCCGGAGTATTTATATAAGTATTACCCCGATGCAGTGAAGGGGACTATCATGGAAGGCTCTGAGCTGAAAGTGGAGATGGTTCCTGTGAAGATTAAGTGCGGCGGCTGCGGAGAAGTGTATCATCCGGACAAGTCCAATTCTTATGCCTGTCCGTGCTGCGGCAGCAGTGAGGGCAGGATCTGCCAAGGGCGTGGGATAGAAGTCAGGGAACTTGAGATTGTTACGGAGGATTCTTAAGTGATTTCCGTTCTCGGATACATCAGTGCAGCTTATAGCGCGCCTGAAATCCGTTCTCAGAAACGTCAATGTCTGCTCCAGACTTGTCAATGCTGTCGATTCGGCAGTGACCATTTCCAATCTCCAACAGCTTAAAGAACCGGGCAAGCCGGGACTCCTCCCCCTGAACTTCCAGGACAACATGGTTATCATGATCCGTATCATTTGCCGCCCATCCGGTCACCCCGGCTTTTTTCGCACATTTCCAGCAGAAGTACCGGAAGCCGCAGTGTTGTACTTTTCCGTGGATGTCACAGTGTAGTCTTTGTATCATTCTTTGACGGTCCTTTCGTTGTGAAGGCTCGCGAAGCGAGCCGGCAGTCACTTTATCTTCTTATACGCGAATCTCGGATAATTGTCCTCGATCACATGAATGATCCCGCATTTGGTGAACCCAAGTGAGGTCAGAAGCTTCTGCATGACCTTGTTGTCTGTGTGCGTATCGATCCGCAGATGCCCGCACTGCTCAAAGGCCCATCCGATGCAGAACCTCCCGATTCCCCTTTCGGAGCCGCCGGCGGCCAGTTTGTCGGCCCCCACTGGTTGGGGTTTCCGGTCTTTGCCATAAAGTCTCTGGCATAGGCGTAGATCTCCATGAGCCTGTCAAAATCCTGCTCCGTAGTCTTTCGAATTTTCATACTTGTTTTCCAGGCCTTATCTCTCTGTTGAAATGCTATGTTCTCTTATTCTCTGTAATAGTCTCATTATATTTACTGTTTTGGAAAATGTCGAATCTCTATTTGATAAGTGGAGCATCCGGGAATTAATCCCGGGTGCTTTTTAGTGATAATACAAAAGAACCGCGTTATACTTAGTTAAAGACAAATTACTTCCAACATGCGGTATTACGAAGCTACGAGAAATAGAAAGGAGTTCCTTGCTAAAACAGCCTACGTTTCTCGAAAGGTATATGAGGAAGGCTGGATCGTGGGATACATGTGCCGCGATGAAGCCCTCAATGAGAATGACAGCGGCTGGTCATTCATGGCAGGAAACGAAGAAAAAGAGTACGTAGATGACTACAATAATATTGTTCTTATGAGAGTAGGCGCGGTCTACCAGAGAGACCCTGCTATTTTTTCGCATATTGACAGTCCGGTCGGAACGAGACTTGTCAGAGTCTCGGCAGATAGTTTTGAGCCGGATGAAGAAGGGAAAGAGATCTACACGGAACAGAGAAAAATGTAGAGGAGAAACCACTGGTGAATCAAAAAGACTCCACAGGAGGCAGGCCTATCTTGTCTCCCATACCATAATCAGGGACGGCGAGGAGATCCCTATGTCAAGGATCAAGGGAGCGCCGCCGACATTTGACCTGGAGAAACTGACGGAAAGGTTGAAGAGAGTCGCTGCAGGAGAAAACTGCGGCTGGCCGATCTATGACCGGAGGCTGCATGATCCCGTTGATGATGTGATCACGGTGGATGGAGACATCGTACTCCTCGAAGGGAACTATCTTTTGCTGGATGAGCCCGGATGGAGAGAACTGAGAACATGCGCGGACTACACAGTACTGATTCGGGCGGACGAAGAGCTGCTGCGCAGGCGGCTTACCGACAGGAAAGCCATGGGAACGGCATCCTATGATGATGCGGAAAAGTTCGTGGAATTCAGTGACATGAGGAACGTAAGGACTTGCCAGGAAAAATCCGGTGATGCAGATCTGATCCTGAGAATGACAGGGGACGGGGAGTATGCGATCGTAAAAATTTGAATTGGCTGTTGGCGGAGTTGCAAAAGTAATAACTCAGAGGGGGTGTCCCCCGCCTCTACAGGCGGTGGGAAGTAACAAACTTTCGCAGTGGCGGGTGACACCCCGCGCTGAGTTATATGATGCACACGCGCGCGGAAAGGAAGATGCTGCCAAACGGCAGCTCGCACGCGGCGCAGCGGCTCGCTCTGCGAGCCTTGAACTAACAACATAGGGAGGTAAACCAAATGCTCACGGCGAAAGAAGCGTTACAGAAACTCAGAGCTGGCAACAAGAAATATCTCACACAGAACAACGGAAGCGGCGATGTATCACCTGCGGTCAGGCTTCGGACAAGCGTGCAGGGCTAGCGTTATTCCGGAGAGTATTTTTTCGGCAGGAATCGGAGATATGTTTGTGATCCGCGTGGCCGGAAATGTTATCGATGACCACCAGCTGGGGAGCATTGAGTACGCTGCTGAGCATCTCGGGACAAACCTGGTTGTAATGATGGGGCACACCGGCTGCGGCGCCGTTGACGCGGCAATACATCACGATCCGTCTGGGTTCATCAAGTATATTACAGATGAAATCAGGAATGCGATCGGAGAAGAGACAGATCCTTACCGCGCGACCTGTCTTAATGTCGAGCATGGCGTGAACTACCCACCGCCTACGCATACGCTAAGAGGCGGGGGCTTCGTGCCGCTTACGCGGACACAGGGCAGACACTTGCCCGCTGTCCCGTTTCACCGGGATTACTTTTGTGATTCCTCTGACCCGCACTCAGGATATCTTTATAGGTCATAGCTTTCACTGTGCCGTACAGGTACCCGCAGTCCATCCCCTCCGGATAGATACTCTCGTTATACTTCCTGCCGGTATTGACGGCACCATTGATATCGGCGTTCATCACCCTTCCGTCATCCTGTCGGTACAGGCCGCGCCCTATCCTCCTGCCGGAGAAGGTTATGCCTTCTGTGTCCCCTTTCCCGTATGTCGGGATCCCGTCCCGGCTCCCGAAGCAGGCTTTG
>DGWK01000027.1:0-156 GCA_002395235.1 Lachnospiraceae bacterium UBA4260 | reverse complement strand
GCACCTGTACAAAAGACTGGTTGTTTCTCCGCCCTATGTCGATCCCCTGCTTCTGCTGCCTGTTATACCCGATGATGAGATAGGAAAGGCCCCTCTTCTTCATAAGGCGGCAGATATAATGGGCATACTTATAGAAAGTATCACGCAGGAAAGCGT
>DGWK01000039.1:36316-39105 GCA_002395235.1 Lachnospiraceae bacterium UBA4260 | reverse complement strand
TTGATCTTAAGTTAACGACATTGCGTAAAATAAAGGTTTTTCGGGTATTTTATTGTAATAATTGCAAAGGTACCGCCGTGATCCCTGATATCTCCGCAATCTCATCCAGAGCCTTTGCACGTTCTAAATCACGCATCCGGGAACGCTGATAGAAATCGTGAGTCGTCTTCATGTCTGTATGCCCCAGATGTTTGAGAATTGTCCTTTCATCCATCTTTCCGCTTTCCAAAAGAATCGAGGCAGCGGTTTTTCTGAGTTTGTGCGGCGGTCTGTACTGGATGCCGTTTTCATCGCAGATCTTCTTTCAGTCTATTAGCTTCTGCATGAACTGCGGGGTCGCTTCAACAATGCACTTCGTCGATGCCTACGTGTACTCGGGACTTTCAGCTACTAGATCGCGCCCATGGCGCGCATACCTAAAAAAAGAGCACCACATAGTGATGCTCCTGTGCAACCCGGCATGCCGCTCATGTCTCTCCCCACCGTTGCCCTACCCTGCATGATGAGAAAGCAACTATAGTTTAATGACATTTCAGACTGGAATTTAATTTACCATCTTACCTCGCTCAACTCATTTTCTGCTCTTTCATAGGCGGAAAACGCCGGATTACTAAAAATTCCGGTACCCCAGATCCTCGTCATGCCCTCCACGCTCGTAAGGCTCCAGCACCCATAGAACGCACCCTCCCCGATGCTCGTCACGCTCTTCGGGATCGTCACGCTCGTAAGGCTCTCGCAATACTCGAACGCACTCTTCCCGATGCTCGTCACGCTCTCCGGGATCGTCACGCTCGTAAGGCTCTTGCACCCACAGAACGCACGTTTCCCAATGCTCGTCACTCTCTCCGGGATCGTTACGCTCGTAAGGCTCTTGCATTCCTCGAACGCACTATACCCAATGCTCGTCACGCTCTCCGGGATCGTCACGCTCGTAAGGCTCCTGCACTCATAGAACGCACAACCCTCGATGCTGCTCACGCCCTCCGGGATCGTTACATCCCCACCGGGGCCACAATAGCCGTAAAGGATCCCCCTGAAGATTACAAAACCATCCCGGTCAGCAAGACCTTTGCACCCCTTGAGCGCACATTTCCCGATGCTCGTCACGCTCTCCGGGATCGTCACGCATGTAAGGCTCCCGCAATACTCGAACGCACCATCCCCGATGCTCGTCACGCCTTCCGGGATCGTCACGCATGTAAGGCTCTTGCAACGCCCGAACGCACCATCCCCGATGCTCGTCACGCTCTCCGGGATCGTCACGCTCGTAAGGCTCCTGCACTCATGGAACGCACTATACCCGATGCTTGTCACGCCTTCCGGGATCGTCACACTCGTAAGACTCTTGCACCCATAGAACGCACAACCCTCGATGCTCGTCACGCCTTCCGGGATTGTCACGCTCGTAAGGCTCTCGCACCCATAGAACGCTCTAGCCTCGATGCTGCTCACGCCCTCCGGGATTGTCACACTCGTAAGGCTCCTGCACCCATAGAACGCACCATTCCCGATGCTAGTCACGCCTTCCGGGATCGTCACGCTCGTAAGGCTCTCGCACCCATAGAACGCTCTAGCCTCGATGCTGCTCACGCCCTCCGGGATCGTCACACTCGTAAGGCTCCTGTACCCATAGAACGCACCATTCCCGATGCTAGTCACGCCCTCCGGGATCGTCACGCTCGTAAGGCTCTTGCATTCCTCGAACGCACTCACCCCGATGCTCGTCACGCTCTCCGGGATCGTCACGCTCGTAAGGCTCTCGCACCCATTGAACGCTAGCGCCCCAATTCTCGTCACGTCCTCCGGGATCGTCACGCTCGTAAGGCTCTTGCATTCCTCGAACGCACTCTCCTCGATGCTGCTCACGCCCTCCGGGATCGTCACGCTCGTAAGGCTCTCGCAATACTTGAACGCACCATCCCCGATGCTCGTCACGCCCTCCGGAATCGTCACGCTCGTAAGGCTCTTACAATACTCGAACGCACTATTCCCGATGCTCGTCACACCCTCCGGGATCGTCACACTCGTAAGGCTCTTGCACCAATAGAACGCACGATCCCCGATGCTCGTCACGCCCTCCGGGATCGTTACATCCCCACCGGGGCCACAATAGTCGTAAAGGATCCCCCTGAAGATTACAAAACCATCCCGGTCAGCAAGACCTTTGCACCCATCGAGCGCACATTTCCCGATGCTCGTCACGCTCTCCGGGATCGTCACGCATGTAAGGCTCCCGCAATACTTGAACGCACTATTCCCGATGCTAGTCACGCCCTCCGGAATCGTCACGCTCGTAAGGCTCTCGCAATACTCGAACGCACTATTCCCGATGCTCGTCACGCTCTCCGGGATCGTCACGCTCGTAAGGCTCTCGCACCCATAGAACGCACTCTCCCCGATGCTCGTCACGCCCTCCGGAATCGTCACGCTCGTAAGGGTTTTGCACCACGTGAACGCACACTTCCCGATGCTAGTCACGCCCTCCGGGATCGTCACGCTCGTAAGGCTCTCGCACCCATGGAACGCACTATTCCCGATGCTCGTCACGCCCTCCGGGATCGTCACGCTCGTAAGGCTCTCGCAATACTCGAACGCACTATTCCCGATGCTCGTCACGCCCTCCGGGATCGTCACGCTCGTAAGGCTCTTGCACCACGAGAACGCACTATCCCCGATGCTAGTCACGCCCTCCGGGATCGTCACGCTCGTAAGGCTCTCGCACCCATGGAACGCACGATCCCCGATGCTCGTCACGCCCTCCGGGATCGTCACGCTCGTAAGGCTCTCGC
>DGWK01000039.1:0-36172 GCA_002395235.1 Lachnospiraceae bacterium UBA4260 | reverse complement strand
AACGCACGATCCCCGATGCTCGTCATGCCCTCCGGGATCGTCACGTCCCCGCCAGGGCCCCTGTATCTTACAAGTACGCCTTCCTCGACCCTAAAATCATCTGTGCTTCTCATATATATCTCCTCCAGTAATCACTATAGCAGGAAGGCCTGCCGTTCCATCTGTATATACTTTATCCACAATATATCACAGACGTACCGGGGATTCTACATGAATACGGTCCCCGGCCGAAAGGCATGAGCCTTGTACGATAGGAAGATACTACCCCGGCCGCATGCTTTATGGCTGACCTGCGAAGGTGCGACGACATATTCGAGCAGCAGCTTTCAAAAAGCTATAGCCGTATTTCCTATATACCGTCTCCTGATTACTCCCTATATTCCATCAGCCAAGTACAGGGTTGCGTATTAAGCAGGAGAAATGGTGTAAATTATATCTATAAATGGACAGCATAATGCAGAGATCATTGCAATGGTTTCAGGAAGTCGTGACACGCCTTTTTGTTGTACCGGGATTACGGTTCTTCTGGCGCTCCCCCCTGCTTCTTAAGGACATACTCACATAGGAGCAGCGCTCCCAGGTGCCGGGGCCTGAGCCGGTTCCCCCAGAAGAGCTGCTGGACGACGATTCCCGGGAAGCGCTGGAAGTTGGCCGGCGATTCATGCAGATCAAAAATTATGACCTGCTGCTACGCGCATGCGAAGTCGCACCAGCTGGACGGGTTAAACGTATCTGTGCGCTGCTGCTCAACTGACCTTACAGGTCTCTCCAGGGGCCCCTTTCTTATATGCCATGCTGGGATCGGACAAAGCAGCTATATACCATATTTGTCATTTCCAAGGTCAAAGGCCAGATCGTAAAAGCGTTTATATGTTATAATACGCCATACGTGATAAGCTGGATTATCATGCTTTACCATGTCCACGGCCGAAGGCCGCCTTTCCCGAGCGATCATGACAACATTAGAATCGCGCACACCAAAATAAACAGCATTACGATTGAGCTCCATGCTCCGCAGAGATAAGCCGTAAGGCTTATCTATCTATAGCTATAACTCTTATTATATGCGACATTGTCGCAGATTGCCGAAAATCTTTTATTTATCAACAAAATAAGCGTTTCGGATAATCTTATTATACATAAAATAAGCACCTAAATAGGAGGCTATTATTAATCGTTATGCGTTAAATAACGTTGTTGCCATTTTGTCATGTCGAACGCGTAGCGCTGTCATGCGCGGGTAAGCCGAAGGTTTGCCCATCTTTATATGCAAGCTTTTCCGGGTTATTTGTTTTTTCCTGATCTTTTTACTTCTCTCACCCAAATCCAAACGCCGTCAAATAGCACATCGTACAAAAGCAGGCAATCCCAAACCACACCGCCAAACAAACCGGCGGCACGAACAGCAGCCGCAGAATCGATTTCCATGTGATTCCACTGCTATTCTTTTCTCTGTACCTTTTCATTGTCCCGTCTTCCGACACGACGTAGATCCAAGGCCTGTCATACATGTCAATACGCCCGAACTTGATGAGGTAGATCGGAATGACCGGCACAAATATGCAGAACCATACGGCACTGCCGGCCAGATTCAGGCGGGAGAACTGAAACCCGTTCATGAAAAGGGCGACCAGAACCGGCAGGAATAAGACCACAAGGGCTGTCAGAATCATCCCGGCGATCCGAAGCGGCGATGAAAAGCGCAGCACCACTTCTTCCCTTTTCCCGTTCAGACGCATGAAAAAGACCGGCGGCGTGATATTCCTCTCGGGAGGGGTTGTCCCCGTCAGCCTGCCGCCCACTCTTGTAAACGCCTCATCGCCGGAGGTAAAGATCTTCCTGCCGCTCTCAACGCGAAAGCTCAAACGATCCGTATCGCTGTAGGCGCACAGCGTCACGATCAGTGTAAAGAGCGCCAATACGGCGGTCAAAAGAAGGCTCTGCCCTCTTTCCATCCCGAACAGGGAGAAGCCCGCGAAGGAAGTCGCACTGATCACCAATGTCGCAAGCAGTGACTTCAGCCACCAGGGCAAAAAATAGTAATGCGATTCCTCTATAGCGCGAACACTGACCTTCCCAGTCTGACCGTTGACCGCTGCCATCAGTTGTCCGTCGGACAGATAGTAGACCGGAAGGAGCGCCGGCATTCTGACGACCGAAGATACATCCGCGTCTACATGTACGGCTTTTGTCTCCAGCACTTTCCGGACCGCAGGCGCGTAGGACTCCCCGACTTCATCGCGAATCCTTTTCTCCAGTTCTTTGCCGCTGATATTGTCGGTCTTTACCTTGTGGCCCGCGACATAGCCGAAATCAAATTCCGTAATCGCGCTCAGGTCGAATGGCTCCATGCCGTCCAGCAGCAGGTTGTCCAGCTGTCCGGAACAGTTCACGAACACCTCGTCGATGAATCCGCCGCAGGCGTAGGTGCCTCCGTCGGCAAATCTTCTCACACTGCAGGACACCGGACCGCGCACGAATTCATAGGGCAGGTAGAATCCCTTTAAGCTGTCGGCCTTCTTTTTCAGAAGGCCGGCCTCTTTTTTGCCGCGATTCTTTTCGCACCAGTCCAGAAGTAATTTCTGCGCCTCCTCTTCCGTGATCCGGAAAGGGATGACGATCTCCGGCAGATCCCTTTTATGAAGATATTTTTTCCTGACAAGCGCGCGGCCGCAGAAGGCGCAGCTCGCAAGGGCTTCGTTTTCTTCGAATACGACTTCCGCCCCGCAGCCGGTGCAGGATGCCCGGTCCAGTCGATATTTTGGCGCCATTTCACGCATCTTCGTCTGCTGCAGACTGCGGAATCCCCGCTTTTCTTCCTGGGCCTGTCCGACCGTCACCTTGCCTCCGCAATGCTGACAGGCGTAGACTCCCTTTCGAATATCATAAGATGCGGGCGCGCCGCAGCTCGGACAGTGTATATCTGTGATCTTGTTTGTTGTACTCATCACACCTTCCTTTTACCTTCAGGGCATTGGCTCCGCGTGAATTTCTTTTCAGGGATCGGATGGCTTAACTGCTCTGATGACTTAGCTGCTCTGCTTTAGCTGTTTTGGTTTAGTTGCTCTGATCCCGCCTGACTCTGATGACAACGGCCGCCTGCATTGCCAGACACATAATAACCAACCACATCGGCCACTGATCCTGATCGGCCGTCCGGGGCGAAGCTGCTGTTCTCGGACTTTCTGTTTCTTTTGTCTGTTCGCCGTCTCCCGAGTCCTTTGTCTCTTCGGAGGATGCAGATTCACTCGTCTTCTCCGCTTCGAGCATCGGAATGGGGCGGGTCTCTTTTTTGTCGCATTCGCTGCAGATTCTGACTTCTTCCCCTTCCGCTGTCTGCGTGGCTTGTCGTGACACAGTCCACTCTCCCCAGCTATGGCCGAGCGCTTCCGTCTCGATGTGGGTATGATGCAATTCCTCTCCGCAGATGGAGCAGCAGATGACAACGTCATAAGCGCCGCCGTTTTCACACGTCGCCCTTGTAATATTCTGCTCAAGGGCTTCACCCTCATGGTGTCTCTGCGCCGCAATCGTCAGGCTCTCCCCCATTGGGTCACTTGTGACGCCGTCACTGCCCAGACTTACGGTCTGTCCCCCGTTGAACTTCGTCAAATTCAGCGCCCCGTCAGCGATTGAGACCAGCGTCGCATTTCCGCTCGTCTTCAGATATCCCGCCGTCAGATACGTGTAGTAAATGTTGGAGAGTATTCCTTCCGCCTTCCCGTGCGGCGGCCGCTGCGTTCCGCCCGAAGGGTGCTCGGAATCACTCAGCTGCTGCGATGATTTGTCCACTTGAACACTCAGCGTAGTACCCGCGCCAAAATAGTGCTCCACCGGATCATTCGTGTGATTATGGCCGTGCAGGAAGAGAACGTTTCGGGTTATATCGGCCGTCACGTCGGTCGTCGTAATCCCTTCCACTCCCGTCGCCGCATAATTCAGCGCCTCGTTCCAGTAAGAAGCTCCGTTGTTGTCGCCGCGGCTGGCCTGAATCGGCATATGACACAATACGATCACGGGGATCGTGTGATTGACCTGGTTAACCCATTTCTTAAAGACAGAAGCCGCTTCCGCACTGATCGAGTTCCCCTTTTTCATATCGTAGAAGCCGATGCCGTAAATATAGTAAGCCGGAGTGTTGTCTTTGTTGACCCCTTCTCTGATCAGTTCCGACACTCCGTCCATACACTTGACAATTCCGGTTCCCTCGTCCTGCACACTTGCGTCATGGTCCGCCCAGACGATGGAAACACTCTCGTTATCCAGCTCAGGAAACACTTCCTGAACAAGGTCCAGAATCTCTTCGGACTCATATTCCGGATGGGAACCGCCCCTGTCTCCGACCATGTCGCCGATCAGGCTCACATATTCCACGTCCTCGGGCATTCCTTCCATGGCGTTCTGAATGCTGCCTTCCGTGTTGTGGTAGTCGGAGGCAAAAGCAAGGTGGTGTTCTTCTGAAGCGGATGCCGATGGCACTGCGGTCAGTTTTGCGGAGGCGGGTGCCGCAGCCGGTTCTGCTTTTGCAGTTGCCGCGGTCTGTTTTGCGACAGGCATTGCAGTTGACTCTTCAGAGACGTTAGTTGCAGCAAGTGTTTCACTTTCGTTCTCTGTGGCGGGTGCCTCACTTATTATCTCCAGGGCAGGTGCCTCGATTACGCCTTCTGCGGCAGGTGTTTCATCTGCCTTCTCTTCTACCGATTCTTCAACGCCTTCCGGCTCATTCGTCTCTTCAACGACCGCATCGGTCTCAGATTCTTCAGCATTCTCCTGCTCATCTTGAACAGATATCTTCTCTTCTTCCGTACTTTCGGCTTCGTTTTCAATTACAGATTCCGCTTCCGCGGCGTATGCTGTCGCGGGCAGCACTGCCATATTGGCACAAACTGCCATTACTAATGCCAGCAATACCGGAGTTGTCTTACTCTTCCTCATTTTTCTACCTCTGTCATGTTTTTATTGAAAGCTCTTTTATAATACTACATCATTAGCCTGTTCTACCATGGACACCCCTACGAGATTAAAGAATATTGTTTTTTGTCGGTTATCCCAAACCGAGACTTGCTATGTGCAACCAGACGATATGATAAAAACTTGTTATTCGTCGGTGTCTACCAGACTGAACTTACCGGCACAGCCCTACGATATGAGAAAAATTTCCTATTCGTTGGTGTCTACTAGGCTGAACTTGCCTGGCACAGCCCTACGATATGAGAAAAACTTCCTATTCGTCGGTGTCTACTAGGCTGAACTTGCCTGGCACGCCCCTACGATATAAGAAAAACTTCCTATTCGTCGGTATCCCCTGGCTGAACTTGACCTGAACAAACTAAACACACCCCGACGATATGAGAAAAACTTCCTATTCGTCGGTGTCCCCCGCCGGATTCAGGCTGAACTTGCCGACACACGATAAGTGTCATTTTAAAGTTTATCATTATATAATAGATGAAGGGATTTGAAAATTATGACACGGCGGACGCCTTCATCGACATTCCTCTGAAGGATACCGGCGCCGGTTATCAGATTGAACTGCCCGATAAAGTCTGGAAGACGGTCATCGACTGCCAGGTTGGCGTCTATATGCGGACCGGAGAAGGCCGCATGTATCTGGGAAGCGATCACATCGGATCGATCGACCAAAAAGGCAATCCCATGGTCGCCCTGGAAAACTCCTGGCCCCACATTGGCGGCGAGCTCATCTGCTACAACGCGCATCAGGCAAGAGAAACTGAGGAGGGAACCGTCTTCTCCGGCAGGACCAGAGCTCTCCTGAACGGAAAGACAGAGATCGAGCTTTTCATCGAGTGCGACCCTGTCAAGGAGGCTTCCGACCAGCCTATGGAGGCCTACATCCTGGGATATGAGTATGTCAATGATCCTCTCTCCTTTATGGCCAAAGGCCTGTATCCGCTGCAGGCGGGCGACACCCTGCAGTTCCTCTTTGATTTTTACGACGATGAGGGAAAACTTGTGAAGACAGACACCTATGGCAAGAAAGTAAGGGTTCTCAGAGACAGTTCGGTGTCCGTAAAAGACGGGCCTTTCGGCGAGTGCGATTTGCAGTTCGGCGGTATGCTGACAGATATCTACCAGAGAACATTCCTCACGGAGACGCTGGAGACACACGTAGAGAAATAATATAAGACTTGAGATGTGACAAGGGGACGTATCAGCTGACACATTTTGTTCCAAATGTGTCAGCTGATACGTCCCCTTTGTCACATCTCAAGTCTGTATTACTGCTCCCGCTTCTTAATGATGGGAAGAATAATTCCGAGCGCCGTCAGCACGCAAGGAGTGATGATGTTAAGGCACATAGTAAAGAGGTCCGTATCATAGACGCCCAGCAGGCAGCATGCCGCTGTGACGAAGAAGCACCAGCCGCCCGCTATGAGCGCCAGCGTGTCATTCTTTACAAACCTGTATTCCGGATTGAACTTATTGCCGGCCTTGCGCAGCGCGATATAGGCCGTGAACACCCACAGGTAACGCATGGGCATGCAGACGGAATTGAGCTTGGTGAGCTGCTTAAGTACCGCTGCCGCGCCGGGAACGAAGGACTGGATCAGGATGATGGAACCGGAAAGGATCGCGACCATCTTGATGCCGTTTACATAGGCACCCACGTCGTTCTTTTTCAGAAGCGCCGAAGGAATGAATCTCTGTGCTTCTTCATTGTCCAGAAGCATACGAAGAGGCGCGTCAATACTGATAACAAGTGTGGAGAGCTGACCGACCGCGTTGCAGATCGCGTAAATGACCAGCAGCGTATCGCCGATGCCGTAGTACTGTCCGAGTTTCTGGAAAGCCCAGTAAGAGCCGTTGGATACATAGGAGTTGAAGCTCTCTTCCGATGCGTTGATCACAGCGGGATCGAACATCATTCCCATGGCGATGGTTCCCAGGATCGCGCACACAACGACCATGATGGCCAGCGTGATCATAGCTCTGGGGAATCCCTTGCTGGGATCTTTCACCTTGTTAACATAGGGAGAGATCTTCTCGCATCCGCCCACCGCAAATACAAGAATGGACAGGGATGTAAAGTACTTGACATTGAACTCCGGGATCAGGTTCTTCAGACTCAGGTCCAGGGAAACATAATCGGCGCCGGGATTGATCGCGCGCGCCGCGAAGATCATGATGATGTAGAGAATGGACATCACGAACATGCTGGTTCCGGCGATCGTAGCGAGCTGCTTGAGCGGGTTGAGACCGCGGCTGGCAACCCAGCAGAAGATCAGCAGCACCGCGAAAGTGACCAGCTGGACGCCGATGGTCGGGAATGTATCATAGGTCTCCGCATTTCTGAAAACCGCCCAGCTCAGCGCCTTGAGGCCGCCCGAAGACTTACTGGCGATATAAGTGATGTGGCAGGCCCAGTAGGTCCAGCCCGCATAGTAAGCCAGTTTCGGCCCCGTCGTCTTGAGGATCCAGGAACTGACGCCGCCGCCCGACTCCTTGAAGGCCGATCCGAGCTCACCTACCATGAGCGCATAAGGGACAAAATAGAGAGCGAACATCAGGATCCAGCTGAAGATGACCTGTATTCCGTTAAAATATACAAAACCGTTTAGAACATTACCAAATCCCCACACTGTGGAAAACGCCATAAATGCGAGCGTTGACCACTTAATATACTTTGTTTCCATTTTCTTAAAGCTCCTTAGTTCAAGTAAAGTTATTCCGTCTTTGCTTTATAATTTCAGTTTGTAGTTACCGTTTCCTGCCTCCTCGATCGAGGATGAGAATAAAACTTTTGCCGCCTCAATGAGATAGGCTGTATCTTTTGCTCCTGCCGTCTCATAAGGAGAATGCATCGCCAGCTGCGCAAGCCCGATGTCCACCGTGTTGAGGGCCACCTGGCTCTGTGAGATATTGCCCAGCGTCGATCCGCCGAGCATGTCGGACCGATTGACAAAAGTCTGGAAAGGCACCCCGGCCTTTCTGCAGATCTCGCGCATGATAGCTCCGGATACCGCGTCCGTCGTGTACTTCTGGTTGGCGCTGTACTTGATGACGATTCCCTTATTGAGATAAGGGCGGTTGGTCGGATCCGTCTTGTCCGTATGGTTGGGATGCACGGCGTGCGCGTTATCCGCAGACACAAGGAAGCTGGACGCGATGCTCATCAGATACTCGTCCTCCGTTCTTCTCATCGCACGGTTGATGCGATGAAGCGTGTCGCTCAGGAACGTACCCGCCGCTCCCTGCTTTGTGCCGGAGCCTACTTCTTCATTGTCAAATACGCAGTGTACTGCCACGGAATCTTTGGGCGTTGCAGCGATAAATCCCTTCAGCGAAGCAAAGGCGCACTGCAGATCATCCAGACGTCCACTGGCGACGAACTCGTTATTCAGCCCCAGGGTCACAGCAGGCATGCGGTTGTAGAGGAACAGGTCCGCATCGATGATGTCCTCTACGCTGACGCCCGCCTCCGAGGCGATGAGCCTGCGGAAAGCATCCGTCTCCTCTCCCTTTTCACAGAAAAGGGGCAGCATGTCCACCTGCGCGTTGAACTTGTAGCCGTCATTGACCTGCCGGTTCATATGAATCGCCAGGTTGGGGATGATCATGAGATCGCGGTCGACATTCACAAGTCTGGTCTCAATCCCCTCCTGCGTCCTTACGATCACTCTTCCCGCGACGGAGAGCGGCCGGTCGAGCCAGGGGGCGCACAGCATGCCGCCGTATTTCTCGACGTTGAGCTTCACATACTGCTTGTCCGCCGTGATCTCCGCATTCGCCTTGATCTTGAAGACCGGAGAATCGCAGTGACTTGCCATCATCTGAAATCCCGTATAGTCCGCTCTGGGAATACGGAAAGCGATGACCGCGGAGTCATTTCTGGTGACATAGTACCCTTTGCCCGCCTCAAGCTTCCACGGCGCGCCCTCATACAGACGTGTCATGCCGGCCTGCTCCAGGATGCCGCACATATTTCGGACGGCATAAAAGGCGTTGGGACTATGATCAAGAAATGAAAAGAGTTCCTCATTAACATGATTAAAATTCATCTCTTTTCCTCCCTTATTCAATTTTTTTCATGTTGTAGACAAAAGCGATTATAACACCAAAACGGCAATGTCTCAACTATTGCTGAAATTCCCTTTATACAGGCAAAATTTAGCTGTGATATACCGCAAAGACCCGCAAGTCTGTGAAAGGACTTGCGGGTCTTCTTAGCTTTTTACTTGATTTAGCTTTTACTTAATTCCGATTACTTTTTTCCCTTGACAACGAATACGGGAACCGTCCTCTCGTTGTCGTGGGCCACGATAATATTCTCTTCGCAGGCCATGCGCATCAGCACGCCGGCGAACTTTCTGTTGTAGACGTAGAGCCCCGGCATGTTGATGTAAGGATGCCACTCTCCGTCTCCCCAGGCAAAATCGATGTTGTCCGTCATATACTGTCTGCAGTATTCCTGACACAGATAACCTGTCCCGTAGAGGTCGCCGGTCAGTTTGTCCCAGTCCTCCTGCGAGTAATCTTTGCCGGCCGCGTAAATCCCCTTAGAGGCATAGGCGTCCATGGGCTTGATGATCCACCTGTCCTTGGTGCTGCGCACTTCCTCGAGTGAGATATACTCGGGCGTCAGCTCCAACGTGAGCGGAATATGCTTCTCTACGAAGTCAAATTCCTCCTTCGTCAGTATGGCTTTCGTCATGTCATGGCGAAGGACATGGAAGATCCACTTGTTGTGAATGATCTGCGTCACGAAGGCGCCGGCAATAAAGACAGCGTCATCGCGGACGGCGTTCACAAAATCCTCTACTTCTTCAAAGTGGGCCATGATATCCGCCGTGACAGCTCTTCGGTAAATGGCGTCGATCTTCTTTCCCTGCGCCGTATACAGAGCGCCGTCGGTATATTTGAGCGTTCTGATATCGCAGATCTCACAGTCGATTCCCGCCTTCTTAAAGCTGCGCTCAAATTCCTCGAACTCCTTGATTGTGGCGTTCTCCAGAAAATCCGCCATGACGACAAAAGGATTCTCCTTCTTCTTCCCATAAGTACCGTACAGGGAGAGGAACGTCTGTACCCAGGAGTCAAACAGTTCAAACGGTTCCAGTTCAAAGGCCTCTTCCACTGCCTTGTGCGCGGGAATAAAGCCCAGCGCCTTGCGCATCTCCAGATCCCTGTACATAGCCGCTGTTCCGTCCGTGTTGATCTCGCAGAAGCGGAAGTCGCCGCTGTCCTTATCGTAGAAGAGATCCAGGCGGGCGATCGCGAGATTTCCGTCATAGGCGGGCGGCAGAAGGATCAGCTCCTCCAGCTCCTTAGAAAAAGGAAAGAGCCCCCGATATTCCGGGTTATTTCTGTACTCCTCGATCACCTTGTCGAAGATCCGGATCGTAGTCTCCGTGATGGCCTCGAACTGCTCCACCGTCTTCTCATCAAATACCTTGGGGATCTGCAAAGTCTTCTCCATCACTCCGTTGTGATTGAGAGGGGACTTCTCCAGCGCTTCTTTCATCAGAAGGGCGCCTTTGCGGTTTTCCTCCATGTTTGCGTTAATGTTATTTTTATAAACTTCGTATACCTGATCCTGCAGTCGCATGTAGAACCTCCATTCATCTGTATTTTGTCACTGTTATATTAGCAAAATACAGATGAATTTGTATACCTTGGAAATTATCTTTTACAAATCCTGCATTATGTCAAATTAAGATCTGATTACGTATTCGAAAAGGTTCAGCCTCTTGACACCCATGTCTCGGAGTTCCCCGGCGCTGCTCTCCTGTGCCTGCGCGGAGTTATATTCCGGGATCAGCGGCACTCTGACAATGATCCGGTCAGGACCGATCCGCTGCAGAAGGAACTCCAGGTTCTCTTTCATCACAGAAACATCTTCTCCTGTATATGACCTGTATGTGTCCTCATTCATGTCTTTGCAGTCAACAATAAACAGATCCACCGCGTCTGTCACTGCCGCAAGATAATTCCTGGGAATAAAGAGACTTGTCTCCAGTGTGATCTTCCATTGCGGCGGACACAGTTTCCGGAACTCACTTATAAAATCCGCGTAGAGGAGCGGTTCCCCGCCTCCGAAAGTAATACCGCCGCCGGATGCAAGAAAATACAGATTATCCACCTTGACGCGTTCGATCAGTTCCTCGGCAGTCGCATTCTGCGGATTGCCTTCCTGAAGAAGCTTTTTGTTGATGCACCACTTGCAATGCAGAGGGCATCCGGCACCAACCGCCAAAGTGGTGACACCTTCTCCGTCAGTCTCCATGCGGTGCCTGATCAAGGCCAAAAGAGGAAAGGTAACTATGCTCATTTGGCTTCTTCCTCCACATCAGCGGACTCTGCGGTATCCTCTTCTGTGCCGTCCGATGCAGCGTCCTCTTCAATCTCCTTTGCCGCTTCAGTCGTCTCATCTGCTGCGGCGTTCTCTGTATTATCTCCCGCCTCATTATAGTAATAATCGGGTCCCACTTCTCCATCCAGCACTTCGGTATAATCCGGTTCAGGCGTCGGTTCAACTGCACCGGCAAGATCTTCAACGTCTTCTTTTCCCTTGTTATTCGGAATAGCCGCGCATCCGCCCATACTGAAAGTCATTCCCGCGCAGAGTGCGGCGATCGCAATGCGTTTTCCGGCTGCTGCACGGGCAGCAAGCTGCTTTTCCAGATACTTAAGTTCGCTCTCGCATTTGGGACATGTGCCTCTGCATTCACCCTGGTATGTGCATTCACGCGTCACATAAGCGATGTCGTTCTCGTCGGCTATTTTTTGGCGGATCTCTTTGAGGATTCTGCACTTTTCTTTTCCAATCATAACTTCCTCCCAGGTAAAAGATTTAATTCATAAGCTGCTCGCGCGTACATCAGTAAAGTCTCTTACATCAGATAAGACGTAATCTTTACCCTTTGCTTTCATTATCTACCATGGTAAAGGAAAAAGGAACTGCAGATCCCGTTAATTAATGGAGATTCCGTCGTTGGCTCATGATCAGGAAATAAAAGTCAAGCGCGGCAGCAGGCAAAATGCCCGCCGCCGCGCCTGAAATTGCAGAAGGGTCATTCGCTGAACAGCGCGGTCGAATAATAACGGTCTCCGCTGTCCGGGAGAAGCGCGACGATTACTTTTCCTTTGTTTTCCGGTCTCTTCGCGAGTTCGATCGCGCCGTAAAGCGCAGCGCCGGAAGAGATTCCCACAGAGATTCCCTCTTTATGGGCAAGGAGTTTAGCTGCCTCAAATGCAGCCTCATTGGGAGCCTTAAAGACTTCATCATAAACCTTTGTGTTGAGGACGTCCGGCACAAATCCTGCGCCGATTCCCTGGATCTTATGAGATCCGCTCTTTCCTTCGGACAGAACCGGTGATCCCTCGGGCTCGAGTGCTACGACCTTGATCGCGGGATTCTTCTCTTTGAGATACTCACCTGTTCCTGTCACTGTTCCGCCGGTTCCTACGCCGGCAATGAAAATGTCGACGTTTCCATCCGTATCATTCCAGATCTCAGGTCCGGTAGTTGCCTTGTGAACGGCAGGGTTGGCAGGGTTAACAAACTGTCCGGGAATAAAGCTGCCGGGGATCTCCGCTGCCAGCTCATCCGCTTTGGCGATCGCGCCCTTCATTCCCTTTGCGCCTTCTGTCAGGACTATTTCCGCGCCGTAAGCTTTGAGGATATTTCTTCTCTCTACACTCATCGTCTCAGGCATTGTCAGAATGATCCTGTAGCCCTTTGAAGCTGCGATAGACGCCAGTCCGATTCCGGTATTGCCGGATGTCGGCTCAATGATGACTGATCCTTCTTTAAGAAGTCCTTTTGCTTCCGCGTCCTCGATCATTGCCTTGGCAATGCGGTCCTTCACGCTTCCCGCCGGATTAAAATATTCCAGCTTTACAAGGATCGTCGCCTCAAGTCCCAGCTCTTTTTCAATGTTTACCACTTCCACGAGCGGTGTATTTCCGATCAGACCCAGAGTTCCTTTGTAGATTTTAGACATTGTATCCTCCTTTATGCTTGACTCAGTAAGTATATCTCCGCCTCAAAAGGCAGTAAATTAACAGCTTCGATTTTTTTGTCAACCGATCGCGGCGAAACCGTTCTCCAGATCCGCGATAATATCATCTATGTGCTCCGTTCCGATCGAGAGTCGGATCGTATTCTGTCTGATCCCCTGATCGAGAAGCTCCTCTTCCGAGAGCTGGGAATGAGTTGTTGAAGCCGGGTGAATGACAAGGCTCTTGACATCCGCCACGTTTGCCAAAAGAGAGAAGATCTTCAGGTTATCGATAAACTTCCAGGCTTCTTCCTTCCCGCCTTTGATCTCAAATGTAAAGATCGAAGCGCCGCCGTTCGGGAAATACCTCTCATACAGCGCGTGATCCGGGTGATCCGGTAGCGAAGGGTGATTCACTTTCTCGACTGAAGGATGATTCTTCAGGAACTCCACAACTTTTGCTGTGTTCTCCGCGTGCCTGTCCAGTCTCAGGGAGAGCGTCTCAACTCCCTGCAGCAGAAGGAACGCGTTAAAAGGTGAGATCGTCGCGCCGGTATCCCTGAGCAGGATCGCACGGATATAGGTCACAAAAGCAGCCGGTCCCACTGCGTCATAGAAGGAGATCCCATGGTAGCTCGGGTTCGGATCCGCGATATTGGGATACTTACCGCTGGCCTTCCAGTTGAATTTGCCGGACTCAACAATGATTCCTCCGAGTGTAGTTCCGTGACCGCCGATGAACTTGGTCGCGGAATGGACAACGATGTCCGCGCCGTGTTCGATCGGCCTGATCAGGTACGGTGTGCCGAATGTATTGTCGACCACGACCGGAAGTCCGTATTTGTGCGCGATCTCTGAAATTGCGTCGATATCCGGGATATCACTGTTGGGATTTCCCAGTGTCTCAATGTAGATCGCTCTCGTATTCTCATTAATAGCCGATTCAACTTCAGCGAGGTTGTGCGCGTCTACAAATGTGGTCTCTATTCCATACTGAGGAAGTGTATGTGCCAAAAGATTGAAACTTCCGCCGTAGATCGTCTTCTGCGCTACGATATGTCCGCCGTTCGCTGCCAGAGCTTCGATCGTATATGTGATCGCCGCTGCTCCGGACGCAAGGGCCAGCGCTGCGCTTCCTCCCTCAAGTGCCGCAAGTCTCTTCTCCAGCACGTCCTGAGTCGAGTTTGTAAGTCTGCCGTATATATTTCCTGCATCGGCAAGACCGAATCTGTCCGCCGCATGCTGACTGTTGTGGAAGACGTAGGAAGTGGTCTGATAGATCGGCACGGCGCGTGCGTCTGTAGCCGGGTCCGCCTGTTCCTGTCCGACGTGTAACTGCAGTGTCTCAAATCTGTAATTTGCCATGGTAATGATCTCCTTTTTATTATTATTTGTGATGATCCGGGCAAACAAAAACCCGGGAGTTTCATAGCAGCTCCCGGGCAATTGGCATTCATAATACTTAACTCTGGACTTCAGAGTCTCAACACAGTATCAGATCAAGGCGCAGCTCAAAAGCCGATCGCCTAGGCCATATTGCATGCCCGGGAGAATCGCATTCGACACCACATACCCATATTCTGATATCGTGTTATTCTGCTCTGCATCTTGTGCGCCTCCGAATTGATCTTCTGCGTCGTCTGTTGCTTCAGCACTTCATTTCTGTGAAGCACTGTTGTACTTGATTTATTGGCATTATATTTCTATTTGCCTACTATGTCAATAGGTTTTTGTAGTAAAAATATTGTTTCGTTCATCTCTTATGTGTTAAGCGTCCGATTCACTCAGTCTCCAGGTCCCTTCTCCCTCGGGAACTGTCTTGCAGCGCAGGCTCCCCCTTCGAATTTCCAGTTCACTGCAGGCCAAAATGTACACCAGCGGATTGGGGGCAAATCTGCTGTGCGTGAGCATCGTATCTTTTCTTCCGCGAAACTCATACACTGCCGCCGCCACGGCCGCAGACCTCGAAGTCCCCTCCCAGCAGTGGATGAGGAGCCTTTCGCAATGAAGATCCTCCACAAAGCGCCTTAGGCCTTCAAAATCCCCGGACCTTGGAAGAGGTCTTCCATAGGGAATCCCATCCTCGTCACATTCCTCTTTGAGGTCATTGAATTTGAGACGGAGCACACCGCTGATCTTATCACTGTCGCTAAAGACCACATCTTTCTCATCAAGTGACACGATGGAAATGATCGCAGTGTCTTCCTGCAGAGAGGCCGCTCTTTCCTGCGCGATTTTTTGACTGCATATCTCAATGACCATCTTGTTTATTATCCTTCTTGTTTCCCTTTTTGAGCGTGCCGTCGCCGTAACGGCTATTGACCTTGTTCATCATTTCATCCAGTCTGGCCTGACGCGCGCTCTTCGCCTTCTGCTCCTCTTCCTCCGCTCTCCGAGCCTTCTCGTCCTCCTCGTTTCTATCCGCCCATTCGAAAAGATCCATCTGGTGGATCTGCTTTTCGCTGATCCTGGACACGCCGACTCCGATAAGTCTTATTGAGATCCCGGCTTCGAACAGCCCGTCCGGCCCGTTCAGCAGTTTGTCCGCCAGATAGAGTGCTGCGCCTTCGATGTCCTTCGCGCGGTCGGTCATATCCGGCAGAGACGTCTGCCTTGAATATCGCTCGAAATCCGACGACTTGACCTGGAGCGTGACCGTCTGCCCGGTCAGCCCGCTCTTCTGCAGCCTTGAAGCCACTTTTTCCGATAGCATGCAGATGACAGGCACGCCGTCCGTCTGATAGTTCTCTCTCGTGACGTCTTCCGACAAAGTACGCTCGTTAGAGACGCTCTTGGCCTGCTCTCTCTCCGGTTCAACGCGGGAATGACTGATCCCGTTGGCGCTGTTCCAGATATAGGCGCCGCTTTTTTGCCCCAGCACAGACTGAAGGAGCGAAAGGTCCGCCGCTGCCGCATCTCCGATCGTGTTGATCCCAATCAGCTGTAATTTCTGAGCGGTGGACTTGCCGCAGCCGTGCAGTGTGCCGATGGACAGCGGCCACATCTTTGCCGGCACTTCCTCCGGGTACAGCGTGTGCGTCCGATCCGGTTTCACAAAATCACTGGCCGTCTTTGCCAAAAGCTTGTTGACCGAAATGCCTACGTTGACCGTAAACCCTAGTTCCTCCCGGACATGGGCCCGGATCTGCCCGGCAAGAGCCAGAGCGCCATCCCTGTCGTTCGGTGCTATGCGGTCCGTGAGGTCCATGTAGGCCTCATCGATCGACACCTGTTGGATCAAGGGCGTATATCTGGCCAGGATTTCCATCAGAGCACGGGAATATTTCCGATAAGTCTCGAAGTCCGGCGGCACCAGAACCAGCTGCGGGCACTTCTGAAGTGCCTTGACAACCGGTTCACCCGTCTGTACGCCGTACTTTTTGGCTGGTATGGATTTCGCTGTGATGATCCCGTGCCGCGTCTTCACGTCGCCGCCGACTCCCGAAGGAATGGTTCGCAGATCCACTGCATCCGGGTCCTCCTCCAGGATCTTCAGCGCGGACCATGAGAGAAAGGCACTGTTCACATCCACATGAAAGATCGTTCTCTCATAGCTGTCCATTATTATGCTCCCGTCTCGATCTCAATCTCACTGCCGTTCTTAGTCTTGGTCACCTTGATCTGCTGGGGGATATTCTCCATCAGTTCCTCCCGGTGACTGATGATGCCCACCAGCTTGTTGGCTCCGGAAAGGTTGACCAGAATATCCATGGCGTTATCTATGGATTTTCTGTCCAGGGTTCCGAATCCTTCGTCCACGAACAGAGCGTCCATCTGGATGCCTCCCAGGTTCGAAGAAACTGTATCCGACAGGCCCAGCGCAAGGCTCAGAGAGGCCTTGAAGCTCTCGCCGCCGGATAGATTTCCGACAGGTCTTCTGTGGCCGGTATAATTGTCCAGAACCTCCAGATTCAGGAATGTGTTGCTCCTCTTTCCGAGGGAATCCTCCTGCCTGTACAGCTCATACTGGCCGTCGCTCATGGGCTTTAAGCGCCTGTTTGCCGCCGCTATGATCCCGTCGAATCCTGACGCCTGAATATACTGCTCCAGCGTGATCTTTCCGTTTCCGGTCTGCCCTCTTACGAGATTGTAAAGCCTTGTATGAATTGTATTCTGATGGCAGGCTTTCTCGTATTTCGCCTGCTGCCCCGCGATATTCGCCTTCTTCTCTTCATTGGTCTGAATCCGATAGCGGATCGCGGTCACATTCTTTCTGGTATTCTCTACCAGTGTGTTTTGTTCTTCTGCGGACGCCCCAAGTGCCTTCAGGTCGATCCGCTCCCTGCCTTCTGCCTCTTTCTGCGCCTCTTCGAGGCGGGCCCTGTTTGTTTCCGCCTTCTGGCGGTAGTCGTTCAGGACCTTTTCCGAGGCGGCGATCTCTTTTTCGGAGACCGCATAGGTCTTCATCTCCTCATCGGAAGCAAAACCGTGTTCGGAAAGCGCCTGATCCAGCGCCACGCGCAGTTTATCTTCCTCTTCCTTCTGCGCTTTCAGATTATCCTGCAAGGTGAGGATCGTCGCTCTTAGGGCCGCCACTCCCTTGTCGGCAGTCTCTTTCTTCTTCTGCGCCTCTTCAATCTTCCTCAGGATTCCGTCTGCTTCTTTGACCGCCTCGTCTCTGCTCTTTTTGGCGCTCTCCCAATCCTTGAATGGGAGCTGTCCGATTGCCCCCAGGGCTGTTTCTTTTTCTACAGTATCCTTTTCGTTCTGCTGTTTTTGCTGCAGGAACCTTTCCTTTATGGCTTTCAGCTTGTCTGTTTCCTCGCCTTGGGCTTTGTCCAGAAGCTCTCTGTCTTTTTTCAGTTTCCGGCAGTCCCTGTCCAGCTCGGACAGCTCGGCGGACACGCGGTCATAGTCCTCGTCCGCCGCTTGCTTTGCCGATGCGAGTGCGGCCATCAGTTCCTTGAACTTAAGCGTCTCGAATTCTGACGTTTCGGATTTTAACGTTTCACTGCCCCGCTCTTCCTTATTCAGAAGCGGATTTCGCAGGCAATCGATGGCAGAGGCCCGGAGCCATCTTCCGGCTTCCTCGAAGGCGGACCTTGCGCTCTCCGCTTCCGCCATTGCCCTGTCCTTCTTTTCGCGAAGCAGATCCGCCGCGGCTTTGAGATTCTTGACCTCTTCCTCTGTGACGGATCTTGCGGGAAGTGCAGCCGGCGAAGGATGATGCACAGATCCGCAGACAGGGCATGGTACGCCCTCCCGCAGTCCCAGGGCGAGAATTCCCGCCCGGCAGTCCTCCAGGATCCGTTCCGCGCCCTGATACTCTGCGCTCGCTTTGTCATATTGGTCGCGGGCTGCCGCGAACTTTTCCCCTTTGGCTCTGTGGTCTTTCTGCCGTCCGATCAGAAGCGGCACCTGGTCCTTCAGGATCGCGTGCATTCTGCCGCGCAGTTCCTGAAGCTTATCCCTTTTTGACGACCGTTCCGCCAGCTTTTCCGGCCTGTCGCCGAGCTTCTCGACGCTCTCTTTCAAAGACCTGATCCGTTCACCCAGGTCCTTTTCCGCCTTCTCTATTCTGGCGCCGTATTCGTCCAGCTGCTTTTTATTTGCGCGCAGCGTTTCAAGCGCTCCCGCCAGCTCGTCCCTGCGCTGGTAGGAAGGCTCCTCCTCGCTGATTTTATCTGCGGCTTTCCTCAGTGCATCCGCCTTCTCCTTCTGTCCCTGCGCCTCTCTCAGGGCAGACTCCGCGTTCCGGGCCTCTTCGGCCGCCTTATCCAGCTGTGCGCTGCTGCCCGCGATTTTCTTCTCTGTTTCCCTGCGCTCGGACACTTTGAGATTCCAGTTTCCATAGAGCGGAAAGACGTTTCTTCTTGCGTCTTTCTGCCTGCCGAGAAGCTGCACGAGGGCATCCATCTGCGGACCGCGCTCCTCCAGTTCCTCTTTCTCCTTCTGCAGGGAGTCGACCTTATCGAGAGCGCCGTTATTCGCCTGTGCCGTAGCAAGCGCCGCCTTGAGTCCGTCAAGCTTTTCCGTCTGCTGCGTCAGCTCTCCGTTTTTGACCTCTTCTCTCTCCCGGTCCGCTTCCAGGACTGAGTCGATCATACCGAGCATTTCCGCGAGATTCCAGGCGCTTCCCGCTCTCTGCGCGCGTCTCTGCAGATCTCTGAGCTCTTCCGCGCGCTCGTCCGTCTCATCAGCGGCCACGTCGCCAAAATATTGAACAATGCTGCTCTGCGCCTCCATTTTGGCCCGATAGCTCTCGTCCATGCGGTCCTTGAGCCTGAATTCGATGTTCTTATAGCCGTTTGTCTGAAAGATGGTGCGCAGGATCTCCGTTCTCTCTTCCGTTTTCGCGTTCAGCAGATTCCAGAATTCTCCCTGCGCGATCATGGAGATCTGCTTGAACTGCTTCTCATCGATGTTCAGGAGCCTTATGACGGCCGCATTTACATTGTTGAGGCCTTCGATCGGGACCTTGTCCTCCTCATACAGGACGGCTTTTTCCTTGACGCTTACCGTCCCGGTCCCGCGCAGTTTTTTGCGCTCATAACCAGGCTGGCGCCATACATGATAGTTTTTCCCCTGATGGGAGAAATAGAAATCCACAAAGCTCTCTGTCCCGTCCGCGGCGTATTCGCTTCTCAGGTTCTTCGTATCCCTGTAAGTCCCGCTTGTCGTTCCGTACAGGGCAAAACAGATCGCGTCAAAAATCGTGGTCTTACCCGCCCCGGTATCTCCGGAGATCAGGAACAGGCCCCGATCCTCAAACTGTGTAAAGTCGATCTCCGGCATGGTCCCCGCATAGGGGCCGAAAGCGCTGATCACTAACTTAATCGGTCTCATCGATAACTCCCGCCTCCTTTGCGATCTCCTTCATGACCTGCAGTTCCTCCTCGCTGATCTCATAGCCGTACATTTTTCCGTAAAAATCGCCGATCAGCTCATCAAACGATTTTTGGGTCGTGACGGCCGTGATATCGATCCTGTCCAGCTCCCTGGTGTGGGAGTTGTCGTAATCGATCCTGACCGTATTGGGGTAGACCTGCTGCATGATCCCCATGGCGTCATTTATAATCTCCTCATTGGTCAGTGTGGCGTAGATGAAGTCCTCCTGCCCGGAGATATTGGCCGGATCCAGAAGCTTCTCGATCGGCCCCTTCAGATGGCGCATATCTCTCAGAGGCCTGAGTTTTAAGAGCTCTATTTTGACCTTTCCCTTCTCGCCCAGTGTGATCATCGGCACCGATTTGTCGTTGTTCACTTCGCTCAGGGAATACTTGAGCGGAGAGCCGCTGTAGCGCACCTCATCTCTGCCCACACTCTGCGGCGAATGGATGTGGCCCAGCGCCGCGTAGTCAAATCCGTCAAAACAGTCATAGCCGATCTTCTCCACCAGACCCACACTCTGGGTCCCTGCGCCCTCAGAGCCGCCCAGCTCCGGATCGCTCCCTGAGCCGGCGACAAATTGATGCGCCACGATGACGTTTCGCTTCTCAAAATCTATATCCGCGTGCTGCAGGATCGTCCTGACTGCCGCGTCATAATTCTCGATCTTCTCCTCGGGAAAGAAATGCCTGACCTGAGAGGCCTTTACGAAAGGCAAGAGATAAATATTCACTTCGCCGTACTCGTCGATGATCGTCTTCTTGTACAGCTGCCCGTCAAACTGCGCCGCTATGTAGATCTGATTCGACGCGAACAGACTGCTCCCGTAGCCCAGCCGGTCATCGGAGTCGTGATTGCCGCTGATCATGAAAGTCTTCACTCTTCTCTCCGCGAGATTCCTCAGGAAATAGTCCAGAAGATTCGTCGCCGCTTCGCTCGGGATCGCCCTGTCATAGACGTCTCCCGCGATCAGGACCCCGTCGACCTTGTATTGATCGGCCGCTTCCAGGATCCGGTCCAGTATATATTTCTGGTCTTCGATCAAGTCGAAATCAACCAGTGATTTCCCGAGATGCAGATCCCCCAGATGAATCAGTCTCATAGTAAGATGCCTCCTTTCTGTGCCATGACACACATGACACAGTTCCACGGCCCACGCCGTCGCATCTATCATATCATATTTCCCAAAAGCGAGTCATGGGGACGTATCAGCTGACACAAAATGTGTCAGCCGATACGTCCCCATGACATACCCCCGGCCTTACGAATCCGGCTTATTTCAAGACTTTATTCCAAAACTCTATTTCGAAACTTTCACAAACACCGCGTCCGTGCTGTTCTTGGAATCCTGCCAGCGCAGTTTGTCGCCTTCCTTCAGCAGAGCACCCTGCGTGATCTCCTCACCGGAAATCGTCTCCTTATCCTGGTCATCCCAGGTGTGGACACAGTATTCTCCGTCCTGATAGGACAGCATGCCGGACTTCTCATCATAGGTTCCGCTGATTTCCCAGGTAGATGCTTCTTTGGCACCTGAAGACCAATGGATCATAATGTGATACGTTCCGGTCTCTGCTTTCTCAATCTCCATCGTTGCGCGCTGGCTGACCTCGTCCTGCCAGCTGCCGGTCAGATCCATCTCGCCTGTGAAGTCCTTCAGAAGTTCTTCCTGTTTGTCAACCGCTTCGCTGACTGCTTCCTTCGCGGTTTCCACTGTGTTTGCAGCATCTTCCTGCTTTTGGCCGCACGCCGCAAAGGCAAGCATGCTCATCATAAGAACTCCCGCAACCAGATATTTCATTTTCATCTCTTTACCTCCATGTCAGCTCGCTTTGCGCGGCCTCCCGTAAGGCAGGCCTTGTCGCGCGAGCGCTTTTCACTCTTTTTTCCTGACTATCATGACCAGGATATCAATATATACGCAGGAGGTATTCAATTGCCATGAAGAATTTCCGCCGCCTCCCTCATCAGTTCGATGATCGGAAGGTGCTGCGGACATACGCTCTCACACTGCCCGCACGCGATGCAGTCGGAAGCCTTTCCGCTTCTCTTGATCAGACCCGAATAGAAGTTCTTGGATCTCCAGTCGTCGGGATGGCGCCGCAACGTGTTGATCGTGCGGAACACGTCAGGAATACTGATCCCCGCAGGACATCCGTCACAGCAGTATTTGCAGGCCGTGCATCCGATCTGCGGCACTTTGAGGATCTCGGCGGTCACTTCATCAATAATTGCATACTCCTCAGCATTCATCGGCTCGAAGTTCGTGAAGGTCTTAATATTGTCCTCCATCTGCTCCTCGTTGGACATGCCGGACAGAATCGTCATCACGCCGGGCTGCGAGCCGACAAAGCGCAGTGCCCAGGAGGCGGCTGACGCACCAGGCCTTGCGGCCTCAAACTTCTCCATGAGATCCGGCGTCATACTTGCCAGCTTACCGCCGCGCACAGGCTCCATAACGATGATCGGGATATTCCTGCTGCTGAGAATCTCGTAGAGTTCCTGGCTTCTCACCACCGGATTCGACCTGTCCAGATAGTTGTACTGAATCTGCACGAATTCGATCTCAGGATGCGAATCCACGATCTGTTCAAGGAGCTCCGGACTTCCGTGGAAGGAGAAACCGAAGTGCTTGATCTTTCCCTCTTTCTTTTTCTCGACGCCCCACTTGAAGCAGTCATATTTGACATAGGTGTCATAATTCGATCCGTCTTCGACGGAATGCAGCAGATAGAAGTCGTAATAATCCACGCCGGCCCTCTCCAGCTGCTCGTTAAAGATGCGGTCCACATCTTCCTCTTTTTTGATCTCCCATGCGGGAAGCTTTGTGGCCAGCATGAAGCTGTCTCTGTCGTAGCGCTTAACGATTGCTTCCTTGGCCACGCCCTCAGACTTGCCGCTGTGATACACGTATGCGGTGTCAAAATAGTTCAGGCCGGCGGCCATATACTTATCCACCATGTTGCAGACCTGCGCCATGTCGATCACGCCGTCCTTCTCCGGTAATCTCATCAGGCCAAAGCCCAGCTTCGGCATTTTACTCAGATCAATGCTCATAATTCTCTCCCTTACTTCATTTTTTACTCTGTCGTCGGTTTCCTTCATGCTATAAAATAGAATAATATGGGAAGCTCCAAACTGCCACAAAAAACATGTGACCAAATTGCAGAAAATTTATTTATACGTATAATTCTTAATTGTATAGTGAACAAAAAACGAAGGCCGTCTCTGATCGTCCGACAAGACTGCGGCCGCACCAACGGGAATCGTCAAATGAAAATCATGATAAGTGCCTGCCTGGCAGGTGAAAACTGTAAATATAACGGCGGCAGCAACCGCAGCGAGAAGGTCCTGCAGCTGATGAAAGATAATGAAGTAATTACGGTCTGCCCGGAGCAGATGGGCGGCCTTCCGACTCCTCGCGTTCCCTCCGAGATCAGAGATGGAGTAGTCACAGCCAGAGACGGCCGGATCGTTGATAAAGAATTCCGCCTCGGTGCCGCGAAGTGCCTGGAAATCGCCATGCGAGAACAGCCGGACCTCATCGTGCTGCAGTCGCGCAGCCCCAGCTGCGGCGTAAAACAGCGATATGACGGGACATTTACCGGAACGCTGGTGGACGGAGCCGGCGTGACGGCGAAGCTCCTTATGGAAAACGGTTTCAGGTGCATCGATGTGGAGGACCTGACGGTATGACTTTACTATTTTGCCTCCTCAACCACCGTCACATTGTAATAGGCATTGTTGTAATCTTCATTATCAAAATCATTCACAAATTCAGGATGAATGACATAGGATTTCCCGCCGGAGGTATGAAGACGCGTGTCCCTCTCAAAGAAAACTCCTTGTCCTCCGTAATAGATCATCTGGCTGACTTTCTTTCCATACTCATTACTTACTCGTTTAACCTCACAGCGCCTTTTTCGGACAGTTCCTGACACATTCCATACAGAGGATACACTCTGTACCATTCTTTCGGTTCCTTGAGTTATCCGTGACGTCCACATCCATCGGACATACTCTCTTGCACTTTCCGCACGATACACATTTTTCCTTATCACATTTTACCCGTATGCGTGCAAAATAGCTCATGGGTTTCAGGAATACTGTGACGGGGCAGATATACTTGCAGAAGGCGCGATTATCTTTAAAAGCATAGGCCAGAATGATTCCAACGACATAATACGCCGCATTTCCGACGATAAATGCCCAGAACATTATCTTTTCCAGGTTCCCGACATGGGCCAGAAAAAGCGCCGCCACAAAGATCAGAGACAGAGCAAAGGTGCAGTATCTGATCCATTCAATCTTCTTTCTCGGCTGTGAAGGAACCGGATAAGGAAGAAAATCAAGCACCATCGCAGTCCAACAGGCATAGCTGCACCACCCGCGCCCGAAGATCAACGGACCAAAAATCTTGGCTACAGCATAATGGATCGTCGCCGCCTCAAATACGCCTGTGAAAAGATAGTACCAGAAGCCCTCAATTTGCAAATTTTCCCGGCAGATCAGTCCGAGATAAACAAGCATATATGAACCGACGAGCAGCTGGACAATGCGCCGCGCATATTTATATTCTTTGATGAACAGGAACATCCCCAGTGCTATCGAACACCCGATATAACTGAAATTAAACAGATAAAAAATATTGCCTTTTGTGAGCCATAGTGTAATGGCGATCGTTTCAAAGACAACCAGCATAAGGATGGGCATGGCATACTTCTTCATGAAAGTTCCTCCACAATCTATCGGGACTGAAGATAGCTGATCAATTCCCTTACCGCTTTTGCCCTGTGAGAATAAGTTTCCTTAAAGGAAAGAGGCATGCTTGCTGTCGTTTTTCCATTCCCATCCTCTGAGATAAAGATTGGATCATATCCGAAACCATTTGTACCCTCCTCTTTCTCGGCGATCACTCCATTCCAGATTCCCGTGAAGAGATGCGGCATTCCCGCCTCGTCAATAAAGCATATACAGGTTACGAAGCGCGCATTGCGATTCTCTTTCCCTTCAAGCCCTTTCAGGACGGCGATTCTACGCTCATGCTCAGTCTCCAGACCTTTATATCGTGCAGAATAAAGTCCCGGTTCTCCGCCTAAAGCTTCCACTTCCAGACCACTGTCATCAGAGATCACACAGCAATGCGACAGATCGTAGATTGCCTGAGCCTTTAATAGAGCATTTTGCTCGAAGGTGGTTCCGGTCTCCTCCACCTCAAGGTTTATGCTTTCCTCACCTTGGGATGTCACCGAAAAGCCAAATGGCTCGAAAATATCTTTGTATTCGCGGATTTTCCCCTTGTTATTACTCGCAATGATTAATTTCATTTTGAATCTCCATGCTCCTATCTGCAAAAATTGGATACACGTTTCAAGAAATCAGGTGCCTCCTCATATAGTCCGTGCCCAAGGCCCTTATACATGTACAGCTTACAGTTTGGAATCCTCTCCGCCATTTCCACAGAGGCCTGTCCGGTAACGATCTTATCTTCCGTCCCTCCGATCACCAGTGTCGGGCAGACGATATGATCCAGCAGATCATAGGCATCGTGCGTCGCGCAGGACGCCGCCTGTATTCGAAAGCGTTTAAAGGACCTGGGCTTACCGATGCTTCCCAGAAGCCGGTATGTGAGCCTTGCCTGTTTCAGCCTTTTGTCGGAATAAGAGCGCTCAGCTGTATCCAGCATAATGCCTTTATAATCGCCATGATCAGACATTCGAAGCCATCGTTTAATCACATCCCGTATTGTGGCATTTGGGCGGCTCAGTGTAACAGTAAGCACCAGTTTTTTCACCTTCTCCGGGTGGTCAATGGCCAGCCACTGGGCAATCATACCTCCCTGAGAAACACCGATCACCGAGGCCGAAGGCAGCCCGAGAGCATCCATAGCGATGTTCAGATCCTCTGCCATATCCCGTGTGGTCATGCCCGGAGACAGAATCCTGCGCCTGCTGAACACATACACAGTAAAATGCTCAGCCAGACTTCTGTATAGGAGTGCGAATGGCAGCGCCATCCCTTTGACCGTCTTCAAGCCGTCGCCCACACCGGGGAGCAGGATGAGCGGTTTCCGACCGCTGCCAAAACGAATATAATCAACTGTTCCGGTCGGCAAATTCAAAACACAGTTCTGTGCCCGCAGCATGATATGGCCCTCCATTCAGAATCTTTTGACTGTCCATGTCATTTGCTTTCATCTACATACAATTTAACATGATTGCTTATATAGTTCTTAACAAAAAGTCTTGACGACCAACTCACATCACCATCAGAAGCGTTCCTGCACCTATCAGCACACATCCCGCAATGGACTTTGCCGTGAACTGCTCGTGCAGAAAGAGAAAGGCGAGAAAAAGTGTTATAAGTACGCTCAACTTGTCAATCGGCACCACTTTGGACACATCCCCCATCTGAAGGGCTTTGTAATAACACAGCCACGATGCTCCGGTGGCGAGACCGGAGAGGATAAGAAATAGCCAGCTTTTCTGGCTGATCTGCCCCATTCCTTTCTGAGCACCTGTCAGGAAGACCATGCCCCAGGACATAATGAGAACAACGGCTGTCCGGATTGCCGTTGCCAGTGTTGAGTCAACGCCCTCGATGCCTACCTTAGCAAGGATCGATGTCAGTGCTGCAAAAACAGACGATAGTATTGCAAATAATAACCACATATTTTTTCTCTCCAAAATCTTAACAAAATGAGGCAGAGGATCAGTCCCCGTGACCCGGCTCCTTATGCAGATATTCCGGCGGCACGCTCTTTGTCAGCCAAATGCCGTTTGCTGAAAGAAAGAATCTGTAGCCGTCCTCACTCATTTTTTTACAGTCAATCCTGTAGATCACAGGTTTTCCATGCCGGCTGCCGACTTTTCTTGCCGTTTCTATATCTTTCGAGAGATGAACATAAAGACGGCTCTTCGGAATAAGCCCCTGCACATCGATGGATGGTACGAATTTCTCTCCCGTCCCATGCCACAATATGTCCGGCGGGATCTTTTCTTCCAGTTCGACATCTACCGGTATGGAATGTCCCTGGTTTGCCCGGATCAGCGAATGGTCATCGTTAAAAGAATACCGCTGTTTCTCATCAGTCCGGACAATCTCCTCCAGCGTTTCCATGTCGATCTCATTCCCCGGAGTATTATTGATTCCATCGATCAGTTCGCCGACATCCGCCCATCCGTGCTCATCAAGAGTAATCCCGATTGTCTCCGGCTTGTGGCGGAGAATCAAGGATACGAATTTGCTCAAGTTCTTTTTCTGTTTGTCGGATTTCTCATTTCTCATTGTTTTTCCTTCCTCCGCCGGATACCGAAATTCACGCCTTAAGTTCGTACAGGCGGTATATCTTTCGGTACAGCTTACCCGTGAACAAAAGATTAAAAAACAACCTGTCGACTGGTGGAAGCTCTCTGACCAGCCTGTGAGGTGTAAAACTGTGCTCCTTTACCAATCTGACCCGAAGTCCATCAGTGATGCTCTCGATATCATCGATCCCGTACAGTTTAGAAACGCCAACTTCATTGACAGGGTTTTTATATTTTGATGCCTTGACGCCGAATTCCGTATAAACATCCATAAGAATATGGAGTTCATGATACTTTTTATCAAGCGCTTGCAACAACCCCCGTACCTGGCTGCCTGGCAGATACATGCTAAGCCCCTCAAGGACAACGATGGCTGTATCACCATCCGGGAGTGATTCAATCTGTTCCGGCCTGGAGGCGTCCAAAGCCATCATATGGTACGTTTCATTTTCTCGAAAGTACTTCTTGCGAATCTCTATCACATCCGGAAGATCGCAGTCCATCCATTCAGAACAGGGAGTTTTTACCCTGATATGCCTGCTGTCAAGTCCGCACCCAATATGAAGTACCAGTGCATCTTTGCACCGCCTCAGCATACGGTCTGTCCAGTCGTCGAACACACGGGCTCTCATAGCCATGTTGTAAGCAAGCCATTTTGACCTGGACTTACCGCGAATCGGGAAAGCTTCTTCTCTCCATATTCTCTCCGCCGAGGGATCGTTCAGAATGACTCCCTGTTGGCTCACCTTTGATTTTCCATACAGTGGAATATACAGTGTTTTATTCACTTCATTCATGTGACCTTCTCCTCTGCAAATTCCGGCGCCGCTAATTTGATGTCATTTGACTACTGTATCCGACTTTCGGCCAAACTGCTCAGTGGGAACTGCCACCGTGCGAAGAATGTCTTCCATCACCGCTTTTTGGCCCGCCGTCCGCCCTATGTGGCGGGCGAGCACGAGCCTGTGCGCACAGACTGATACAGCCAACCTGGTGATGTCTTCCGGAACGACGTAGGACCTTCCCTCGAGAAAGGCCAGGCTCTGCGAAGCGTGAAGCAGGGCAAGCGTGCCGCGCGGACTTACGCCCGCCTCTATATCCGGCCTCTCTCGTGTAGCCTTGACCAATGCGGAAATATAGCGCATCAGGTCCTGTGACACCTGTACTTTGCCTGCTTCCTGCCGCGCCTGTTTAATCGTCTCGGCGTCGGCAACCGGGAAAATGTCCGTCTCCCAGCTGCTTCTGCGGAACTCCTGCCCGGCGCTTCTCCCGTCTCCATTCTCCTGTTCTTGGATCCTGTCTCTTCTGGCCAGCGACCGCGCCATAATCCTGAACTCATTCTCCTCATCCGGAAGTCCGATAGACAGTTTCATCAAAAAGCGATCCATCTGCGCCTGTATGCACCGTCCGGCCAGTGTGTAAGCGAGCCGGATCCCCTGCTCCAGCAGTTCTTCACTGTAGCGGATCGATGGCGGCTCCACATCGAGCAGAAACCGGATATGCTGACCGCAAGTGTAGTCCCTGATGTTTACCATATATTCGCCGGTCCTGGCAGACGCCTTCCAGTTGATGGCGCTGAGCGGGTCCCCGCGCGTGTACTCTCTGATTCCTCTGAATGAAAATACGTCTTGATACAGCCGATTTCTCGATACGATCTCCCCTACGATCTGCCTTGAGATGTCCAAAGTCACATCATCTTCCAGCATCCGAGGGCAGACCAGAAGCGAAGCCGCCTGGCTCGTGCTGAGGTACCGAACCCCTTCCGTGAAGAAATCCGGAAGGGCGATGGCAGCCTCGCTGATCAGGTAATATCCCCTTTTGCGAGCCCGGACAGGCTGCCTTCTTGTGACCTCTTCATACCCGCTCATGCCAAAAAATTCCGACACGTTCGTTCTGTCCGACACCGTCGCGTTTCGGTCATCGTCAATCTCCAGCGAGCGATCCATCTTAAAGGACAGCTTGACAACAGGCAGCGGAAGGAACTTGTCATTGGTCACTGTTTCCACCAGTATGGTTTCGTCACCCTCTTCCACATCCCGCTCCTCAAACCGCAGTTCTGCCTGCAGGCCGTTCTTCCAGAGCTTTCCGTAGACATTATTCAAGACAAAATACATGGCCAGAACGCTGACCGGGATCCAGATAAGAAGCATTTCTGTCTACCTTCACCAACAAAAAGGCATCCGATGTCAAGGAGACTCCATCTGTTTTCACGGATGTCCGTAAGGGCCCTGTTTTCCGTCTACTGCCGGATATGTCTGGTGCGGCAAATGACGCAGATGTCTTTCGGCTATCGCGAAACGGGTCTTTCTGACGATATCCACAGTTCTGCATACCATCTCATCGGATTTCCCAAATGGCGACTCCACCTCAAAATACTCCGTTTCCGTGAACTCTCCCTGCGCCATACCGCTGATGTGATGGGCTGTCACAAAGAGTTCCCAGCACAGAACGCCATCTTCACGCAGGGTTCCTTTGCCGGCTTCAATTTCGACTGTGAGCTGTGCCGGCCACGCATAATCGAAGACCACCACGTCTTCTTCTTTGTTCTGTATAGCACGCCTGACAATACAGGCGTGTGACTGATTGTTCTCTGTTTCCGTATTCAGGACATATTCGTAGTCCGTATTCTCGTATATAATCTCCACCGTTACGCTTCTCCCTCCAGATAATCAGATATGATATCAACCACATCATCCAGGCCTTCCAGTGCTTCGCCAAGCCCTTCTGTCTCTTTTCCTTCTTCCTCCATCTCTATCGTGATTCCTGCTAATCTGTTTTTGGCAAATCTCACCTGTGCCAGTACTTCCTTTACTTCTTTCTTATAGTCCATCATTTATTATTCCTCTCTGTCTTATTGAAGGCTCGCAGAGTGAGCCTCTGCGCTGCGTACGGGCTGCCTCCTTATCCCGCATACTTCTTTAGAATCCTTCTTACATCCGGCAGGTATCCGCGCCCGAACATGTTCAGATGGTTTAGCAGCTGATACAGGTTGTACAGATCTTTTCGATCGCCATAGCCTGGCTGCAGCATACCTGTGTCTCTGTAAGCTTCATAAAAGACCTGCGGGAATCCTCCAAACAGTTCTGTCATGGCGATATCAATCTCAGGATGCCCATAGTAGACGGCCGGATCAATAAGCCATCCTTTCCCGTCATCCCCTGTGATCATATTCCCTGACCACAGATCTCCGTGGACAAGGGAAGGCCTGTCCGGCTCCACAAGAAACCTGTCAAGATGATCCAGAAGACACTCTGCTCTTCTCCTGTCCTCCGCCATAAGATAGTTTCCGGCAGACTTAATCTGTGGTTCAAGACGGCAGTCGCGGAAAAAGGGGATCCATCTGTCATGCGGAGTATTGATCTGTTTTCTGGCGCCGATCCAGTTATCCTCTCTAAACCCGTATTTTCCAAATTCGGGAAGATCAGCCCTATGTACAGCTGCCAGTTCTTCTGCGAACGTTTCCCAGTAATGACTGATCCGGCCGACTCCCCGGATATATGTTAGGAGCAGGAAGGAAAACCCTGTATCCGTCCCTGCTCCGAGAACAGCAGGCACTCCGATCGCACCTGTTGCTCTGATTGCTTCTAAGCCTGCAGCTTCTGCCTTGAAATTGGTCAGGAAAGCCGGGAGGTTTGACTTCATGAACAGAATAGTACCATCATCCAACGTAATAGTGCAGGCTTCGTTGATATCGCCTCCTGCCACATAGTTCTTTTTTACAACATACCGACTTTTTCCGAAGATGCTCTTTACAGCTTCGGAGATTGAGGTAAATAACTTGATATCAGGCATACACTCCTCCGGAGTCAATTCATCAAGCGTCACTTAGCTCCGCCAAGCTTTGCTCCCATCTCAAAAGCCTTCTCGAGATCCTTTGGAAACTGCTTCTGCCTTACAATATCCGTAGAGGCAGCCGTTTCGGCATCAAGGCCTTTTCATGTATATATATTTCTTCTCCCAGTCTGCATCCCGGTAAAGGCTGTATTCAGACATCTGGCATCCATGGCACAGATCGTCTGCGATCTCCAGGATCACGTCTGACAGTTCAAGGTCCTTTTTCCATTTTTCATCTATCGCCCGGTATCCGATCAGGGCTCCGAGGATGTTTCCTGTCACTGCACCTGTCGAATCACTGTCGCCCTTGTGGTTAACGGCTGCAATGATCCCTGCCGAAAAGTCATCCTGGTATCTTAAAGCGCAGTAAAGGGAGATTCCCAGAGTCTCCTCCGCCACCCAGCCTTCTCCCAGCTGATGGATATTGTCAAGGTCGTCTTCTCCGTTCTCCGAGAGCCTAATCGCAAGATCGATGATATCGGTCAGTTCACGCAGATGCGGGTCACCCGCAAATATTTTCGCCACAGAATCTCTGGCCTCCAGTATGATGTCCTTCAGCGGCTGTCTTTCTCCACCTTCGGGGAACACGATTCTGTTGATGATATGGACCAGCACAGCTGCCGGCATATAACCGAGGGAATGGCCGTGCGTGATCGCTGCCAGCTGAGCCCCTTCCATGTCAAGCGTATCCATATCCGTCTGGTAATCGACTGCGATCGGGGCGACGCGCATGATCCCGCCGCATCCCTTGCTGTTGTTTCGTTTAGCTTTTACATAGTCGTCAAAAGATTCTCCATTCCATTCCTTCTCCAGTGCAGAAAGGCAAGTGATCCCGGGAGCTCTCCTGGAATACAGTTCCGGGACATCCAGAAGCCATGACCGGCCGCCGTTCTTCGTAAAGCGCTCATGTCTGTTCACTTCCTCAAGGGACGACTGCTGTGTCAAAAGCCAGTCCAGATATGCATATGCCACATAACCTCTCGGCCATCCCTGGATTCCCCGCATCTGTCCCCTTGTATCACCGACAAGAAGCCCATTCGCAGTAAACAGGGTCATCTGCGTATCATCTGAGATCAGTGCCTTACCGGTTTGGGGATCCTTTTCGAATTCAGTGATTCCCTTCTTTCCATATTTTGAAAAAATTGATCCCTCGGTCATAAACTCCACCGGGTATCCGAGCGCATCGCCTGCGGCGCCGCCGTATATACAGCCGCGTATGGCATCCAGGTGGACTTCCTTCTCTTTGCGCCTCTTTTCAGCATAGTCGATCACAGCCTGGTCCTCATCACGGTAAAAATCCGCAAAATTGCGGGAAAACTCTCTGAAATTGTACTGATTGGCAGAATGATCCATGACTGCAAAGTCAATCCTTTTGAACATATCCTTTTCTTTCATCCCGTCATTGTCAAATCCCTTAAGCGCCTTGTAGAACAAATCTGAGATAATACGAGCATCATTTCGAAAGGCCCCGCAGCCAAAAGCTCCGAGGACAAGGTGCTTGTACCCCAGATAGGCCGCCACCTTCAGCATTCCCGTGATCCGCCGGTAGACCATTGCTTCATATTCTGACCGGTTCATTCCCTCCATGCCGTGGGTCAGCATAGGCGCTGCACAGGTCATCACGGCCACAATGACGGTATCCTCCAGAAGGTCGCCATTTTCATCTTTGATAATTTCGACCTGCGGATGGATGATCACGGCATCGGATCCCATATACGTATGCAGGGACCGGTTATATTCATAATAGGGAAGAGAGTTCCGGCTTTCGAGCGACAGAAGCAGGGAACTCTTTCTGCAAAGATCCTCTTCCTGCGCTTTTGCGCCTCTTCTCACCCCGCCTCCCGGATTTACCGGATTAGCCAGGTTCAATACAAGCACCGGCTTAGCAGCTTTTTTGGCAAGGTCATTGGATAACTGTTCTGTCCTCTTTCTGGCCAGCGTAAAGGAATCCGCATTTACACAGCTGTACCCGCAGCGGCCCATTACATGAATATGCTGAAAATCTTTATATTCAGAGACAGCCTCGATCTCCTTAGGAAGAAATACCCTGGCTTCCTCCATCTGCTCCCGAGTCAGTTTCAGTTTTTTCTTCTCATTATCCTTTATATACCAACCCTGCTTACAGATACTCAGCGTGTCCTGTAAAACTGCGATATTATCCTTTCTCATACAATCCCCCTTTGGTACAATACTCATTCCACATAGCTTGCGTCTTCCAGTCCTTCAAAGACTGCGTCGAGAACTTTCTTGTCTGCAAGGCCTTCGTACACGTCAAAGTCGTCCGCCTCTTCCGGAGGGACCTTGCCGTCGAAGTGCATCTTGTAAGCAAACGGCCCGTACTCCAGCCAGACCTCCAACGTTTCCGTATTGTAAAAACTTCCGCTTCTCCAGCCGGCATCAAAGAGTTCCTTCCCTGTCTTACCGACCAATGCATCCAGTTCGGACTGCGGGAGGATCTGTTCGTTTAAGTTCTCGCGCGTCTTGATCTCCAGGCCGGATACCAGCTCCATCTCATTTTTCTCATAATTCTCGTCAAATTCAAGCGCAAACAATTTCTTTGATACGTCAGCCGGCAGATCCGCGGATACGCGATACGGAACGCCGCCGACGGAGAAAACATAGACGTACTTATCTTCCGTGGTCGCACGCTGCTCGATATTTTCATCCTTTCCCGGCAGTGCAAATGCATCGCCCAGAGTCTTCAGGCTTTCGAGATCTATCTCGCCTTCTGATGCACTTACTGAACTATCTGTCTCCTGCGCTGCACTTTCCGATGACACTTCTTGCGATGACACGGGTTCTGATGCGGCTTTGCCACATCCTGCAGAAAGCCCAAGCATCAAAACAGTAACCAAAATCATAGCGGTTTTCTTTTTCATTTCGTTCTCCATTGATTTTCCAAGTATGTTCACAACGTTACAACTAAACAGTAAGAATCATTCCTTACTTCTCTCCCCGCAGCTTGTTCACAGCCGAAATCACTTCATCACACCACGCATCAAATTCCCCATCTCCCTTTTGTAAAGGTCATTTCTTGCAAATCACAGCCTCACCATTGGCGTAGTTAAGGCGCTCGTGGTCCAGACGAAAGCCCTGTTTTTTCAACTCCTGCATCAGCGTGATCATAAAGAAACCGTGCGTAAATACGGCGCAGTCTTCATTCTGCCGGATCAGATGGCGGACAAATCTCTCAGCGCGGCGACTGGTCTGCGTCCGTGTTTCAGGCTGGCGCCGCATATTTGTGAGCCACTGAATCCTGCAGGCTGATGACCAAACAAATCCGGGCAGTTTCATCCTCGTGTCAAATCCCGACCTTGCCGGAACTTCGTTAATCAGCGAAGTGACGTGGAACTCTCTGTCTCCGACCACCTGCCTTGCCGTCGCTGTTGTTCTTGGTAAATTGCTGACATAAATTTTCTGAAACTTGACAGGAGGCAGGTTGACCGTTACCGGCAGGACAGGGGCTGCATCATAATCAGCGCATCCCTTGTCATATTCGGCGGAAGTCATTCGGGATTTCCATTTCATATCCACTTTTGCATGTCTTATCACAGCTACGATCATCTCATCGTCCTCATCACTATCTTCAGCTCTAAAAAGAACATATCCCTTTTCATTATATCTCAATTACAATACCATTCACCAACAAAAACATGTCCGCCGACAAGCTGGTCATATTATATGGCCAGCTCAACTTATACTATGGGTAAAATGACAGCCATCGTCATCCGGCGTATATTGTACATATGACAGGCGAGAATACTCCGAGTAAACAATGGCACACATAGACTTTCATTCTTGGATGAAACGTCGACTGTAAAGGCCGCCTGTACGGAGCACTCCGCGCAGGCGGCCTTTTGCATGTCAGCAATGATCGTGTAAACAATAATTTTATGGGCAGGTATGCCTAGCGGCGAAGGCGGCGGACTGTAAATCCGTTACAAAAGAAACACCGAAGGTTCGAGTCCTTCTCTGCCCACTTTTTTTGCTCCCGTATCCCAACTGGAAGAGGAAGCCGGCTAAGAACCGTTTCAGTGAGGGTTCGACTCCCTTCGGGAGCATTTGTGCGATATATTCGCACTCTCGCCTTACGGCGGAGAAATTATATGCCTCTGTAGCAGAATCGGAATATGCACCAGTCTGAGGATCCGGGATTTGCGGGTTCGACCCCCGCCAGAGGTACTCTTTTTGCAGGAGTGACGGAATTGGAATACGTACCCGCCTCAAAATCGGGTTTTTGAGTGTTCGAGTCCCTTCTCCTGTACGCTTTGTCCGGGTGCGAAATTGGAAAACGGGCATGACTCAGGATCATGTGCCCTTTGGGGCTTGCGGGTTCGACTCCCGTCCCGGACACTACGCCGCTCTGGCAGAATTGGCAAATGCACCTGCCTGCTAAGCAGGGGCCGGCTTGTCCGGCGTCCGGGGTCGGGACCCGGGAGCGGCGCTAAAAAAAGAACAGCCCCGAACAGGCTGTTCTTTTTCTCATATCCTTCTAAATCCGCTTCCAAACAATAAACCAACAATTACGATCAGAAGCCAGGTATGGCTGAACCCACCAAACAAAACTGCAAGCACAAATAACAGCGGGCAGAACCAGAACAGACCAAGCCCGAAGAAGAACTTTGCCATTCCCCATGCCAAACGAATACCGATACTAATCACACTGACAAAAAGTACTGCCATTAAAATCAAAATACTTAGTGTCAACATTATTTTCCCTCCTGATCAATGCTTAATTCGATTCCTTTACATCGACCACTGCTCACTCCACAAAGTCCTAATACCTGTAGTTTTTTAATTGTCTGAGTACTTCCTCGACGCGGATGATGGCATCCTCGATTCTATCCTGCGCCTGCCGGATCTTACTCTGAACTACGATGTCCGCAAGGAACCCGTCAAAAAAGAAATCCGCAAACATAAGGAAATCTCCGATTTCAATATTCAGTCCCTGAAGATCCCGGACATCAGACAGTTCTTTTGTGAATCGGTTCAGGTCTGCTTTCGCCCTGTTCAGGCTCTGTCTAGCATTGTCGATCTTGACGTGTTTTACAAGTCCACTGATCGATCTTCCTCCCAGCAGGTCGAGCAAGCCCCAGTTCCGGGCGCTTCCAAGGCTCTCTCTCGCATCCTGCAACGAAATCAGTGCTCTCTCACCAGCTTCGATTGCTTCCCGAATCTCGGTATTTCTGTTGTACATATCTTGCTCCTTTCTGTGGATCAGGTAGTGTCAAGTTCACTACCTGT
>DGWK01000003.1:34329-47449 GCA_002395235.1 Lachnospiraceae bacterium UBA4260 | reverse complement strand
TCGGTCTCCTTTGTCCGGAACAGCCTACACAAGCCCAAACACACCCCGACGAGAGGAAAAAACTCCCATCTCGTCGGTTACCCCGACCCAATACAACTTTTCGCAATGATAATACTTCTGACTAAGAAAAAACCGGCGCCCTGCCCGGCGCCGGTCTCAGAGCCTGCTCGCATGGCAGGTCAGATACAGGATTTGATATTCGAGGGAGGCAGTGTGCAAAAAGCGCATGCCTCCTTTTATGCGCTCATCGTCCAGATTGGAGAAGGGATCATCGAGGACCAGAAATGGCTTTTCGCCGGGATACATGGCGTCGATCATGGCCATGCGCCGGCAGAGGCTGATCATGTCCTTGGTGCCTTCACTCATGAGAGACGGATCTCTGGGAAGTCCCTGATTCAGGATCGTAATGCCCAGATCGGCGTCTGTCTGAACAGACTCGGCGGACTCTCCGGTGAGCAGTACGTAGTAACGGCGAAAAGAGCGCAGGAACGGATTCATGTAGCGGGAAGTAAAGAGATTTCTTGCCTTTTCGAGGTAGGAGAGTGTCTTTGTGCAGGTTTCATATTGCTCTAGGAGAGTGCTGATTTCTGCTTTCAAGGCAGGAAGACTTTCCTGTGAGGTCCTGCAGTCACTGATCATCTCTCGCAGTTCTTCGGACTGACCTCGGACTTCCTGAAGGCGGGACCGGCATTCTTCTTCCCTGATATCGAATTCAGTGAGTATCCTTGCCACTTCGGAAGGAATAGAGTCGGAACCGGTTCCGGGAGAGGAACCGCCATTTGCAGAAGAAACGAGATCTTCTTCGATGGAAATAGAACCGCCATTCGCAGAAGAATTCACGTTCCTTTCCGCCTCCTGCACAGACTTCTTCTGTGCAGACACATCAGCCTCCATAGTCCGGAGCCTGTTGCGCAATTTCTCACACAAAAGTTCCTTCCCTTGAATCCGCTCATCTATGTGGCGGAGCTTTCTGCTTAGTGTGCGGATAGAGCTCTTATACCACTTCTTTTCTTTTCTGAGGCGCTGGATTTCCTCGGAATCATCCGCCGGAAGATCAGAATGGCCGGCGTACCAAAGAAGCCACGCGCTCCCCGCAAGGGACAAAATCGGAAGGATCAGGAAGGGCATCGGAATCACGCGCGAGAGGCACAGAGCGAGCATGATCACTGCGAAGAGGATTCCTGCAGCAGAAAAAGCCCTGATCGTGCCACGCCGCTTAGTTTGCAGACGTGTGAAGGCCTCAAGCTCCTGCTGGAGGTCCTCTTTGACCTGTCGGTATTGTTCCTGCTCATCTCTGCCCTGGGCCAGTATTCTCTGGCGCGTCGCATACAGGGAGGAGAGCTTCTCCTCAGCGACTGCGAGACGCTCGCGTTCGCCGGCCAGTTTCTCCTCTGCAGCTGTGAGACGATCTTGTTCAGCTGCAAAACGCTCGCGGGCTTCTGTCAGCCTTTCCTCAGCAGCTGAGACCTCCTCTGCAGCAACCGACTCGCTTTCCTCAGTTTCATGCACCGGCCGCTCGTGGACGGAGAGCGCATACTGCTGTTTCTGCAGGCGGATCCGGCTCAGCTGCTCGGTGAGCGCCTGTTCCTGAGCGATGCACTGCTGCAACTGCGCGTTCAGGGCGGGCAGGCGTGCCTGATCTGCTTCGAGCAGAGCGAGCCGGTCCTGCTTTTTCCGGATCAGGCCGTTTGCCCGGTCGGGCCTGAGCCGTTCCATTTCCTTTCGCAGGCGCTTTACGGCTGCGTCGTAAGCCGGCAGGTCGTCCTGCTGCGCGGTGAGATCTCCTATTTTGGCCTGGATCGAGGTGGTCGCGGAAGTCTCGTGGTCAGTCTGGGACCAGAAAACTGTGCGGCAGAAAGAGTCCCGGTCGATGGAAAAGAGCTCTTCGCCGATCCGGTCCGTATATTCGTCGCTTATAAAGCCGGTCTCATCGTCATAGAGACTGAATTTGTCTTCCTTTTTGCGGGCGCCGAAGGTCCGCATCATACGGAAAGTCTTCGAGCCGCTCGAGAAGGTGACGGATCCTCCGTAGACGCCGCCGCTCCAGGGGCGGTAGCGCAGCCGCTCGTTTCCGTCTCCGTTTCTTCGGTTCTCGCCGTCAAATCCGTAGAACATGACCTTGAGAAAAGCGGCCAGCGTGGACTTTCCCCAGCCGTTTTCGGCAAAAAGGACATTCAGGTCATCCTCGAAGTAATAGGTAAAGTCCCTCAATTTGCCGAAATTTTCGATGTGGCAGGAAAGCAGTTTCATCAGTACTCCTTATAACTCAAAGGGGATGTCCCCCGCCTCTACAGGCGGTGGGAAGTAACAAACTTTCTCAGTGGCGGGTGACAATCCCCCACTGAAGTTTACTGATGCACACGCGTGCGGAAAGGAAGATGCTGTCCAAAGGGCAGCCCGCACGCGGCGCAGCGGCTCGCTCTGCGAGCCTTGAATGTGTCAAAACAGCGACTCCCCGGAGAGCGCCCTCAGGCCGCAGCGCAGGACTACGGCCCGCTCTCTGCCGCTGAGCGTCTCGTCGGCACTGACGACGCGGACAAATTCTCCTTTGAGAGAGGCGTCGCAGAGGAAATCCTCGGTGTGCACCACGGGCTCGGCGCTGTTTTTGTATTCAAAATAGTGATAGCGATCCCCCCACTCCCTCTGAATAAAGGCGGGATCCGGGCTGCAGCCGTAGTCCAGTTCGCCGGTCAGCTCCAGGCGAACCAGATCGGTCTGGGCAGCGGGGGATGCATCCAGAACTCTGGCCATCCTCTCATAGATTTCCGTGTCCGAAGTGCAGCCGGTCACCGGGCAGTCGATCCGGTAAAGCTTTCGGGAGGCGAAGGGAACAAAATGACTCTTCAGACCCCTTCCGTGCTCATCCGTCTCGAGCAGGATGAAGCCGCAGCTCCCGCACTCGTCAAAGCCGCGGCCTTCGAGCGTGCCGCAGTACGCGGCCGTGCCTCGCTCGTCCAGGGCAAAAGAGCGGTAGTGGTGGAGATGTCCCAGAGCCAGATAGTCGATCCCGCGCCCGCGCAGGGCGCTCATCGGGAGGACTTCCGGGTCCGGAGCCGAGTAGCCGTCCCGCACCTGGCCGTGCAGCATGACGATGTTGAGGCAGGCGGGATCAAGATCGGGGGACGTAAAAGGTTCGGGGCCGGGCTCCCTGCCGGTAATACAGACGCGGCGCTCCCCGGAAGAGCCCGATGACAGCTCCCAGCTGCTCCAGGACTGTTCAAAGAGAAAAAGATTGTCGGGGCGGGGGCGTGACCGGAAGAGAACAGGACGGCTGTCATGATTGCCGCGAAGATAGAAGAAGAGGATATCCGGGCAGGAGAGGATCAGGTCCTCCACGGTGCGAACGGCGGAGGGAGAAGGAGAGTCCGTGTCAAAGAGATCGCCGCAGATCAGGACAGCCGCAGCGCTCTGCTCCTTAGCATAGAAACAGAGCCGCCGGAATGTGCCCAGCAGCTCTGCTCTTCTCTCCGCGGCCCGGGTCGCGTCAAATTTTGTTCGAAGATCCGCATCCAGATGCAGATCGCTGCAATGAATGATCTTCATTATGTCTCTTTCTCTGTTTCAAGGATCAGCTTGTCGAGCAGGGCGATGGCATGCGCATCGCTCATGATCATGGAATCGAGATCGTTCTCGCGCTTGCTGACCATTGTGCCGGTGACATAGTTGTAGAGGAGAGTACCGACTGCGGCATTGCGAAACACAGTAGTGATCCTGTTCTTGTGCCGCCCGCGGTTGTGTAAGGGTGTGACGCCGTAATCTTTATAAATGATATAGGTTATTTCCGGATAAGCAATGCGCGGATCCATTATAAAGTAATTGAGGCTGTCATATTTGGCAGGATCCCGGGAGGGGGAGTTCTGTCTTTTGACAATGTTCGAACGGATCAGTTCCAGGAGATTTCTGACCATGGGGGCGGGAAAACGCAGCGACTCATCTCCGTCGGCTACGCCCATGTAATCGGCTGTATCGGAGATCAGGTCCGTAATAATGCCCGTCCGGGCAAATTCCTGCAGCGCCTGCGGATGACAGATCACAATCTTGCCGTTTTTACCGGCGGTTACTGCCCTCTGTTCCAGCGTATTCATGCCCGCGACGGCAAGTTCTTTAAAATTCAGAAACGCATACTGGCCGAAGGGATCGATCAGTTTGCGGAACAGGCTCTCAAAGTGCTCCTTCCGATTGCTGGCCTGTACCATATCGTACAGGGCCATCCACATCTCCCTGGGAATGTCGTCAAAACAAAGGTCAGGGTGGATCAGGGCGAGCCTCGCTTTTTTGTCCAGCTCATAGAAGACCTCGTTGGGGTTCTCCGGAGCAAACTCTTCTACGGTGTTGGGAGTGATCTTGTCTCTGGTGTCAATACTGAGAAAGCGGTAAATATGGGATACATCACGCTCTCCCAGCCTGCAGGTACAGCATTCCCCGGAATCGGAGAAGAGGAGGATATAGTATTCCACATCTTTTTTTTCGTCTGCCGAAGTAGTGTTTCTGTGTGCGGCAGCGGAGGGAGAACCGGCCTGCGAGCATTTGTGCTTCACAAGGCAGAAATTGCTGTGATCGGTCCAGTAGTGCCGCGAGATGATGGCTTTATTGACCGTGTAGTCCTCCACGCTGGAAAGAAGAGGCAGGATACAGTTGAGAAGGCGCAGATTATACTTTGTCGCCTCCTTATCTTCCGCATCCTGGACCATCATTTTCTTTCTCTGCGATTCGGAGAAATAATGGCGGACATGAATGTCGGGCTGGCCGGCAGGAAGGAGAGCATCCTCCAGGAGCCGGATTATACGCGCGATCGTCAGCAGGCTTTTTCGGGAGGCATAAAAGGGCATGCCGGAGCGCTCAGTATCAGACGGCGTGCAGTTGTAGATCGTGAACATATACTCGTGCCGTGTGCCGGGATCGGGATCTGTTGCAGCGCCGGCGCTTCCCGGTCGATTCCCGTTGCCGCCAAGGCCGGCCAGAATGTTTGCGATCGTGCCGGGCGAATGCATGACAGTAGAGCCTGAATCATCAATATATTCGATGTTGTACATATTGACTGTCAGCTCCTGCGACGGTCTGCGCGCAAAGAGGTCAGCGATCAGAGGAGTGTAAGCGGAGACATCCGGAGTTCCTGCCGCGAACTGGCGGGGGAGGACGAGGCGGTTCATTGCATTGATCTCATCTTCACTGAGGTTCAGAACATTTTGAATAGTTAAAAGGTTATCTTCGGTGAACCTTCGAGGGTCTTTGACAAAACGATAGAATTTCTGCCGCGAGATTCCGATCTGCTCGCAGAATTCATTTACGGTAATTCCTTTTTGTCTGAGGTTGCCTGTAATAAAGGATAATAGATCTTCCATGGCAAACTGCGCTTTCTGATTTAACTTCCATACGGCCTGACGGTGCGGATCAGGTCTTCAAAATACGTCATAATGGTTAATCTTTTTTATTATACCATGCATCGCCGAAGTACGTGCGGTGGGATTGCCAAAAAAACGCAGATATTTTGACAGTCCGGGGCATGAAACAGAATATGAGATAAGTGTATCAAATTTTGAAACGAAATGTAAAACGTTAATTGACTGCCCGACGGGCGGATTGTATAATAATTAACGAATAATACTGTCAATGTCGTGAGGTGGTAAGAATGAGCGCGATCCGCAACAAACAGAGGCTTATTCACCTCTACAGATATATGATGAAGAATACGGACGAGGAACATCAGGCGACGACGAACGAGCTGGTCGAGTTCCTGCGGAAGGAAGACGCGAATGTGAGCCGCAAGACGGTCAAGGATGACATCGATGTCCTGATCGAAGAGGGAATCGATATCGTAGTCACCAAGAGCTTCTACAATTCCTATTTTGTCGGGGACCGAATGTTTGAGGTGCCTGAGATCAAGCTGCTGGCGGACGGCGTTGCAAGCAGTAAGTCGATCTCGACGGAGAAGAAGAAGGAGATCATCCGCAAACTCCTTTCTCTTCTGAGCGTCCATCAGGCAGAGAAGATCGAGAGACTTCTTCATTTTGATAACAATGTCAGTTCGGTCAGTGAACAGCTCTATTACACGATCGACAAGATCTCCGACGCCATCAGCGAGAAACGCAAGATAGAGTTCTGTTACCTGGATCCCGCAAAGGACGGCGGGAAAAAGGAGAAAAAGCACGTCATACTCACGCCTGTCGTGATCAAGAGCAGCAACAATCACTTCTATGTATGCGGCTATTGCAAAGAGGGCGGAAAGCCGGACGTCTACCGGCTTGACCGGATGAGGAAGACGAAAGTCCTCGAAGAGAGCGGAGATCCGCAGCCCGATCGGGCAAGACTTGACCGGTATCTGAGAAGCCTTTTCGACATGGAGACCGGCGAGATGACGGATGTCACGCTCGAATGTTCGGACGAGATCGCGGAAGTGATCAGAGAACGGTTCGGACAGGAAACGGAGACTTGGAGAAGTACGCAGGATAAGTTTTATATAAGGGTGCCGATCACCGTGAGCTCCGCTTTTTACGGCTGGGTCTTCCGATTCGGAGGGAAGGTCAGGATCGCGGCTCCTGCGACGGTACGGGAGGCTTATCTGCATAAAGCGGCGGAAATCATTAAATCAATGTAACATAGGGACGTATCAGCTGACACATTTTGGGACAAAATGTGTCAGCTGATACGTCTTTTTGTCACACTTTCAGAGTCTTGACTTAGCTGATATACTTATAATGGCTGAAACTGAGATTATCATGAATACAAGCCCGGGGAGGATTGAATGCAGGACAAATTATACGAGATCTATACGGACGATTCGGGAGCCTTTACGGTCGGCGTCATAGCCGCACAGAATAAAGACGACATTGTTTTTAAGGGGATTGATGAAGAGGGGAAGATCAGCGCCTTTTACGCGATGCCGCGGAGGACGGTCAGAGAGATGATCACGGATACGCCCTATCTGGGCAAGATCCGCAAGTATATGCGATACGCGGAGCTCCACCCCTACGACAGCTGGTTCACACTGCCCGAGATGGAAATTGATCCGGAAGGGCATATTTTGGCACAGATCCTTAAAGCAGCGCTGGATTCGGAAGCACTGGTCACAGTGTGCAGGAACGGAGAGGAAGAGCTGCTGTGCGGATATGTAAAAGAAATCGGGAAAGGCAGAGTCCTGCTGGACTGCGTGGACCCGGAGTCGGCAGAAAACCTGACGCAGGTGAAACTGCGGATAGGGGACCTGGAATACATAGAATACGGCAGCATCGCGAATGAGCTTCTGAGGTTTGCAAACAGAAACTGAGAGGTTTTTTATGGATCACGAGTCGATGCGCGCTCTCATCGGAACAGTCCTGTTGTGGGCGATGGGAATCGCGGCGGTACTATATCTGATCAGGCACAACTGGGAGCAGATCAGGGAGATCTGTCTAGACGAAAACGGTAAATTTGATCCTATAGGAGGGCTGGAGAAGAAGTTCTCACAGAGCAGCGAGCCTCAGGAGCCGTCGCAGGAACTTACTCCGGACGAGAGATTCATGTCGCTGCTCGCGAAGCAGAAAGGAGCGCAAATGGCCGGATTTGATCCCGAGAGGGACCATGTGCGGGAGCACATCATATTTCGCGGGCGGGTGCAGGGAGTCGGTTTTCGCTACCAGGCCATGTACGCCGCGCGCACTTACGGGCTGACCGGGTGGGTGGAGAACCTGCCGGACGGCTCTGTGGAGATGGAAGTGCAGGGGACGCCCGCAGGGATCGGAAGGGTTCTCACACATCTTGGGAGCGGTCACTGGATCCGCATCGACGACATGGAGGTGGAGGAGATCCCGCTGGTACCCGATGAGCGGGGATTTGGCGTGCGCGGCTATTGACCGCACGGCAAAACAGCGCACACGAGAATGGAAACAGGAGGAGAAAGCCTTGCAGGCAGAGCTCAGCACACTCTGCTATCTGGAGAAGGATGATCAGTATCTGATGCTTCACCGGGTAGTGAAGAAAAATGATGTGAACAAGGACAAATGGATCGGCGTCGGCGGCCATTTCGAGCAGGACGAGAGCCCGGAGGAGTGCCTTTTGCGGGAAGTCCGCGAGGAGACCGGCTATACGCTCACGTCCTACAGATTCAGGGGCATCGTTACCTTTGTGTCCGGCGACGGAGTCACGGAATACATGCACCTGTTTACGGCGGACGGCTTCGAGGGCGAGCCCGTTCCCTGCGACGAGGGCGTCCTGGAATGGGTCCCCAAGAGTCGGATCGACGAGCTCAATATCTGGGAGGGGGACAAAATATTCTTCCGCCTTCTGACACAGGAAGAGCCCTTCTTCTCCCTCAAGCTGGTCTACGACGGAAAAGGAGGACTGGTGAGCGCCGCGCTCAACGGTTCGGCGATGGAACTATGAGAGAAATGTCAGCATTAGAGTGAAGGAACTTAACTTAATATGATCGATGGTAATAACAGAGCCTCCGGCTACAGAGCATTTATAGCCGGAGAGATGCTGCTTGCCGCTTCCGTGATCGTGATCGGATTGTTCTCGCAGAGAGGCCTGATCATAAGGGGATTTGCGGATGAGATTGGCGGACATGCAGCAGAAGGGCAAGCGCAGGAGGAGCCGTCTGCCGCGCCTTCACAGAACGCTTATGACGGCTCGACGATGGCGGCAGCGGCGTCGACTGCGGAAGTGTCAACGGAAATAGCAGCCGAGGAAGAACCGGAAAGAGAGGGCGGCGCGCAGTCGCATGCCTACGGACCCGATGAGAACAGCGGCGCGCAGTCGCCGGCCTACAGCAAAGTACAGGAAGACGGCCAGAACATCTCTGATTCACTCAAAAAGGACACTGGGCGTATGTACACAGAAAAAGAACTGATTCTTGTCAATCCGTGGCATCTGCTGCCGGAGGATTACGAGCCGGAGCTTGAGCCCGTGGAGTACGGGCATCAGATGGACGTGTGCGCGGCAGAGCACCTGCGCGACATGCTGGCTGACTGCAGGGCGGCGGGATATTCGCCTCTGGTATGCAGCTCCTACAGGGAACGGAGCAAGCAGGAGCGTTTGTTTGAAAACGACGTCAGAAGGTTCATGTACAGCGGTATGACCGAGGAAGAAGCGAGAAAAGAGACAGCCAGAAATGTGGCGGTCCCCGGATCGAGCGAACACGAAGCGGGACTTGCGGTGGACATCGTCTATTCCGGGCGGCAGATCCTCGATGAAGAGCAGGAGAATAATGAGACGCAGCAGTGGCTGATGCATCACTGCCATGAGTACGGCTTTATACTCCGCTATCCTTACGACAAGCAGGAGATCACGGGAATTACTTACGAGCCCTGGCACTACAGATACGTGGGGGCAGAAGCGGCAGAAGAGATTATGTCCCGGGGAATCTGTCTTGAAGAATATCTCGGCGTCATTGACGCTCCGTCCGCTGATCAGGTGCCGGGCACAGAAGAAAATATCGAAGACGGGGAGTCCGGAGAGGAAAACCCCGAAGATTTCGAAGACACGGAGTGAGCAGGGTGATTTTTGCGATGTAATATGCTAAACTCATTTTGACAGCTGCGTGTACACGGCACGCTTTTACCAGCATTTTCAGGGGGGTAACGCATATGGAAAAAAATCGTGTATACGTTACGGGCCACAAGCATCCGGATACAGACTCCATTGCTGCGGCGATCGGTTATGCATTTTATAAAAGGGCCAACGGGGTCAAGGCGATCCCCTGCCGCCTGGGCAAGCTCAGCGCTGAGACCAAGTATCTGCTGGAGCGCTTCGGCTTTGAGGAGCCGATGCTCCTTGATGACGCCCGATACAAACTGGGCGAGATCAATCTGGACGAGCCGGTCTCAATCTCGCCGGACAAGACGCTTTTTGAGGCGATCAGGGTCCTTGCCAAGAACAACCGGCAGATCTGCAGCATTGTGGACGATGACGGCAAACTGCTGGGCATCGTGACTCGCTCTGACGCGGCGGATATCGCCATGGGCGATACCGAGAGCACGGCGAGACTTCTCAAGGACACGCCGATCGAGTGTATAAAGACCGCCATCAACGGCAGGATCATCTATGAAGCGCACGACCGCAAGATGAACGGAAGCGTGGGCGTAATAGCGATCACAAGTGAAGACCTCTCAAGGTTTGAAGTAAAAGACAGAATCATCATCACGGGAAGCGACGCGAAGGCCCAGTCAGAAATGATTCGGCTGGGAGCGGCAGTGCTGATCGTTGTGCGGGCGGACGATGTCGCGCCGGAAGTGGTCGAACTGGCAAAAGAGCGCAACTGCTCCATCATTATATCCGGGCACGGAACGATGAACACGTCCCGCTATGTCTATTTTGCACCGAGAGTGTCCCAGATGATGGTGACCAATCCCATTAAATTCTATGCGTCGGAACTGGTGGAGGACGCCGGGCGCAAGATGCTCCGCAGCCGCTTCCACGCCTATCCGGTCATCGATGACGACGAGAAGCTTCTGGGATATGTTTCCCGCTACCATGTCATGAACACGGGCAGCAAGAAACTCATCCTGGTGGACCACAATGAGTTCTCCCAGTCGGTACGAGGAATTGAGAAGGCGGAGGTCCTTGAGGTCATCGATCACCACAGGATCAATGATTTTTCGACCAATCAGCCCGTGGCCTTCCGAAACGAGATCATCGGAAGCAGCGCGACCATCGTCGCGACCATCTTCCGCGAGAATCAGATCCCGCTTCCCAAGAACCTGGCGGGGCTGATTCTGGGCGCGATCCTTTCTGACACGCTGAAGTTCCAGTCGCCTACGACTACGCCCAAGGACATCGCGACGGCGCAGTTCCTGGCGGGGATCGCAGGTCTGGACATAGACGAATTTGCCAAGGATATGTTCTCCGTCAGCGCGAATATAAAGGGCAAGAGCCTGAACGAGCTGCTCAATCAGGACATCAAGTTCTTCAATATCGAAGGATGCAAGACCATGATCTCGCAGGTCATCGTCACGTCCGCGGATATCGCAAGGCAGATGGAGTCGCAGGTCCAGGAACTGCTCGAGCAGTTCGTGAAGAAGAAAGAGCTGGATCTGTGCCTGATGGCGTTTACCAGCATTCTGGAGAACGGTTCCGTGGTGTTTGCGGCCGGAGACAAGGCGGCCTGGGCGGCCGAGGCCTTCCCCAACAAGGAAGGGGAGACGCTCAGCCTGCAGCGGGGGGTGCTCTCCAGAAAATCGCAGATCCTTCCCAGGATTACGGCGGTGGTTCAGAAATATGCGTAATATTGATATATATGTGCTAAAAGAAGAATGCTGCCTTCCGGCAGCTGCTGAAATAGGAGATAAAAGATGGCCTTTTGGGATGAACTGAAAGAGATGATAACACAGGGCAGTCAGGAAGCAATCCAGAAGACGAAGGACATCGCGGAAGTCATGCAGACGAACGCCGGCATCTCGGAATCCAAGAGGAAGATCAATGAGCTCTACACCGAACTTGGCCAGATGCTTGTCAAGGATGCCTTCGACGGGACGACTTCGGAGGGGCTGGCGGCAATGCTGAGCGACGAGAAGGCGGACGACGGCGCCCGCGAGATCGTGCTCAGAAACTGGAGAGAGTACTACACGAAAGTGAGATTTATCAGGTCGGAAGAGGAAGTGATCGCGATCGGCGAGCAGAAGATCGCCGAGCTCAAGGCGGAAGAGAAGTGCCCCGGCTGCGGCGCGAAGATCCCGAAGGGCGTTGCGTACTGCCCTGAGTGCGGGACCAGGCTGATCCCGAACGAGCCTGTCCGTGAAGAGGCGCAGGACAGTGTACAGCCTTCTGCGGAGGACAGTGTGCAGTCCGGGGAGCAGGCGGCTGCGCCGGAAGATGTGCAGTCCGACAAAGAGTAACGTATAGTAACAGCTATTAAAGGAGACGATATGGATATTGGAGTAATTGTCGCTTTAGCGGGACTTGGTTTTACGACCCTTCTTGTGGTTCTCATGGGTATTGTTGCGGGTGTTTCCGCAGTAGTCGGAATCGGAAGTCCTCACGAGGATGAGTGATACAGGGTACGACAAGATACTGTCGCACTGAGAGAAAGAGGAAACGAGCTTTTCTGACAATAAACTGGGGCTGTCGCATTAATGCGGCAGCCCCTTGTTGCGCCTTATTGAAGTTTCATATCGCCATCCTTGATCCAGCCCGCTTTGCGAAGCGGCATCGCGATCAGGGGAGTGAGAACTGCGGGAAGAACGAAGGAAATCAGGATCAGTCCGATCCAGTCCATGGCAGTGATGGACGCCTTGGTGCCGGCAGCTACATCTGCCACCCAGCCCGCGTAGACGCCGATCTGGCCGACCAGGCCGCAGGTGCCCATGCCCGAAGCTACGGCACTGGCGGGATCGTTCATTTGCAAGTGGAAGATGCAGGTCGCGATCGGGCCGGTGATGGCGCTGGTCACGATAGGCGGAATCCAGATCCTGGGGTTTTTCACGATGTTGCCCATCTGCAGCATGGAAGTGCCGATTCCCTGGGAGATCAGGCCGCCCCACTTATTTTCTTTAAAGGACATCACCGCAAAACCGACCATCTGTGCGCAGCAGCCCGCGACAGCGGCGCCGCCGGCAAGTCCCGTGAGGCCGAGTGCCGCACAGATTGCCGCCGAAGAAATCGGAAGTGTGAGGGCGATACCGATCACAACGGAGACGACGATGCCCATCAGGAAAGGCTGCAGGTCCGTCGCCCACATGATGACGGAACCGACGCTGGACGCGGCCGTTCCAATCGCGGGAGCGATCAGGGCCGAGAGCCCCACGCCGACCAGAATCGTGACCAGGGGAGTGACCAGAATATCTACTTTGGTTTCCTTGGAAACCGCTTTGCCGCACTCGGCAGCGATGACTGCTATGAAAAGAACAGCCAGAGGGCCGCCCGCGCCGCTTCCACCGCTGAGCGTCGTGCTGCCCAGCGCGTTGGCCGCGTATCCGACTGTGGCGAGAGAGAACAGAACGAGAGGCGGAGCCTGCAGCGCATAGCCGATGGCGATTGCCATTGCCGCTCCGCTCATGGAGGAAGCATATCCGCCGCAAGTGGAAAGAGCGGGGATTCCCAGCTGCGTCCCCAGCGTGTTGAGGATCGTGCCGATCAGAAGAGAAGCGAACAGACCTTGGGCCATTGCTCCCAGAGCGTCAATTCCGTAGCGCTTGGCGGATATGACGAT
>DGWK01000003.1:20218-34212 GCA_002395235.1 Lachnospiraceae bacterium UBA4260 | reverse complement strand
AGCCTGTAAAGATGCAGGTTGACAGGTGTCTTGACACATCGTGTGTATTATTAATGAAAAGCAGGTATTTTGTCAATACCTGCTCCCTTTGTCTCACTTATTGTTCGAATAAAAAACCACTTTCCCTCAGCTTTTGAAGAACCCTGCGGTAGGTCTCCTCATCGGGGCAAAATATTGTGTGCAGATGGATCCCTCCCGTCAGGTCGGAGAGCGGCGCCGCGTCGCTCTGCGACACTTTCGCGATAAATTCATCGACATCGTAACGCGTGGAGATGTCAAGCTGTCCCACCAGCTGCCCGTAGATCGGATGCTCGACGATGACGTCCCTGATCAGGCAGCCGTTGTCTACCAGGATCTGAAGCTCCTCCTTCATCTCTTCCGGCCTGTGTCTGCACGGGATTCTGTGGATGATGCCTTCCGTGCCCCTGGTCAGCACATATCCTCTGGGCGTCGCGGTGATATCGGTGCCCGATGCCCGAAGGAGCGCTATATCGCCGACGATGATCTGGCGGCTCACGCCAAACATACCGGCGAGTTTTCCCGCGGAGACGGGTCCGGCACTGCCGGTGAGAACCCTTATGATACTTTGCCTTCTTGAATCGGCCTGCATAGATCTACCTGCCTTTCTGAACAGTTGCCATCATTTAAACTCAGCGCAGGACCTGTTCCCGCCTGAGATCAAGGCTCGCGCTGCGAGCCGCCGCGCCGCGTGCGGGCTGCCCTCGGCAGCTTATTCCTCTCCGCACGCGTGTGCATCATATAACTCAGCGCAGGACCTGTTCCTGCCTGAGATAGATTATAGCCCCTGAAGCACTTTTTTGAAAGAACGGGTAAGAGCGCCAAAACTCCCTTTCTTCGGGCAAAATCATCTTCTTTTTCGGGAGTAGGTGGGGTATAATAACATCGAAATTGTATGTTCTGCAATAAATAAGAAGAAAAACGGGAAGAATGAGGACAGTTATATGAACAGGAAACTGACGACAGTGATCTTGTGCTGCGCGCTGCTGGCGCTTACGGCATGCGGAGGAAAGAAGGAAAAGCAGGCGGAAGAAGAGCAGAATGCAGCTGCCCAGGCAACAAAGGAAGAGGTCGTTGTGCCTGAGAAATATACGCCGGCCGTCCACGAAGAGGGAAAATACTACGTGGGGATCATCCAGCAGTCCGGCAACGAGTCTCTGACTCTGGCAGCAGAAGGATTTCAGGATCACTTGAATGAACTGATGGGGGACGAGGTCGTGATCGATTACCAGGTTGCGGACGGCACTGCGATGGGCTGCGACGTGATCATTGACCACTTCATGCAGGACAAGGACGACCTGCTCGTGGTCGGAGGCACCCTCGCGCTCAGGCAGGCATACAGCGCGACGAAGGACGTTCCCATTGTGGGTATGGGCGTCACAGACTATATCATTGCCGGCGGCGTCAGCTCCGTAAATGAGCCCGGCGGCAATGTGACCGGAATCTCGGATCTTCCTCCGATGGAATCACAGAGGGATTATCTGGTGCACGTCGCGGGCGGCAGCAGGATCGGCATCGTTTACTGCAGTGAAGAGATGAATTCGGGCTTCCAGTGCAAGCTTATGAAGAGCTATCTTAATGACGACGGCGCGGAGTACGGCGAGTACACTTTTCGCGATGAGAGCGAGATGGAGAGCGTGATCACCAAGGCCTGCGAGGAATGCGGGACGATCTATCTTCCTAACGACGATATGCTGGCCAGAAATATGGACATGGTTGGGAGGATCTCTCTTGAAAAGGGAACCAAAGTGTTCGGCTCGGATGAGAATATGTGCAAGGCGGGCGCGCTGGCTTCTTACGGCATCGATTACTATGAGATGGGCAAGCGCACGGCTGATATGGCCTATGATGTGCTGGTCTACGGCATCGACAAGCCCGACAACTACAACAACGAGGACGACGAGGCCGATGACTATGAGGACAGAGGAGACATCTCCAAGATCTCTATCGACCGCATGCGGGATACGGCTGTCGCCTATTACAACCCGGTGATCGCCGAGAAACTGGGCTGGACGCCTGACGGGACCTACACGGCGATCGAAGTGGAGGCGGAATCTTCCGGTACGCAGGCGACGCCTTCAGGGGAAGGAACGCCCGAAGCCGCAAACTGAGAACGGCGATGTACGACAAAAGGGGATTGTCTTAAAAGGGCATTATTTTTCAAGGACACAGTTTTAAAAGGACATTTTTTAAAAGGTATCTCTATATGAAACTTCTTCTGGCAGAAGACGAGCCCGCTATGTCCGAGGCTGTCACGGATATTCTTGAATACCACCGCTACCAGGTGGACGCCGTGTTCGACGGGAAAGAGGCGCTTGATTATATCCACGCCGGCGACTACGACGGCATTGTTATGGATATCATGATGCCCGGGCTGACCGGGCTGGAAGTGCTCAAACAGATCAGGAAGGAGGGAAACCGCACGCCGGTACTCCTTCTTACGGCCAAGTCGCAGATCGAGGACCGGATCGAAGGCCTGGACGCGGGGGCGGACGATTACCTTCCCAAACCGTTTGCCATGGGCGAACTTCTCGCGAGAATCAGGGCTATGCTCAGGCGCAGGGAAGAGTATCAGCCGGACGTCAGGCAGTTCGGCGACCTGGTTCTTGACAGCGGCAGCTCCGAGCTTCGCTGCGGCGACCGGAAAGTCACCCTGCCCAAGGTGGAATACCAGATGATGGAGGTCCTGATGCTCAATCACGGGATCTATCTGTCCTCGGAGGATCTTCTTGAAAAGGTCTGGGGGTATGACACGGACGCGGACATCGGAGCCGTGTGGGTATACATATCCTATCTGAGAAAGAGAATCGCGGCGGTGGGATCCGGCGTAAAGATCACCGCCAAGAGAAATATAGGATACACATTGTCAACATAACAGGAGACGGAATGGTCAGAGAGCTGCAAGTTAAATTTGTCAAAACAGCGATGACCGCGATCACTGTCCTTCTCCTCGCGGTGATCTGCGCGATCTGCGGCATATACAGTGTCGGCGTCTACAGGGACGCCAGGTGGACGGCGCAGATGCTGGCTGAACACGGCGGAGCCCCGGCCTTTGACGATATGAAGGAGGCGGGAAGAGACCCGGATGAATGGGAGTCGGACGACTGGTTCTATGGGGACTGGGATCCCGACGACCGGTATGAGGATGACCTCGACGGCACAGACACGGATGACAGTGCCTCGAAAGGCACCGGCACGGATGAGGAATCGGCCGATTCTCAGCCCGGGGAAGAAGGACGGGAAGCCGGGCCTCCTTCCCATAAGGGGGAGAACGGGGCTTCCTTCTTCAGAAGAAGGATGTCTCCGGACGACGTCATGGCTGTCCGCTACTTTCTCGTAAACTACAATGCGGAAAATGCGGTCGAGTCCACGGACACCGCAAACATCTATTCCGTAACGGACGAGGAGGCGCAGGAATACGGACTCAGAGCGGCTAAGAGAGCAAAAGAATCCGGAATCCTGGGAAATTTCTTCTATTATATTGCCGAGAGAGACGGGGGCAGGACAGCTGCTTTTATAGACGTCTCGTCACAGATCTCCGCGGTGCTGTCCGTGGTGGTTATCTCTCTCGTGATTGCGGCGGCCGCCTGGGTGTTGATGTTCATTTTTGTGAGTGTTCTCTCCCGCAGGGCGATCGCTCCGATCGCCGAGAATATAGTGCGGCAGAAACAGTTTGTGACGAACGCCGGGCACGAGCTTAAGACGCCGCTGGCGATCATCCTGACCAACACGGAGGCGCTGGAGCTTTTTAACGGAGAATCCAAGTGGACCCGCAACATAAAGGCGCAGACAAAGAGGCTGAGCGGCCTGATGCAGAACCTTCTCACCCTGTCCAAGATGGATGAGGCGGATTTAAAGCTCCCCATGCAATATTTTGACCTGGGAGAGCTGATCAAAGAGGCGGCCGCGCCGTTCGAAGTGCCGGCGCAAGAGAAAAAGCTCGAGTTTATCATTGAGACGCCGCAGATCAAGGTAAACGCCAACAGAGATACTATTGGGCAGCTGATTGGGATCCTTCTGGACAACGCGGTCAAATATACGCCGGAGGGCGGAAAGATCACGCTGACGGCCTTTTCGGAAGGAAAATACGCGGTGCTGCGGCAGGCGAATACGATCGACCCGTCCGATGTGGAAGAGAATCCGGAGAAACTGTTTGACCGGTTCTACCGGCGGGATGAAGCGCGGACGCAGAAGAAGGGCGGCTACGGGATCGGACTGAGCGCCGCCAGGGCGATCGCGGCGGCAAATAAGGCGCAGATCAGCGTATGTTATAATGAACAAGAAAGCATTGTCTTTGATGTGAAAATGATGCTATAATAATTAATTAGTGACAGTAATATTTATACATTACTAACCGGTGCACGGGAGTGCGGTTCCGGAAGGAAAAAGGTCTGAGACTTAGACTAGAAAGTATTGCACGAAGGGGGAGGTTTCAGAAATGGACAGCAAGAAAAAGGCAGAAATCCTGAAGGGAGTCATTTTATCGAGGTATAAGAGCATCAGGCAGTTTGCCGTTGCCATGAATATTCCATACAGTACACTGATCACGGCACTGGAGCGGGGTGTCGACGGTATGGCTTACAACACGGTGATCAGAATTTGCGAGGCGTTATCCTTGAACCCGCTGGATTTCAGTTCCCTTGAGGAAGGAAATTCTGTTTCCTCACAGATCACGACCCGCAAAGTGATGGAGCGCTATTGGAAACTCAATAAAGCCGGAAGAAAAAGGGTTCTTGAGATTATGGAGGACTACACACACATCCCGGAATATCAGCAGTCTACAGAAGAGTGACAGTCTGATCGAGAATGTAGATAAGAGGTGAATATGCAGTTTGATTATCTGATCGTAGGTGCAGGATTATATGGCGCGGTATTTGCTCACGAGATGGCAAAGGCCGGAAAGAAATGCTTTGTGATCGATCGCAGAGATCACATCGCGGGCAATATTTATACAGAGAAGAAGAACGGGATCAATGTACATGTTTACGGTGCGCACATTTTCCATACTTCGGATAAGGAAGTGTGGGACTTCGTTCAGAATTTTGCGCAGTTTAACAACTACATTAATTGCCCCGTCGCGCGCTACAAGGATGAACTCTACAATCTTCCTTTTAATATGAACACTTTCAGCAAGATGTGGAACATCCAGACGCCGGCCCAGGCCATGGAGATCATTGAGAAGCAGCGGAAGGAAGCCGCTGTGGAGAATCCCTCCAACCTCGAGGAGCAGGCTCTGTCCCTGGCGGGAAGGGATGTCTATACGAAGCTGATCAAGGGATATACAGAGAAGCAGTGGGGCAGAGACTGCAAGGAACTGCCTTCCTTCATTATCAAAAGACTGCCTTTCCGGTTCACCTTTGACAACAACTACTTCAACGATCCCTATCAGGGCATTCCGGTGGGCGGCTACACGCAGATCGTCGAGAAGCTCCTTGCGGGCATTCCTGTAAAGCTCGGGGTCGATTTTAAGAAGGCTGTGAAGGAAGTCCCGGCGGCGGACGGCGAAGGCACTGTATTCGAGATGGGCGGAGATACCTTCCATAAGGTCCTCTACACCGGCATGGTAGATGAATTCTTCGAGGACTGCTACGGACCTCTCGAGTATCGCTCTCTGAGATTTGAGAGCGAAGAGCTCCCCGAGACGGATAACTTCCAGGGCAACGCAGTCGTCAATTACACCGAGAGAGAGGTGCCTTTTACCAGAATCATCGAGCACAAGTTCTTTGAGTTCGGCAAGGACTCCGAGACAGGCGAGCCGATCAAGGGCACCATCATCACAAGAGAGTACCCGGCGACCTGGCAGAAGGGAATGGAGCCTTATTATCCCGTCAACAACGACAGGAACAACGCAGTCTATGAAAAGTATCACGAACTGGCGCGCGGGAAGAAGAACGTGCTGTTCGGAGGGAGACTTGGCCTCTATAAATATTTTGACATGGACAAAGTGATCAGAGCGTCGCTGGATGCGGCAGCGGAGGAACTTAATAAGTAAATCTTCGGATCTGAAAAGGATGCAGGCTTATAAAGAACGCCTGCATCCTTCGATTTTCCGGGAGCCAAATTTTGGCGGATACTGCTTGACTATGCCTGTCAAGTATGTTAATTTAGTATTCGAGATTGTCACAGGTCTTTTTTTTATGCACTAAAAATGCCTGTATGTTAAGAAAATTAACGCGGAGGTGACACGTTATGCGTACAAGAATTACATTATCCTGCACAGAGTGCAAACAGCGCAACTACAATACCACAAAGGATAAGAAGACTCATCCTGAGAGAATCGAGACCAAGAAATACTGCAGATTCTGCAAGAGACACACTACTCACAAAGAGACCAAGTAATTAAGGGGTAAGTGAAATGGCAAAGAACGACAGTACGGCCAAGGAATCAAAGCTCAGCACCTTCTGGAAAGGCGTTAAGGCTGAATTCAGGAAGATCATATGGCCGGATCGGGATACGCTTGTGAAACAGCTGGTCGCGGTACTGTGCGTTACCGTTGTCACCGCACTTCTCATTGCGGTCATTGATTTCGGCGCGCAGAACCTGATCGAATGGCTGACAACATTTAAGGCGAACTGATGAGGTAAGTCAATGGCAGATAAGAACAAAGAGCATCGCAGCGGCGGTGTCCGTGTAAAAGCGGGCGTTCTTCCGGGTGTCCGCGAGATCAGAAGGCCTGATTTTACCAAGAAGGCAGCTGACCTCGAGAAAGCCGAGGCCGAGAGAGTCCTTAAACAGGGAGAGGCGGATACGGATGCGGCTGATGAAGCTGCCGTGAAGGCTTCCCTGGAAGCGCAGGGCTCCGGCGGCGAGGAAGAGCAGCTCGATGAGAGCGCGATCACAGACGTACCGCTCTGGTATGTGGCGCATACTTATTCCGGCTATGAGAATAAGGTAAAGATCAATATTGAGAAGACGATCGAGAACCGTCATCTTGAGAACCAGATCTTCGAGGTCAGAGTTCCCATGCAGGATACGGTAGAGGTCAGGAACGGTGCCCGCAAGAATGTCTCCAAGAAGATGTTCCCCGGCTACGTGCTTGTCAATATGGTCATGAATGACGACACCTGGTATGTGGTCCGCAACACCCGCGGCGTAACGGGATTTGTGGGACCGGGAAGCAAACCGGTACCGCTCACGGAAGCTGAGATGAAGAGCCTGGGCATTCACACGGGCAGCATCACGGTGGACTTCGAAGTCGGCGACTCTGTCACTGTTGTGGCTGGAATCTGGAAGGATACGGTCGGCCAGGTGCAGAAGATCGACTTCAACAAGCAGATGACCACGATCAAAGTAGAGATGTTCGGAAGCGAGATCCCTGTAGAGATCAGCTTCGCGGAGGTCAGAAAGCTCGGCTGATTTACGGGTCGGCGGGTCATCACGATCAGTTATATGAGACGGAACGCTTTCGTCTGATATATAGAAACAGGCGGCAAAGCCGCCGCAAACAGTGGGAGCAGCGTAAGAGCTGCGCATAGTACCACAAAGGAGGAAACAATGGCAAAAAAGGTAACTGGTTACATCAAATTGCAGATTAAGGCCGGCAAGGCAACTCCTGCTCCGCCGGTAGGTCCTGCACTCGGACAGCACGGTGTCAACATCATGGAATTCACCAAGCAGTTCAATGCTAAGACCGCTGACATGGGTGATCTGATCATCCCTGTCGTCATCACTGTCTACTCTGACAGATCTTTCAGTTTCATCACCAAGACTCCGCCGGCACCCGTACTTCTTAAGAAGGCAGCAGGCCTGCAGAAGGCCTCCGGTGTTCCGAACAAGCAGAAAGTCGGTTCTGTCACCAAGGATCAGATCAAAGAGATCGCGGAAATGAAGATGCCCGACCTCAACGCAGCTTCCCTCGAAGCAGCTATGAGCATGATCGCCGGAACCGCCAGAAGCATGGGAATCACAGTCCAGGACTGAGACACACAGGAGGAATAGAAGATGAAGCACGGAAAGAGATTTGCGGAAGCCTCCAAGAAGGTTGACCGCGCTAAATTATATGAGCCCGCAGAGGCAATTGCTCTTGTAAAGGAAACTGCATCTGCGAAATTTGATGAGACTGTTGAGATCCACATCCGCACAAGCTGCGACGGCCGTCACGCTGATCAGCAGATCCGCGGCGCGGTAGTACTTCCCGCAGGAACCGGTAAGAAGGTCAGAGTCCTTGTATTCGCTAAGGGCGCAAAGCTCGACGAAGCACAGGCAGCAGGCGCTGATTATGTCGGCGGCCAGGAGCTTCTTCCCAAGATCCAGAACGAAGGCTGGCTGGATTTTGACGTAGTAGTTGCAACACCTGATATGATGAGCGTTGTCGGTCGTCTCGGCCGCGTCCTTGGTCCTAAGGGACTGATGCCCAACCCTAAGGCCGGCACAGTTACTATGGATGTAACAAAGGCAATCAACGACATCAAAGCCGGTAAGATCGAGTACAGACTTGACAAGTCCAACATCGTCCACTGCCCGATCGGCAAGGCTTCCTTCACACAGGAACAGCTCATGGAGAACTATGACGCACTGATGGCTGCGATCGTTAAGGCTAAGCCCGCCGCAGTTAAGGGTCAGTATCTCAAGAGCATCTCCATCGCGACCAGCATGGGCCCCGGCGTGAAGGTTATCGCAAACCGTTATTAAGTCATTAAGAGGAGAGGAGTTCCTGCAGGAACTCCTTTTCTTGTGCCATGGGGTGTGTCACGAGGACGTATCTACTGACACATTTTGGAACAAAATGTGTCAGTAGATACGTCCCCGTGACACAAAATGAAAGGAGTGCCACAGTGTTCAGAACCACAGTGTTCAGGAAAAAGATCGCGATCACAGCAGCACTTACAGCGGCAGTCGCATGCGCCGCCATGATCCGGCCCGCCACCCTCGGAGCGGCGGAGACCCTCGGCGCGCAGGAGATCATGGTGAAGAGGGCCGCAGAGGCGGTCCTGTCGCAGGTCGAACCGACAGCGGAGGAGTTCAGGAAAAAGGCCATGGACCCGGAAGGGGCCAAAGCCATCATCACTGCTTCCGGGAAAGTCCTCACAAGAGAGGACGGCAAATGGATCACCCCTGAAAACGGCCCCGCGTCTGACAGCGAGATCTCGATCGTCTTTGTCGGCGATATCATATTTGAGACGGGGCAGAATCCGTGGAGCTCCATCGCATATTCGGACGGGATCCGGGCGTGCTTTGACGACGCGACCTGGGAGACGCTGACGGGCGCCGATTTCCTTGTGGTCAATAATGAATTTCCTTACACGGACAGGGGAACGCCTACTGCGGGCAAGACTTTTACTTTCCGCTGCCCTCCGTGGACCGCACAGTGGCTGGGAGAGATGGGGACAGACATCGCGGCGCTGGCCAACAACCACGTCTATGATTACGGAGAAGAGGGCGCGCTTGATACCTTCGACACTCTGGATGAGGAGGGGATCCCCTATATCGGGGCGGGCCGCAATATCGAGGACGCGGAGCAGACCGCTTACTGCATCGCGAACGGGACGACGGTCGCGATCTTGAACGCGACAGAGATCGAGCGCTATGAGAACCCCGACACGAGAGAGGCCGGCGAGGACAGCCCGGGCGTCTTTCGCATGCTGGATACCACGCGCCTGTGTGAGAAGATCCGCGAGGCCAAAGAGAAAGCGGACCTGGTCATCGTCTATACGCACTGGGGAACGGAGAAGATGCCCTCCCAGGACTGGAGCCAGACGACCAAAGCGCAGGAACTGGCGGAGGCGGGGGCAGATCTGATCGTTGGATCCCACCCGCATGTCCTGCAAAATATAGAATACGTGGATGACGTTCCCGTCTTTTACAGCCTTGGCAATTACTTTTTTGGCGCGGCGGCACGGGATACCGGAGTGCTCCGGGTGACGGTAAATACGAAAGAACCTTCGATCAGTTCCCTTCAGTTCATCCCCATGCTGCAGTACCGCGGCGTGAGCACCATGGAAGGCTCGGAGAAGCAGAGAGTCCTCGATGAGATGCAGAGCGTCTCCCCGGGAGTGGTCATAGATGAGAACGGCTATTTCACGCAGGAGTAGGCACGGAATCAGATCGCGGAAAAACAGCACAAAAGAAAAGGCGATCGAATCACGGCAAAATAGCTGTTGACAAATACATAATCGAATGGTAAGATACCTAAGGTTAAAAGCCAAGCCGAAGACAGCAGGTGCCGCAAGGCGTAAAGAGTGATCTGCCTGCCGAGGATGTGGATCGACACCCAGACATGCAGATGCATGCTGAAGTGGATTTGAATTTTCACCCGTCTTCGCGAAGACGGGTTTTTCTTCGTTTCGGCTCCAAAATCTATAAGGAGGTAACAAAATGGCAAAGGTTGAATTGAAACAGCCGGTCGTCAAGGAAATTTCCGCAGCGATCGACGGTGCACAGTCAGTGGTTCTCGTTGACCACAGAGGTCTGACAGTTCAGCAGGATACAGAGCTCCGCAAACAGCTCCGCGAAGCCGGTGTAACTTATAAGGTTTATAAGAACACCATGATGAATTTCGCGTTCAAGGGCACAGATTGCGAAGGTCTCTCCGATCTTCTGAACGGACCCAGTGCTCTGGCAGTTTCCAAGGATGATGCTACAGCTCCCGCTCGTATCCTGTGCGAGTTCGCCAAGAAGGCTGATAAGCTCGAGATCAAGGGCGGCGTTGTAGAAGGCAAGGTTGTGAATCCCGCAGAACTCGGTGAGGTCGCTAAGATCCCCACAAGAGAAGTTCTTCTGGGCAGACTGTTCGGCAGCTGGCAGGCTCCGATCTCCAGCTTCGCGCGCGTTATCAAGCAGATCGCGGAGAAGGACGGCGAGCAGGCAGCAGAGGCTCCCGCAGAAGCTTAATAACTTCATCTGCAGAAGTCTTTTCGATTCTGATCATTTATTTAGAAGTGATCATTTATTTAGAAGTTTTATTTCAAACTAATTTACATGGAGGTAAATACAATGGCAAAGTTAACAAACGCTGAGATCATCGATGCGATCAAAGAACTTACTGTTATGGAACTCAACGAGCTGGTTAAGGCTTGTGAGGAAGAGTTTGGTGTTTCCGCAGCTGCAGGTGTTGCAGTTGTCGCAGCCGGCCCCGCAGAGGCAGTTGAAGAGAAGACTGAGTTTGACGTTGAGCTGACAAGCTTCGGCGCTCAGAAGATCAAGGTTATCAAGGTTGTCCGTGAGATCACCGGCCTTGGCCTGAAGGAAGCTAAGGAAGCTGTCGAAGGCGCTCCGAAGGTAATCAAGGAAGGTCTTCCTAAGGAAGAGGCTGAGTCCATCAAGGCTAAGCTCGAGGAAGTTGGAGCTACTGTTACTATCAAGTAATTGCTCTCAATACAGAAAATGAACTCAAGGGATCCGGCTGTCCATCAGGATGGCCGGATTTCATATCGATATAGAAGTTGCCCGCCATGCGGGGCTTGGATCAGGAGACTGGTTATTAAAACTTCATTCACAAATTATTAAAAAATAATTATTGACTGCTGGACAATGCGATGATAGAATATTATTCGCATCTTTTTTGCGTGCCGAGTTTTTGTGCTGCCCGAAAATAGTTACATAGCTGTCGGAGGGCAAAGGGCGCGTACAGACACATTATATATAGATTTCATACAATACGGGGTGAACCAGATGGAAAAATACAGGATACATCCTATAGGGGAAGGCAAGAGCATGCGCATGAGTTATCAGCGTCAGAAGGAAGTGCTGCCCATGCCCAACCTGATCGAAGTGCAGACGGATTCTTACAAGTGGTTTCTTGAGAAGGGTCTGCAGGAGGTCTTTGATGACATCTCTCCGATCGAGGATTTCAGCGGAAGGCTGAGTCTGTCCTTTGTCAGCTATAAACTCTGCGAAGATAAAGTCAAGTATTCCATCGAGAAGTGCAAGGAAAGAGATGCTACTTACGCAGCACCTCTTATGGTAAAAGTGCGTCTTTTCGACAAGGAAAACGACAAGGAAGTCAAGGAACAGGAGATCTTCATGGGAGATCTTCCTCTTATGACGAGCACGGGAACGTTCGTGATCAACGGCGCGGAGCGTGTCATCGTCAGCCAGCTGGTCCGTTCCCCCGGCATCTATTACGGTATCGATAAGGATAAATTCGGCAAGAAGCTCTTCTCCTGCACGGTGATCCCCAACAGAGGCGCCTGGCTGGAGTATGAGACGGACGCGAACGACGTATTCTATGTCAGAGTAGACCGCACCAGGAAGGTTCCTGTCACGGTCCTCATTCGTGCGCTCGGAATCGGCACCGATGAGGAGATCCTCGATCTCTTCGGTGATGAGCCCAAGATCCGCGCCAGCTTTGTCAAGGATATCTCCAACAACTACGAGAGCGGTCTTCTGGAACTGTACAAGAAGATCCGTCCCGGCGAGCCGCTTTCCGTCGAGAGCGCGGACAGCCTGATCAACGCGATGTTCTTTGATCCCCGCAGATATGATCTCGCCAAGGTCGGCAGATACAAATTCAACAAGAAGCTCGCTTTCAGAAGCCGCATCAAGGACCAGATCCTGGCGGAAGATGTAGTGGATGAGGCAAACGGCGATATTCTGGGGACAGCCGGCGAAGTCGTAACAAGAGAGATGGCCGACGAGATCCAGAACAGCGCGATCCCCTATGTGTGGATCCGCACGGAAGAGCGCAATGTCAAGGTGCTCAGCAACCTGATGGTCGACATCACACACTACGTGGACTGCGATCCCGAAGAACTCGGAATCACTGAACTGGTTTACTATCCCGCGCTGAGAGAGATCCTCCTTCAGTATCAGGACAATACGAATCCCGAAGCGCTTGCAGACGCCCTCAGAAAGAGTGTTCACGAGCTGATCCCGAAGCACATTACGAAGGAAGACATCCTTGCTTCCATCAACTACAACATGCACCTGGAATACGGGATCGGCGGCAGCGACGACATCGACCATCTGGGCAACAGAAGAATCCGCAGCGTCGGTGAACTTCTTCAGAACCAGTACAGGATCGGTCTCTCCAGAATGGAGAGAGTTGTCCGCGAGAGGATGACGACCCACGACAGCTCCGAGGAGATCTCTCCCCAGGGCCTGATCAACATCAAACCTGTACAGGCTGCTGTCAAGGAATTCTTCGGATCTTCCCAGCTGTCCCAGTTCATGGACCAGAACAACCCTCTGGGCGAACTGACACACAAGAGACGTCTGTCCGCACTGGGCCCCGGCGGTCTTTCCAGAGACCGTGCAGGATTCGAGGTCCGAGACGTTCACTATACACACTACGGAAGAATGTGCCCGATCGAGACTCCCGAAGGTCCCAACATCGGTCTGATCAACTCCCTGGCAAGCTATGCGCGTATCAACGAGTATGGTTTTATTGAGGCACCTTACAGAAAGGTCGACCGGAGCGATCCGATGAACCCGCGCGTCACCGACGAAGTCGTCTATATGACGGCCGATGAAGAAGATAATTACCATGTGGCGCAGGCGAGCACGCCTCTTGACGAGAATGGATATTTTGTCGACAACAACGTATCCGGCCGTTACAGAACCGAGACTTCTTCCTATAGGAAGACAGTTTTCGAATATATGGACGTATCCCCGAGAATGGTATTCTCCGTGGCGACATCCCTGGTTCCTTTCCTTCAGAACGACGACGCTAACCGCGCGCTGATGGGATCGAACATGCAGAGACAGGCAGTTCCGCTCCTTACCACAGAGGCGCCGGCAGTCGGCACCGGTATGGAGTCCAAGGCAGCCCGCGACTCGGGGGTGTGCGTGATCTCCCCCAAGGCAGGTGTTGTTGAATTCGTTGACGCCACAACGATCAAGATGGCTTACGACGACGGCACCAGGGAAGAGATTCACCTGTCCAAGTTTGAGCGTTCTAACCAGAGCAACTGCTACAACCAGAAGCCGATCGTCTTTACCGGCGAGAGAGTTGCGGAAGGCCAGATCATCGCAGACGGCCCTTCCACCTGCAACGGTGAGCTTGCGCTGGGCAAGAACCCTCTGATCGGTTTCATGA
>DGWK01000003.1:11217-20152 GCA_002395235.1 Lachnospiraceae bacterium UBA4260 | reverse complement strand
GGGAAGGCTACAACTACGAGGACGCGGTCCTTCTGAGTGAGCGCCTTGTCAGAGATGACGTATATACATCTGTCCACATCGAGGAATATGACTGCGAAGCCAGAGATACAAAGCTCGGCGCGGAAGAGATCACAAGAGATGTGCCCGGCGTAGGCGAGGACGCACTCAAGGATCTGGATGAGAACGGAATCATCCGCATCGGCGCGGAAGTCCGTGCAGGCGATATCCTGGTCGGCAAGGTCACTCCTAAGGGAGAGACGGAACTGACCGCAGAGGAAAAGCTCCTGCGCGCCATCTTTGGCGAAAAGGCAAGAGAAGTGCGTGACACTTCCCTGAAGGTTCCTCACGGCGAGTACGGCATCATCGTTGACACTAAGGTGTTTGAGCGCGAGAACGGTGACGAGCTCAGCCCCGGCGTCAACAAAGCGGTCCGCATCTATATCGCACAGAAGAGAAAGATCTCCGTCGGCGATAAGATGGCAGGCCGTCACGGCAACAAGGGCGTTGTCTCCAGAGTTCTGCCCATCGAAGATATGCCTTATCTTCCCAACGGCCGTCCGCTGGACATCGTGCTGAATCCCCTGGGCGTTCCTTCCCGTATGAACATCGGGCAGATCCTGGAGATCCACCTGTCCCTTGCTGCGGAAGCGCTCGGATTCAACGTGGCGACTCCCAACTTCGACGGCGCGAGCCAGGACGACATCATGGACGCCCTTGACCTCGCCAATGACTATGTAAATATGGATTGGGACGACTTTGAGGCAAAATATAAAGAGTCCGTACGTCCCGAGACAATGAAATACCTGTATGACAACCGCGCCCACAGAGAACTGTGGAAGGGTGTTCCGATCTCCAGAGACGGCAAGGTCTGGCTCAGAGACGGACGTACGGGCGAGCTGTTCGATAACCCTGTTACGATCGGCCACATGCATTACCTCAAGCTCCACCACCTGGTAGACGATAAGATCCACGCCCGTTCTACAGGCCCTTACTCCCTGGTAACACAGCAGCCTCTGGGCGGCAAGGCTCAGTTCGGCGGCCAGCGTTTCGGAGAAATGGAAGTCTGGGCACTGGAGGCATACGGCGCGGCTTATACACTGCAGGAGATCCTGACGATCAAGTCGGACGACGTAGTCGGCCGTGTCAAGACCTACGAAGCGATCATCAAGGGAGAGAATATTCCCGAGTCCGGAATTCCGGAGTCCTTCAAGGTCCTTCTGAAAGAGCTCCAGGCACTCGGTCTTGACGTGCAGGTTCTCGATGAGAAGGGTGAAGTCGTTGAGATCAAAGAGGACATCGATTACGGCGATTCCTCTGTGTACCGCTTCGAGATGAAGAACAACTTCAAGGACTACGGCAGTCCCGATCAGGCGCAGCTTGAGCGCGGCGGATTCAGCAGCAAAGAATTTAACGCGGCAGGTGAGCTGGAAGATGTAGAGCCTGAGCCTGACGGAAATTCGGACAGCGATGATCTGGATGGTTTCGGCGACGATATTGAATTAGAAGCTCTTAATCTGGATAACGACGGCTACACAAGCGAAGATTCCGGGGAGGATTACTAATGCCTAATACGAAACAGCAAAACTATCAGCCGGTTGCTTTTGAAGCGATCAAGATCGGGCTTGCTTCACCGGAAAAGATCAGAGAATGGTCTCACGGTGAAGTGACAAAACCCGAGACGATCAACTACAGAACACTGAAGCCTGAGAGAGACGGCCTGTTCTGTGAGAGGATCTTCGGACCCAAAAAGGACTGGGAGTGCTATTGCGGCAAATATAAAAAGATCCGCTATAAAGGCGTGATCTGCGACAGGTGCGGCGTTGAGATCACAAAATCCAGCGTCCGCCGCGAGAGAATGGGTCACATTGAGCTCGCAGCGCCTGTTTCCCACATCTGGTATTTCAAGGGAATCCCCAGCAGAATGGGCCTGATCCTTGACCTCTCTCCGAAGGTACTCGAGAGAGTTCTGTATTTTGCCTCCTACATTGTACTGGACAAAGGATCGACCGATCTTCAGTACAAGCAGGTCCTGACAGAGCGCGAGTACCAGGAAGCAAGAGAAAAATACGGCAACAAGTTCCGCGCCGGAATGGGTGCGGAGGCGATCAAGCAGCTGCTCCTTGACGTCAAGGTCGAGGAAGAGTACCAGGAACTGAGCGCGCAGATGGAGACCGTGCAGGGCCAGAAGAGAGCCAGGATCATCAAGAGACTGGAAGTCATCGAGGCCTTCCGCGAGTCCGGAAATTCTCCTTCCTGGATGATCATGGACTGCATCCCGGTCATTCCTCCGGATCTTCGTCCCATGGTACAGCTCGACGGCGGCAGATTTGCCACTTCCGACCTCAATGACCTTTACAGAAGGATCATCAACAGAAACAATCGTCTGAAGAGACTTCTGGAGCTGGGTGCTCCCGATATCATCGTCAGAAACGAGAAGAGAATGCTTCAGGAAGCGGTTGACGCCCTGATCGACAACGGCAGACGCGGCCGCCCCGTCACGGGCCCCGGCAACAGAGCGCTCAAGTCTCTGTCCGACATGCTCAAGGGTAAAGGCGGACGTTTCAGACAGAACCTTCTGGGCAAACGTGTCGACTACTCCGGACGAAGCGTTATCGTCGTCGGCCCCGAGCTGAAGATCTATCAGTGCGGCGTGCCGAAGGAGATGGCTCTTGAGCTCTTCAAGCCCTTCGTCATGAAGGAACTTGAAAAGAGAAATATTTCTCAGAATATCAAGAACGCCAAGAAACTTGTCGAGCGCGTGGATCCCCAGGTCTGGGATATCCTCGAGGACGTCATCAAAGAGCATCCCGTAATGCTCAACCGCGCACCTACGCTGCACAGACTCGGAATTCAGGCTTTTGAGCCCATCCTCGTAGAAGGTAAGGCGATCAAGCTCCACCCCCTGGTCTGTACCGCGTTCAACGCAGACTTCGACGGCGACCAGATGGCAATCCACCTTCCTCTTTCCGTTGAAGCACAGGCAGAGTGCAGATTCCTGCTCCTGTCTCCCAACAACCTGCTGAAGCCTTCGGACGGCGGCCCGGTCGCTGTTCCTTCTCAGGATATGGTTCTGGGTATCTACTATCTGACGCAGCAGAGAGACGGAGAGCCCGGAGAGGGTAGATGCTTCCACAGCATGAACGAAGCGATCCTCGCTTATGAGAACCACTATATTACGCTCCATTCCAAGATCAGAGTCAGGGTCAGCAAGACCAGAGAGGACGGAGAAGTCGTAACCGGCATCATCGATACCTCCCTCGGCAGACTGCTGTTCAATGAGATCATTCCTCAGGACCTCGGATTCGTGGATCGCAGAAAGCCCGAAAACTATCTGCTTCCCGAAGTCGATTTCCTGGTCAAGAAAAAAGACCTCAAGAAGATCCTGCAGGCAATCATCGACACCCACGGCACCTTCAAGACCGCTGAAGTGCTCGACCTGATCAAGGCTATGGGATATAAGTATTCCACAGTCGCAGCCATGACCGTTTCCATCGCGGACATCACGGTTCCTCCGCAGAAGAAGGAACTGCTCAAGAAAGCGCAGGAGACCGTCGACGTGATCTCCAAGAACTTCCGCAGAGGTCTGATGACCGAGGAAGAGAGATACAGAGCTGTTGTGGATACATGGACGGAGACGGATAACGAACTCAGAGACGTGTTGCTCTCCAGTTTGGATAAGTACAACAACATCTTCATGATGGCCGATTCCGGAGCTCGAGGCAGCAACCAGCAGATCAAGCAGCTGGCAGGTATGCGCGGACTGATGGCAGATACGACCGGACGTGCTATCGAGCTGCCGATCAAGTCCAACTTCCGCGAAGGTCTGGACGTTCTGGAGTACTTCATGTCCGCACACGGCGCCCGTAAGGGTCTGTCCGATACGGCTCTGCGTACCGCAGACTCCGGTTACCTGACAAGACGAATGGTCGATGTCTCCCAGGAGCTCATCATCCGCGAAGTCGACTGCTGCGAAGGTAAGGAATCCATCCCCGGCATGACAGTCAAGGCGTTCACAGACGGCAAGGCAATGATCGAAGATCTGAAAGACCGTATCACAGGCCGCGTCGTATGCGAGGATGTCAAGGACGCCGAGGGCAACATTATTGTTAAGAAGAATCACATGGTCACTCCCAGCCGTGCAGCGGCGATCCTCGAGAGAGGCGTAGGCAAGCGCGGAGGCGCGATCGACGGTCTCAAGATCCGCACGATCCTGACCTGCAGATCACACATGGGCATCTGCGCCAAGTGCTACGGCGCCAACATGGCGACCGGAGAAATGGTTCAGGTAGGTGAGGCAGTCGGTATCATCGCGGCACAGTCCATCGGTGAGCCCGGCACACAGCTGACCATGAGAACATTCCACACCGGCGGCGTCGCCGGCGGCGATATCACACAGGGTCTTCCCCGTGTCGAGGAGCTGTTCGAGGCGCGTAAGCCGAAGGGACTTGCAATCATCTCCGAGCTCAGCGGAACGGTTACCATCCCTGACAACAAGAAGAGCCGTGAAGTCATTGTTACAAGTGATGAGACGGGCGAGTCCAAAGAGTATCCGATCCCTTACGGATCCAGAATCAAGGTCGTTGACGGCCAGGTGATCGAAGCCGGCGATGAGCTGACGGAAGGCAGTGTCAACCCTCATGACCTGATGAAGATCAAGGGAATCCGTGCGGTCCAGAATTATCTGCTCCGCGAGGTACAGAAAGTTTATCGTCTGCAAGGCGTTGATATCTGCGATAAGCATATCGAAGTCATTGTCAGACAGATGCTTGGCAAGATCAGGATCGAGAACAGCGGAGATACGAAGTTCCTTCCCGGAAGCCTCGTCGATGTTCTTGATTTCGAGGACGAGAACGAGAGACTCATCTCCCTCGACATGCAGCCGGCGGAAGGCAAGCAGATCATCCTCGGTATCACCAAGGCGGCTCTCGCGACAAGTTCCTTCCTGTCAGCGGCTTCCTTCCAGGAGACCACGAAGGTCCTCACCGACGCGGCCATCCACGGACGTATCGATCCTCTGATCGGACTGAAGGAGAACGTCATCCTCGGTAAGCTGATTCCTGCGGGAACCGGAATGAAGAGATACCGCAGCACCAGACTCAGCACCGACGCGCGCCTTCGCAAGAAGGCAAGCGCTGAGGTGGACGATGTTTTGGAAAGCGAAGACAACCTTCAGGCCTTAGAGCCGGTCACTGACATCGCGGCGGAAGAAGTTGTGAATTCCGGCGTCGAAGAGTGAAAAAGTAATTGACAAGTGCAAATCAGACTCATATAATATCATGGTGTGGCTCTTAGGAGCTGCACCATGTTTATTTTATAAGAAGGAGGTGAAATAGAATGCCAACATTTAACCAGTTAGTAAGAAAGGGTCGTCAGACTTCCGTCAAGAAATCTACTGCTCCTGCACTGCAGAAGGGAATGAACTCCCTTAAGAAGAAGGCTATTGATGCCAGCTCCCCGCAGAAGCGTGGTGTCTGCACAGCGGTTAAGACTGCAACCCCCAAGAAGCCTAACTCCGCACTGCGTAAAATCGCAAGAGTGCGTCTCTCCAATGGAATCGAGGTTACATCCTACATTCCCGGCGAGGGTCACAATCTGCAGGAGCACAGCGTTGTCCTGATCAGAGGCGGAAGAGTTAAAGATCTGCCCGGTACCAGATATCACATTATCCGCGGTACCCTGGATACAGCAGGTGTTGCCAACAGACGTCAGGCTCGCTCCAAGTATGGCGCGAAGAGACCTAAGGCTGGAAAGTAAGATATTTACTATAAACTGATACCTGTAAGTGTTGGAATTCTATTTACAGATAGATCACAGCACGAACACATATCTAATAGTGAGTACCGATGAATTATCCATTGATAAGGAGGGAAGTAACGTGCCGCGTAAAGGACATGTACAAAAAAGAGAAGTACTTGCCGATCCTTTATACAACAATAAGGTTGTTACAAAGCTGATCAACGCTGTCATGCTCGACGGCAAGAAAGGCGTAGCACAGAAGATTGTATACGGTGCATTCGGCAAGGTCGAGGCGAAGGCTGGCAAGCCCGCACTCGAAGTATTTGAGACAGCCATGAACAACATCATGCCTGTCCTTGAAGTTAAAGCTAGACGAATCGGTGGTGCTACCTACCAGGTTCCGATCGAAGTCAGACCTGAGAGACGTCAGGCTCTCGCTCTTCGCTGGATGGTCATGTTCTCCCGTAAGAGAGGCGAGAAGACCATGGAAGATAAACTGGCCGGAGAGATTCTTGATGCGTTCAATAACACAGGCGCTTCTGTTAAGAGAAAAGAAGACATGCACAAGATGGCAGATGCCAACAGAGCTTTCTCTCACTACAGATTCTGATCGCAGCCTGACAATATCGGGACTGCTGCTGAAGTTATTACACACATTAGGAGGAAGAGAAATCTGTGTCAACTAGAGAATATCCCCTGGAGAGAACCAGGAATATCGGTATTATGGCGCACATTGATGCCGGTAAGACTACACTCACGGAACGTATTCTGTATTATACCGGTGTAAACTATAAGATCGGTGATACGCATGACGGTACTGCAACAATGGACTGGATGGCCCAGGAGCAGGAGCGCGGTATCACGATCACATCAGCGGCTACTACATGCCACTGGACTCTGCATGATCATAATGTGCCCAAGGAAGGCGCTCTCGAGCACCGCATCAATATTATTGATACTCCCGGACACGTTGACTTTACTGTCGAAGTAGAGCGTTCTCTTCGCGTACTGGACGGCGCCGTAGGCGTATTCAGCGCGAGAGGCGGCGTAGAACCCCAGGCGGAGAATGTATGGCGTCAGGCTGATACATACAATGTGCCTCGTATGGCTTTCATCAATAAGATGGACGTCATCGGAGCTGATTATTACGGCTCTGTAGAACAGATCCGCAACAGGCTCGGCAAGAACGCCATCATGATCCAGATCCCTATGGGCGCCGAGGATACTTTTACCGGTATCATCGACCTGTTCGAGATGGAAGCATATACATACAATGATGACAAGGGTGACAACATCACCGTCGGTGAGATCCCGGATCAGTTCAAGGAGGATGCGGAACTGTATCGCTCAGAGATGGTCGAGAAGATCTGCGACCTCGATGAGGACCTGATGATGATGTATCTTGAAGGCGAGGAGCCTTCTGTGGACGAGATGAAGGCCGCACTTCGCAAGGCAACCTGCGAGTGCAGAGCAGTCCCTGTAGTCTGCGGCTCCGCTTACAAGAACAAGGGCATTCAGAAGATGATCGACGCGGTTGTCGAATTCATGCCTTCACCTCTTGACATCCCTGCAATAAAAGGTACTGATCTTGACGGAAACGAAGTCGAGAGACATTCTTCCGACGATGAGCCTTTCGCAGCTCTCGCGTTCAAGATCATGACCGACCCCTTCGTAGGAAAGCTTGCATTCTTCCGTGTATATTCCGGTGTCGCTAATTCCGGATCTTACATCCTGAATGCTACGAAGGACAAGAAGGAGCGTCTCGGACGTATCCTTCAGATGCACGCGAACAAGAGAACAGAACTTGAGAAGGTATACTCCGGCGACATCGCCGCAGCGGTAGGCCTCAAGTTTACAGCAACGGGCGACACACTCTGCGCGGAGACCAGTCCGGTCATCCTGGAGTCCATGGAGTTCCCGGAGCCCGTTATCGAGCTCGCGATCGAGCCCAAGACCAAGGCTGGTCAGGGCAAGATGGCCGAAGCACTTGCCAAGCTGGCTGAGGAGGATCCTACCTTCAAGCAGCACACCGACAAGGAGACAGGCCAGACAATCATCGCCGGTATGGGTGAGCTCCACCTGGAGATCATCGTTGACAGACTTCTTCGTGAGTTCAAGGTCGAGGCGAATGTCGGCGCACCTCAGGTTGCGTACAAAGAGACATTTACCAAGAGCGTCGAGCAGGAATACAAGTACGCGAAGCAGTCGGGCGGCCGCGGCCAGTACGGACACTGCAAAGTCCGCTTCGAGCCCATGGACGCCAACGGCGACGAACTTTACAAATTTGATTCCGAAGTCGTCGGCGGAAATATTCCTAAGGAATATATCCCGGCAGTCGGCGAAGGTATTGAAGAGGCTATGAAGGCCGGTAACCTGGGCGGATACCCTGTGGTCGGCGTTCACGCCACTGTATATGACGGATCTTATCACGAGGTCGACTCCTCTGAGATGGCATTCCATATCGCAGGATCCATGTGCTTCAAGGAAGCTATGAAGAAAGCATCTCCTGTACTCCTTGAGCCCATCATGAGAGTCGAAGTTACCATGCCCGAGGAATACATGGGCGATGTCATTGGTGATATCAACTCCCGCCGCGGCAGAATCAGCGGTATGGAAGATATCGGCGGCGGCAAGATGGTAACAGGATTCGTTCCGCTGTCCGAGATGTTCGGATATGCGACGGATCTCCGTTCCAAGACACAGGGACGCGGCAATTACTCCATGTTCTTTGATAAGTACGAACCCGTGCCGAAGAATGTGGCCGAGAAGATCCTCAACGAAAAGTGATTGCATTCTTATTACAATTTGATTATAATCGTAGCAGTGACTGTTTATACGACCCTTAAATTGAGAACAGTCATTGCAGCTATAATGAAAATCAAAAAAGTTGTATCTCAAATTATTTAAGGAGGAATTGAGAAATGGCAAAGGCTCATTTTGACAGAACAAAACCGCACTGCAACATCGGTACAATCGGTCACGTTGACCATGGTAAGACAACTCTTACCGCTGCTATCACATCCGTTCTCGCTGTAAGACAGGGCGGAACTGCTGTTGCTTTCGATCAGATCGACAAGGCTCCCGAAGAGAGAGAGAGAGGAATCACCATCTCCACAGCTCACATCGAGTATGAGACAGCTAAGAGACACTATGCACACGTTGACTGCCCCGGCCACGCTGACTATGTCAAGAACATGAT
>DGWK01000003.1:10427-11049 GCA_002395235.1 Lachnospiraceae bacterium UBA4260 | reverse complement strand
GTGTTCCTTACATCGTAGTATTCCTGAACAAGTGCGACATGGTTGATGACGAAGAGCTCATCGAGCTGGTCGAGATGGAAGTTCGTGAACTTCTGAACGAGTATGAGTTCCCGGGCGATGATCTGCCGGTTATCAGAGGTTCCGCTCTTAAGGCTCTCGAAGATCCTAACAGCAAGTGGGCTGACAACATCATGGAGCTCATGGATGCTGTTGATGATTACATTCCGGATCCTCAGCGTGAGAACGACAAGCCTTTCCTTATGCCCGTAGAGGACGTATTCACAATTTCCGGTCGTGGTACTGTTGCTACAGGCCGTGTTGAGCGTGGTACTCTGAAGGTTATGGAGCCCGTCGAGATCGTTGGTATCAAGGAAGAGACTATGAAGTCTGTTGCTACCGGTATCGAGATGTTCCGTAAGACTCTTGACTATGCTGAGGCTGGTGACAACGTAGGTGTCCTTCTTCGTGGTATCGACAGAACTGCCATCGAGAGAGGCCAGGTTATCGCAAAGCCCGGTACAGTTACCTGCCACAAGAAATTTACCGCTCAGGTTTACGTTCTGACCAAGGACGAGGGTGGCCGTCACACACCTTTCTTCAACAACTATCGTCCTCAGTTCTA
>DGWK01000003.1:0-10311 GCA_002395235.1 Lachnospiraceae bacterium UBA4260 | reverse complement strand
GAGATGTGCATGCCCGGCGACCACGTCGAGATGACCATCGAGCTGATCCACCCCATCGCTATGGAGCAGGGTCTTACTTTCGCTATCCGTGAAGGTGGCCGTACTGTTGGTTCCGGCCGTGTTGCTACCGTTATTGAATAATTTGAACGAAGCATATACAGGTCTGTTAACAGTCTGAATAGTTAAACGATTCGAGCCCCGATACTCTGAGAGGAGTATCGGGGCTCTTGCGTTAATCTTTTGTTCTTTACATAGATTTGTATAAGTTTACGAATATTTAATGATTTTCGCTACTTTGATTAGTTAATTTTACTTCAAAAACGACCTCCGGTTTGATATAATCATCTAGCGGTAAAAAAGGCTCACATTTCGAGCTTTTAATAAACAGGAATAAGAATTATGCCGGCCGCACGGGCCGGAGTTCATAATGCTGAAGGAGGAACAGAGGTTGACAGGTGACGAAAAGTATGACATCGGTTACTACGGAAATGATTCCATGACCGATGAGGATGTCGGACGCATTCTGCAGATCACGGAACAGGCGGAGCAGTTTGATACAATGATGATGTACTTCGACTGCGCGATGTCCCAGGTGAGGACCAAGCTGGAGATCCTCAACAAAGAGATGGCGCTGAAAAATAAGAGAAATCCTTTCGAGTACATTAAAAGCAGACTCAAATCGCCTAAGAGCATTTACGGCAAGCTCAAAGTGAAGGGAGTTCCCTTTACTGTCGAAAATATTGAGAACACGATCAACGACGTGGCCGGAATCAGAGTGATCTGTTCCTTCATCGACGACATTTACAGCATCAGAGATTCCTTTGATGTGCAGGATGATGTTGAGATCCTTCAGGAGAAGGACTACATTTCCTCCCCAAAAGAGAACGGCTACCGGAGCCTTCACCTGATCCTCCGCGTTCCGATCTTTCTGGCGAGCGAAAAGAAGTACATGAATGTGGAGGTTCAGTTTCGGACCATCGCGATGGACTTCTGGGCCAGCGTCGAACACAAGATGAAGTACAAGAGAGAGATCAGCAACGCTGAGATCATAGTAGAGGAGCTGCGCTACAGCGCGGATCTGATCAATCAGCTCGACAGGAGAATGCTCCAGATCCGTGAGAGGATCGAGCGGAGCGAGGTCCCAGAAAGCGAAAAGAAACAGTAAACAAAAGAAATGCCCTTTCCCGGTGGGTTCACCGGGAAAGGGCATCTTTATATTATTCGTTTTACTCAAACTGCAGACTATTTTGACGCGGTCCACCTTCCGGCTGCGCCGCAGGGAAGGATCAGACCATTTCCGACAACGGGCAGACCGATCTCGGCGGCCTCGACCGTTCCGCGGTGCCTTTTGTCTATGGCGGTATGCAGGAGATAGGAGAGCACTGCGGGCTGCAGTCCTGTGGTGTAGGAATTGACCAGCACGAAGAGCGGGTCATCGGACAGGAGCTTGCAGGCGTTCATAAGGAAAGGATAAATGCTGTCCTGAATCTTCCAGATCTCACCCTTGGGGCCGCGTCCGTAAGACGGAGGATCCATGATGATCGCGTCATAGGTGTTGCCTCTTCGGATCTCGCGCTCCACAAATTTTCCGCAGTCGTCCACCAGCCAGCGGATCGGGGCGTCCTCCAGTCCTGAAATGGAGGCGTTCTCTCTGGCCCAGGTGACCATTCCCTTGGCGGCGTCGACATGGGTGACGGCGGCTCCGGCCTTGGCGGCCGCGACGGTGGCACCGCCGGTGTAGGCAAAGAGGTTGAGGACCTTCACTTTTTTGCCGGACGCGACGGCGTCTCGGATGATCTCGCTGAACCAGTCCCAGTTGACCGCCTGCTCGGGGAAGAGCCCCGTGTGCTTGAAGTTAAAGGGCTTGAGCCTGAAGGAGAGATCCCTGTAGTGGATCGTCCACTCCTCGGGGAGGTCTCTGAACTCCCACTCGCCGCCGCCTTTATTGCTGCGGTGGTAATGGGCGTTGGGGTTTCTCCATTCTCTGCCGCGCGGCGTCTTCCAGATCACCTGCGGGTCCGGGCGGATCAGCTTGTAGCCGCCCCAAAGTTCCAGTTTCTCGCCGTCGGAAGTATCCAGTACCTGATAATCTTTCCAGGAATCTGCAATCCACATATTTTTTTCGCTCTCCTATATAGTTTCTATCTGAAAGTTTCTATATTAAATGTTACTGTTTATAGTAGAATAACACAGGGGGGATGCCCCCGCCTCTACAGGCGGTGGGAAGCAACAAACTTTCTCGGCGGCGGGTGACAATCCCCCACTGAGTTATTCGATGCACACGCGTGCGGAAAGGAAGATGCTGCCAAAGGGCAGCCCGCACGCGGCGCAGCGGCCCGCTCTGCGAGCCTTGAATGGTACTCAACAAAGATACACTGAAAAACAGGAAAACGCAACTCTGACACGGGATTTGAAGGTGCATTATGCCAAAGAAGAACACGCGCAACACGAAGGGGAAGATCATCTCCGCAGCATGGAAACTTTTTTATGAGAACGGCTACGACGCAACGACCATAGAGGATATCATTTTCGCGTCCGGGACTTCGAGAGGGTCCTTCTATCACTATTTTGACGGAAAAGACGCCCTGCTGGGAACGCTCGCCTATGTCTTCGACGAGAAGTACGAGAAGCTCAGGGAAACCCTTGACCCGTCCATGGGCGCGGCAGACAAATTGATTTTTCTCAATCACGAGCTGTTCGTGATGATCGAGGACAGCATCTCGCGCGACCTGCTCTCGGGGCTTCTGTCCACGCAGTTGCAGGCGCAGGGAGAGAAACATCTGCTGGACCGCAACAGGACATACTTCCGCATCCTGCGCGAGATCATAACAGAAGGGCAAAAGCAGGGAGAGCTGCGGTCGGACTGCACGGCCAGCGAGATCATCAAAGCGTATGCCATGTGGGAGAGGGCTCTCATGTACGACTGGTGCCTGTGCGGCGGCGAGTATTCCCTGGTATCTTATGCCGACAGGATGACGCCGATGTTCCTTGAAAACTTCCGTCAAAAGACAGAATGACAAAATGTATTGACTTTCGAATGAATTATGATTTAGTGTTGCGTACAGTCAAAAATCAGCTTAAATAAAGAAGATTCTTGAAGAATAGAGATGCGGTGTATAGAATACGTTCTATACACCGTTCTGTATTTTATTCCGGCTTCTCTTGTGCTATAATGCGTAATTGTCCGGGCGGAATTCCGAATGCCCGGAGATAATAATCGCCGCAAGGCGAGGGGGAATGGAGAAATGCTATGACATCAGCACAAATCTTGATCATTGTAACTATTATTCTGTACATGGCGGGAATGCTAGCCATCGGAGCGCTCTTTAACAGAAAAGGCGCCACCGAAACATCCGACGGCTTCTATATCGGCGGCCGCTCACTCGGACCGGTTGTCACGGCTATGAGCGCCGAGGCCTCGGACATGAGCAGCTACCTTCTGATGGGCCTGCCCGGACTGGCCTATATCGCGGGTCTTGCGGAAGTAACCTGGACGGCAGTCGGTCTCTCGATCGGCACCTACCTCAACTTCCTTCTGGTGGCGAGACTTCTGCGCCGCTATTCCGAGAGGATCGGGGCGTTCACAATCCCGGATTTCTATGCGAGAAGATACAGAGATGATAAGCACATCCTTTCCTGCATCGCGGCAGTCATCATCCTGGTATTCTTTATTCCTTATACCGCGTCCGGCTTCAAGGCGGTCGGCACCATGTTCAACAGCCTTTTCGGATTTAATTACCATGTGGCCATGATCGTCGGCGCACTGATCATCATCGCTTACACCACCATGGGCGGCTTCCTGGCCGTTTCCACAACGGACCTTGTCCAGAGTATTTTCATGACGATCGCGCTGATCATCATCGTTTTCTTCGGAATTGACAAAGCCGGCGGCATGGGGGCAGTAGTGGAAAATGCGAAGGCTCTTCCCGGCTATCTCAATCTCACGCAGGGATACAACGCGGCTACGGGGACGGCGGGTTCCTTCGGAATCTTCAGTATCGTGTCCACACTTGCCTGGGGCCTTGGCTATTTTGGCATGCCCCATATCCTTCTCCGATTCATGGGAATCCGAAATGAGGAAGAGCTGGTGCTCTCCCGCAGGATTGCTTTCGTCTGGGTCGTGATTTCCATGGGTATTGCAGTATTTATCGGCGTCATCGGCTACAGCGTATCCCTGACCGGCACGATCCCCATGCTCACCACAAGCTCCGAATCGGAGACCGTCATCATTCAGATGGCCAACCTGATGAGCCAGAACGGCGTCATCTTCGCGCTGTTCGCAGGTATCATCCTGTCGGGTATCCTGGCGGCGACCATGTCCACTGCGGACTCCCAGCTGCTTGCGGCGGCTTCCAGCGTCTCCCAGGACCTTGTACAGGAATTCATGGGCATCAAGCTCACCAGCCGCCAGCAGATGAGAGCGGCCAGACTTACCGTCATCGCCATTGCGGCCATCGCCGTAGTTCTGGCCTGGAATCCGAACAGTTCGGTATTCAGAGTCGTATCCTTTGCATGGGCGGGCTTTGGCGCGGCCTTCGGACCGCAGATGCTGCTGGCTCTCTTCTGGAGAAGATCCAACAAGCAGGGTGCGATCGCAGGCATGGTCGCCGGCGCGGTTATGGTCTTCATCTGGAAGTTCCTGATCGCCCCGATCGGCGGATGGCTCGCTATTTATGAGCTGCTTCCTGCGTTCCTGATCAGCCTTGCGGCTAACGTCATTGTTTCTAATATGACGGCGGCGCCTTCGAAGGCGATTACGGATGTGTTTGATGAGGTGAGGAAGAAATAATTTCTGGAAAAAACCTACGTTTGGAAGTGTATACCCTGTCTTTCGCTCCGGATGAAAGTGAAGGGAAGACCTACGTGCGAAAGTGTATACCCTGTCTTTCGCTCCGGTTTCACGGGCGGGGAAGATTATAATGTAAAAAAGGCGGAGATGGCATATGGCGCCATCTCTGCTTTTTTATGCGGCGGGGCTTCCCCGCCCTTGAAAAGTCGCTGCAGACAGGGTATACACTTCCGCACTCAGGTTGTTCCTGCCGAGGGGGAAGAGGGAGATAGTTGAAGGCGGGGGGCTTGCCTGAAAGAAAAAGGGGAGGTTGCTGCAGGCGGGGGATGTGCTTGTGCACTGAGGTTGCTCATGGGCGGCACTTTTTGAAAATTTTCCTGCGCCGGTGGTGAGAGTTTGTACTATGTATACGACGAGTGGAGAATGTTGGATCATAGAAGAGCAAATGATGCTGCCTGCCCCCATGAGAATTTTTACATGCAGCAAGATTTGAGTAAAATCAGGAATTAATTTGTGAAGGTTGGATTATAAGAAAGAATTCTGAGGCGGCGGCCTCCATTGGGCAGAAGGTGAAGGCTTGCAGATGGGGGCAATGTAGCTTGTTGCAGGTGCTATAATCCAACTTCCAGGAAAAAGGGCAGAAAATAAGTGTTCATCTCGCAGTTTTCAATTTTCCTATGGGGGCAGGCTGATCAAAAATAGCTGCTATAGTCCAACCGGTGAACTGCAGGGGAAAACCGACGCTCAAGTGGCCGCCAAGGGTGTTCGAGAACCACTCGAGCGTCATTCCGCCAAGAAATCGAAGAAACTGACGCTCAAGTGGCCGCCAAGCGTATTCGACAACCACTCGAGCGCCACAACCTGAGAAAACAAACTTCATCTCCGGCTCCGGCCCGGAATAACGTAAGCAAGTTCTGATCCACCCTGTCAGTAACGACTTTTCAAGGGCAGGGAAGTACCTATTTACTACATAATACTTCCCTGCCCTTGAAACCGGAGTGTATGACTGGGTGGGTCAGAACGCGCGAAGGGTATCCGAACACACTCGGCATAGCTTGGATCGCGCGAAGGGCATCCGACCGCGCGAAGGATACTAAAATGCTGTTGAAATCAAGCAAAAGTTCCCTTATAATGTCTCTGTTTTGACACGAGTCCCCCTCAAACCCCATCTTTGTGAAAAGTGACAAAAATGTTTGTAGATAAATACAAAAATTGTTCTTGCATTTTGGAGAGACCTCGTGTATGATGAAAAAGCTGTGACATGATAGCTGTGAAGCGTGAGGTTGCCGCTGTGAATACGGCGGGTTTTCCGTGGAGCGAATGTCTGGGGCGCCCTGATTGGCACAGGGCCGACCCGAAAACTGACGACAAGTCACTGTACCGATTGACAGTCTGCAATTCTGCGAGTAAAAGCAAGTTTTGCGAGCAGAAAATCAGAAACGACGTGCGAGAACCTGATCTCGAGAGATTCTTTGAGAAGAGACAGACAGGACACGCACGGGAGTGTGTACAGTCACCGCTTGTCGTACTTCATTAAAAAGTGCGAATAAGGAGGCGACTTTTTTTATGGCAAATCAGATTATGAGAATTACCCTGAAGGCATATGATCACAAGCTCGTGGACGCATCCGCGAAGAAGATCATCGAGACGGTCAAGAAGACCGGCTCCCAGGTAAGCGGTCCCGTTCCGCTTCCTACAAAGAAGGAGGTTGTTACCATCCTTCGCGCTGTTCATAAGTATAAGGACAGCCGTGAGCAGTTCGAGCAGAGAACTCACAAGAGACTGATCGACATCATTACTCCCACTCAGAAGACAGTTGATGCTCTTCAGAGACTGGAGATGCCTGCAGGCGTAGCGATCGATATCAAGATGAAGGCTCGCTGATCAGTACAAAGCAAAGCGTACATATAATAAGTACAGCGAACAAAACAAGTTAACAGATGCATACTCCATAATGCATTTGTAAATAAAACCTCTACTAGTATGACATCCCTTTTCGGGAGGACGGCCGCAGGATAAGAGCGGCGATCCGGTGAAGGAAAAGGAAAGGCAGGCGTCGCGGTGAGCAGTCAGACAGCAGGCTGCGAGCCGAGAGCAGGATCCGGAGGAGATCCGCAGGAGGGCGAGATGCCAAGAGCCCGAAGGAATAGCGCTGATGTCCGCTGTAGACAAAAATTAGCCGGGATTCCGGCGGAAAGAGGTAAAAATGAAGAAAGCAATTATGGCTACCAAGATCGGCATGACTCAGATCTTCAGGGAAGACGGAACGCTCATCCCTGTTACAGTCCTTGAGGCAGGCCCCTGTGTCGTAACACAGGTCAAGACCATTGAGAACGATGGTTATGAGGCAGTTCAGGTTGGCTATGGTGAGGCAAAAGAGAGAATCACCACAGTTGACAAGAAGGGCAACAAGGAAGTTGCACATCGCCACGGCGTTGGCAAGGCTATGAAGGGCCACTTCGACAAGGCCGGCACACCGGTTAAGAAGCACGTTCAGGAATTTAAATTTGAAAACGCTGCAGAGTACAAGCTCGGCGACGAGATCAAGGCTGACATCTTTGCGGAAGGCGACAAGATCGACGCTACTGCAGTTACAAAGGGTAAAGGCTTCCAGGGCGCTATCAAGAGACTGGGACAGCACAGAGGACCCATGGGCCACGGTTCCAAGTTCCACCGTCACCAGGGTTCCAACGGATCTTCTTCCGATCCGAGCAGAGTCTTCAAGGGCAAGGGAATGCCCGGTCACATGGGAAGCGTTCAGGTTACGATCCAGAACCTGGAAGTAGTGAGAGTGGATGCGGACAAGAATCTTATTCTGGTCAAAGGCGCTATTCCGGGACCTAAGAAAGGTCTTGTGACTCTCAAAGAGACCACCAGAGTCTGAGCAGTGCCTTAGATGAGAAAGGAGGACCATTCAGATGGCAAACGTATCTGTTTATAATATGCAAGGACAGGAAGTCGGCAATATCGACTTAAATGATGCGGTCTTCGGTGTAGAAGTGAACGAGAGCCTGCTTCACATGGCGGTAGTTCAGCAGCTGGCAAACAATCGCCAGGGCACACAGAAGGCAAAGACCCGCTCTGAGGTTTCCGGCGGCGGCAGAAAGCCCTGGAGACAGAAGGGCACAGGCCATGCGAGACAGGGTTCCACGAGAGCTCCTCAGTGGAAAGGCGGCGGCGTAGTATTCGCTCCCACACCTCGCGACTACTCCTTCAAGATGAACAAGAAGGAAAAACAGGCAGCAGTCAGAAGCGCTCTGACCGACCGCGTACAGCAGAACAAGGTCATCGTTCTTGACCAGCTCGCAATGAGCGAGTACAAGACCAAAGAGTTCGTCAAGGTTATGGAAAACCTTAAGGCGGCCGGAAAGACCCTTGTAGTTATGGCTGACAAGGATGAGCGCGTAGTTAAGTCCGCAAGCAACATCCCTGCGGTAAAGACTACTCTTACATCCCAGATCAATGTTTATGATCTGATGAACGCCCAGACAGTGATCCTTACCAAGGACGCAGTCGCCAAATTGGAGGAGGTGTACGCATAATGGCAACACTGGAATACTATGATATTATTCTGAAGCCCATTCAGACTGAGAAAGCGCTGCAGGATATCGCAGAGAAGAGATATGCATTTTATGTTCATCCGCAGGCGAACAAGTTCCAGATCAAGACTGCTGTTGAGAGAATGTTCGAAGGCACCAAGGTTGCCCGCGTGAACACTGTAAACTGCAGACCTAAGAAAAAGAGAAGAGGAATGGTCTACGGAGAGACTGCAAAGCGTAAGAAAGCTTATGTTACGCTTACTGCTGACAGCAAAGAGATCAATCTCTTCACCGGACTTTGATAAATAAAAGCGGTGCAAAACTTTGCTTGTCAAAATGAATAAGCATGAAAAGGAGAACTAATCATGGGAATTAAAAAGTATACCGCATATACACCCTCCCGCAGAAATATGACCGGTTCCGATTTCGCTGAGATCACCAAGAAGACTCCCGAGAAGTCACTTGTTTTCTCTCTGAAGAAGAACGCAGGCCGCAACAACCAGGGTAAGATCACCGTGAGACATCACGGCGGCGGAAGCAGAAGAAAATACAGAATCATCGATTTCAGAAGACGCAAGGACGGAATCCCTGCAACAGTAATTGGTATCGAGTACGATCCCAACAGAACAGCTAACATCGCGCTGATCTGCTATGAAGACGGCGAGAAGGCATATATCCTTGCACCCCAGGGCCTCAAGGACGGCATGAAGATCATGAACGGACCTGACGCAGAAGTCAGAGTCGGCAACTGCCTCCCTCTTGAGAAGATCCCGGTAGGTACAATGGTACACAACATCGAGCTTCACCCCGGCAAGGGCGGCCAGATGGTCCGCAGCGCCGGCGCAGCTGCACAGCTGATGGCTAAGGAAGGCAAGTATGCTACACTGAGACTTCCCTCCGGCGAGATGAGAATGGTTCCTCTGAACTGCAGAGCAACCGTAGGCGTCATCGGCAACATCGATCACAACCTGATCAACTACGGCAAAGCAGGCCGTGTACGCAACATGGGCATTCGTCCTCACGTTCGAGGCAGCGTCATGAACCCCAACGATCACCCTCACGGTGGTGGTGAAGGTAAGGCACCTGTAGGTCGTCCCGGACCGAGCACGCCTTGGGGCAAGCCTGCACTTGGTTACAAGACGCGTGGAAAGAAAGCTTCTGACAAACTCATCGTTAGACGCAGAGGCGGAAAGAAGTAAGGAGGATTACCATGGCAAGATCATTAAAGAAAGGGCCGTTTGCAGACAAAAGCCTTTTGAAGAAGGTAGACGCTTTGAACGCATCGGGCAGCAAAGAGGTCATCAAGACCTGGTCCCGCCGTTCCACCATTTTCCCGTCTTTCGTTGGCCACACAATCGCAGTGCATGACGGCCGCAAGCATGTTCCGGTATATGTTACAGAGGACATGGTCGGTCACAAACTCGGTGAGTTCGTTATGACAAGAACTTACAGAGGTCACCAGGGCAACAACAAAGACGAGAGAAGATCTTCCGCCAACTGATCGGCCCGGAAGAGTTCACATTGAAAGGAGCGAGGAACTATGGCAAACGGACATAGAACTCAATTTAAGAGAGAGAGAAATGCCCAGAAGGATACAAGACCTTCTGCAAAGCTTTCTTACGCCAGAATCCCTGTCCAGAAGGCTTGCTTCGTTATGGACGCCATCAGAGGCAAAGACGTCGCAACAGCACAGGGCATTCTGACATACAACAACCGATATGCTTCGGAAGTTATCCTGAAACTGCTTAACAGTGCAGTGGCAAACGCAGAGAACAACCTCGGCATGAACGCGGCAAACCTTTATGTCGCAGAGTGCTACGCGTTTGATGGTCCTACAATGAAGAGAATCAGACCCAGAGCACAGGGCAGAGCATACAGAATTCTGAAGAGAATGAGCAACCTTAAGATCGTCCTTGACGAGAAAAAGGCAGAAGAGTAATCAGGATAAGAAAGGAGCCTTAAATGGGACAGAAAGTTAATCCT
>DGWK01000038.1 GCA_002395235.1 Lachnospiraceae bacterium UBA4260 | reverse complement strand
CAGGTAGTGAACTTGACACTACCGAAATTCATCAGGGGGTAGTTTTATGAAGAGCTTCACGTTGAATCGAGTGATTTTTTCTGCAGGTGCGCTGTTCCTCGGCATTATTCTGCTCATCTGGCCGACGGGCAGTCTTTATTTCCTTGCCAAGTTCATCGGCGTGTTCCTCGCGGTCGGAGGCGTTGCCGCCGGAGTCATGTACTTTCAGAACCACGATTCGGCAATGAAATCGATTCTGCTGGTCCTTGCGCTTGTGATGCTCATATGCGGCGCCGTGATCTTCCTGCATCCGGAAGAACTCATAAAGCTGATTCCTACGATTTTGGGCATGATGATCGTTGTAAGCGGCCTGATCAACCTCGGTGAGACTTTTATTTTGTCTCGAAGTAAGTATAAGAAATGGTGGATATCTCTCATCATTGCCGTCATCACGATTGCGTGCGGAGTTTTCGTTATCAACAAGGCTCTCGGACTTGCTTCCCTGATCACAAGGATTGTCGGCGGCGTTCTGATCTTTGACGGCGCCTCGCACCTCTGGGTCACTTCAAGAGTCTACAAATCTTCCAAGGAAGCGGCTTCCACGGTGGAAGGTTCTGCGGTAGAGGTGAAGCCTGAGACAAATGGAGCGGGTGCTGCTCCGGCGGGCAATAGCCCGGCGAGTGCCGGTGGCGGAGCGCAGGAGGCTGGCGGGAATATGACGGCTACGGCCCCTGCGAGTGCCGGTGGCGGAAGTCCTGCGGGTACCGTGGGCGGAGCGCAGGAGGCTGGCGGGGCAGCAAGTACAGCGCAGGAAGTCAGTGACATACAGAAATCTGCAGAACCTGACAAATCTGAGGTGCCGGGAAGCAATGAAAATCATGCACCTGACAACAACCTACCTGTGGCGGGACAAACTGAGATTAATGTCACAGATGATACTCCTGAGTATATGAGACAGGCCGAGCAGGAAACAGATTTTCAGCTTTATGCGAGCCAAAACCCGGTTCAGAATGATGACTCCGGAAGCGGGAATTCAATAGATCCGGGCAATAAAGAAGCTTAAGGAAAGTATTACAGTTATAAAAGAGCCTTTGGCCGAAACACATTGGAGGTTCGGCCAAGGCTCTTTTCTTTTCTCTGTTTTGCCTGCTTTCAGCATATGTCTTAAACAACTAAGCAAAATTTTTAAATACTGCTTGACAAGCAAAAACTACGTGTTATAGTAGTTATAGAACAAAGAAATCACAACACTGCGAGAAAGGAGTGCTATGAATATACAGAAATTCACACAGAAATCTATTGAAGCCGTGAATCAGTGCGAAAAGCTTGCATATGAGTACGGAAATCAACAGATCGAGCAGGAACATCTGCTTTACAGTCTTTTAACGATAGAGGACAGCCTTATCCTGAAGCTGGTCCAGAAGATGGGAATCGACCCGGAAGAGTTCAAGCAGAGAGCGGAGCGCGCTCTGGCCGGCGTCAACAAGGTGAGAGGATCCGAATCCAGAGTCTATGTGAGCGGCGACCTCAACAAGGTCCTGATCGGAGCGGAGAATGAGGCGAAGCAGCTCGGCGACGAGTATGTGAGCGTTGAACACCTGTTCCTGTCCCTGATCAGGAACGCGGACCGTGTCATCTCCCAGCTCTTCAAGGAGTACAGCATCACGAGAGATACTTTCCTGAAGGCTCTCTCTACCGTGAGAGGAAATCAGAGGGTGACGACGGACAATCCGGAGGCCACTTATGACACACTCGCCAAATACGGCGAGGAGCTGGTCGGAAAAGCCAGGGACCAGAAGCTTGATCCGGTCATCGGCAGAGACGCGGAGATCCGCAATGTGGTCCGCATTCTCTCCAGAAAGACCAAGAATAACCCTGTCCTGATCGGTGAGCCCGGCGTCGGCAAGACCGCTGTCGTGGAAGGACTGGCGCAGCGAATCGCCAAGGGAGACGTCCCGGAGGGACTTAAGGACAAGAAGATCTTTTCCCTCAATATGGGTTCCCTTGTGGCGGGGGCAAAATACAGAGGAGAGTTCGAGGAACGTCTCAAGGCCGTACTCGAGGATGTGCGCCAGAGCGACGGTGAGATCATTCTTTTCATCGATGAGCTGCACACGATCGTTGGTGCAGGCAAGTCGGAAGGCGCCATGGACGCCGGTAATATGCTCAAGCCCATGCTTGCCAGGGGCGAACTGCACTGCATCGGCGCGACAACGCTTAAGGAATACAGGCAGTATATCGAGAAGGACGCGGCTCTGGAGAGAAGATTCCAGCCCGTCATGGTCGATGAGCCGACTGTCGAAGATACAATCTCTATTTTGAGAGGTCTTAAGGAACGCTATGAGGTTTACCACGGCGTCAAGATCATGGACAACGCGCTGGTGAGCGCGGCCGTGCTCTCAAATCGCTATATCTCGGACCGTTTCCTTCCTGACAAGGCCATTGACCTGGTGGATGAGGCCTGTGCGCTGATCAAGACAGAGATGAATTCGCTTCCGACAGAGCTGGATGAGATGCAGAGAAAGATCCTGCAGATGGAGATCGAGGAGACCGCTCTTAAGAAAGAGGACGACAAGCTCAGCATGGAGCGCCTTTCTGACCTGCAGAAGGAGCTGGCAGAACTCAAGGATCAGTTTGCGTCCCAGAAAGCGCAGTGGGAGAATGAGAAGGCCCGCGTGGACCAGCTCTCCAAGATCCGCGAGCAGATCGACCAGGTAAACGGCGAGATCCAGAAGGCGCAGCAGCAGGGCGACCTGAACAAGGCGGCGGAGCTGCAGTACGGCACACTGCCGGCCCTCCGGAAACAGCTGGCGGAAGAAGAAGGCAAGATGAAGGACGAGGACGTCTCTCTCGTACATGACCGCGTGACCGAGAATGAGATCGGCAGGATCGTTTCCCGCTGGACCGGCATTCCGATCAGCAAGCTGACGGAGAGCGAGCGCTCCAAGACCCTGCATCTGGACGAAGAGCTGCACAAGAGAGTCATCGGGCAGGACGAAGCCGTCACCAAGGTCTCCGAGGCGATCCTCAGGAGCAAGGCCGGCATCAAGGATCCCACGAAGCCCATCGGTTCCTTCATGTTCCTCGGTCCCACCGGCGTAGGTAAGACTGAGCTGGCCAAGGCTTTGGCCCAGTCGCTCTTCGACGATGAGAAAAATATAGTCCGTATCGACATGAGCGAGTATATGGAGAAATTCTCCGTATCCAGACTGATCGGAGCGCCGCCCGGATATGTCGGATATGAGGAGGGCGGCCAGCTGACAGAGGCAGTCCGCCGCAAACCTTACAGTGTCGTGCTCTTCGACGAGATCGAGAAGGCACATCCGGACGTGTTCAACGTTCTGCTGCAGGTTCTCGACGACGGCCGAATCACGGACTCTCAGGGCAGGACCGTAGACTTTAAGAACACGATCCTGATCATGACTTCCAACATCGGCGCGCAGCAGATCCTGGCAGACTTGGAGACTCATCCCGGAGAGGACAGGATTAGCGACGAGGCACAGGAGAGTGTCATGAACCTTCTTCATGCGCACTTCCGTCCGGAATTCCTCAACAGACTGGATGAGATCATCCTCTTCACACCGCTGACGAAGGAGAATATCGCGAATATCATCGATCTGATCATCGCGGATCTCAACAAGAGACTGGAGGACAGGCAGATCACCATCAGCCTCACGGATGAGGCCAAGCAGTTCGTGGCCGACGCCGCTTACGATCCCTCTTACGGCGCAAGACCGCTCAAGAGATATATCCAGAAGCACGTCGAGACGCTGGCGGCAAGGCTTATTCTGAGGGACCAGGTGGACGAAGGCGACACGATCATGATCGGCGTCAAAGACGGAAAACTTGACGCCTATGTCGCCAAAGACGAATAAATAACAGAAATTTATAAAATATAGCTAAATTTGCAAACAGAGCATCGGAAGGTGCTCTGTTTTTTTGTGCAAATCGGCGAAATAACGGTTAGCTATAACAAATATTTGTCAAAAATATGACAATTATCAGTCTATTATTGTAGAATATAAATGAGATTACATTGGCATTGCAGGCCCTCATTAAAGTCCTGGAATGCCCTTCAAAATGCAACTGAAAGGAGATGGGGATCGATGGCTAATATGGCTTTTCGGGGGACACCCAAACAGGAACGCGAGCTTCGTAAGTTTATCAAGAAGCACAAGGACCAGCCCGGCGCAATGATGCCGGTACTTCAGGAGGCGCAGGGGATTTACGGCTACCTGCCCAGAGAAGTGCAGGAGATCATCGCTGAGGAGATGAATGTTCCGCTCTCGCAGGTTTTTGGCGTGGCGACATTCTATTCACAGTTTACACTGACACCTAAAGGAGAGCATACGGTGAGCGTATGTCTCGGAACCGCTTGCTATGTAAAGGGAGCTGACAAAATCCTGTCTGCGATCGAAGAACGCCTCGGCATTAAGGCCGGTGAGTGTACGCCCGACGGCTTCTTCTCCATTGACAGCTGCCGCTGTCTTGGCGCCTGCGGACTGGCTCCCGTTATGACGGTAGACGGAGAAGTTTACGGCAAATGCACACCGGAATCCGCAGTTAAGATTATTGATTCCTACTACGAGGAGGTGTAAGCCATGACAATGACATATGAAAAGCTCATGCAGATCAAGGAAAAGAACAGAGAGCTGGTCATGGTTCGACGCTTAGTCGCTTCCAAGGCAGAGGAGATGGCGGCACATACCGCATACCGCAAGCAGATTCTTGTCTGCGGCGGTACAGGATGTACTTCTTCCGGCAGCCATAAGGTCATAGAGGCGCTGGAGAACGAGGTAAAAGCGAAGGGACTGAAGGATGTACTGATCGTCAAGACGGGATGTTTTGGCCTCTGTGCACTGGGCCCGGTCGTAATCGTATATCCGGAAGGCGCTTTCTATTCCCAGACGACTCCCGAAGGAGCGAAGAGGATCATCGACGAGCACATTATCAACGGATCGATCTGCAAAGATCTTCTGTATCCAGAGACAGTTCATGAAGACGGAGAGATCCTTCCTCTGAGCCAGACAAAGTTCTATGCCAAGCAGATGAGAATCGCGCTGCGCAACTGCGGCGTGATCGATCCCGAGAATATCGAGGAGTACATCGCACTGGACGGCTACGCAGCACTTCACAAAGTGCTCACATCCATGACTCAGGACCAGGTCATCGACGTGATGCTGGCTTCCGGCCTTCGCGGCCGCGGCGGCGCGGGCTTCCCTACAGGCAGAAAATGGGCTTTCTGTAAAGCGACCAAGTCGGACATCAAGTATGTCTGCTGCAACGCCGACGAAGGCGACCCGGGCGCTTTCATGGACCGCTCTATTTTGGAAGGTGACCCGCACGCAGTTCTGGAAGCAATGGCGATTGCAGGTTATACGATCGGCGCAAGCCAGGGTTATGTCTATGTCCGTGCTGAGTATCCCATCGCCGTACAGCGTCTTGAGATCGCGATCAAGCAGGCGAGAGAGTACGGACTTCTCGGCAAGGATATCTTCGGAACAGGCTTCAATTTCGACGTAGAGATTCGCCTGGGCGCGGGCGCTTTCGTCTGCGGTGAGGAGACAGCGCTGATGACCTCCATCGAAGGCAAGCGCGGCGAGCCTCGTCCCAGACCTCCGTTCCCTGCAGTGGAAGGTCTCTTTAAGAAGCCTACCGTTCTCAACAACGTTGAAACTTACGCCAACGTGGCCCAGATCATCCGCAAGGGTGCGGAGTGGTATTCCTCCATCGGAACCGAGACTTCCAAGGGCACCAAGGTTTTCGCACTCGGCGGCAAGATCACAAACGTAGGTCTCGTGGAAGTTCCCATGGGAACAACACTGCGCGAGATCATCGAGGAAATCGGCGGCGGAATCCCGAACGGCAAGAAGTTTAAGGCGGCCCAGACCGGCGGCCCTTCCGGCGGATGTATTCCTTCCGTACACATTGACACGCCCATCGACTATGAGAGCCTTGCAAAGATCGGCTCCATGATGGGTTCCGGCGGACTGATCATCATGGACGAAGACACCTGCATGGTCGATATCGCCAAGTTCTATCTGGAGTTCACCTGCGAGGAATCCTGCGGTAAATGTTCTCCTTGCAGAATCGGCACAAAGCGTCTTCTGCATATGCTCGACGACATCACCAAGGGCAACGCCACGATGGAAGAGCTGGACAAGATCGAGGAGCTGGCGGCACACATGAAGGTCTCCTGCCTCTGCGCACTGGGACAGACTGCTTCCAACCCTGTCGTATCTACACTCAGATATTTCCGCGAGGAGTATGTCGAGCACATCCAGGATAAGAGATGCGCGGCGAAGAAGTGTAAAGACCTTCTGCACTATGTGATCGATCCCGAGAAATGCAAGGGCTGCACGCTCTGCTCCAGGAACTGCCCTGTCGGCGCCATCAGCGGTAAGGTGAAAGAGCCGCACCATATTGACAAGAACGTTTGCATCAAGTGCGGACTCTGTAAGCAGAACTGCAAGTTCGGCGCAGTCTACATGGACTAAGGAGGGATCTGAACATGAAAAAAATGATCAATTTAAAGATTAATAATATTCCGGTCACTGTCCCGGAGGGCACCACAGTCCTTCAGGCAGCCAAAGCGGTCAACATCGAGATCCCTTCTCTCTGTTATCTGAAGGACATCAACTGCATCGGCGCCTGCCGCGTCTGCGTAGTTGAGATCAAGGGAAGACGCGGCCTCACCGCGGCCTGCACCTATCCTGTAGAAGAGGGCCTGGAAGTTCTCACCAACACAGCGACGGTCCGCGCGTCCAGAAAGACCACGATCGAGCTGATCCTCTCCACGCACCACAAGAAATGTCTTTCCTGCGTGAGAGGTAACCACTGCGAACTGCAGAAGCTGGCTTATGACTACGGCATCGACGAAGATCACTTCAAGGATGAAGAGCCTCAGTACGAGATCGACGACTCCACGCCTTATGTCGTTCGCGACAACAACAAGTGCATCCAGTGCCTGCGCTGCGTCTCCACCTGTAACAACGTGCAGGGAATCGGCGCGATCGGCCAGATCAGAAGAGGCTTCGACGTTCGTGTCGGATCTCCTTTCGATCAGGGTCTGGATACCACAACATGTGTCGGCTGCGGCCAGTGTATCGTTTCCTGTCCTGTCGGCGCTCTGTATGAGAAGAGCAACATCGACGAAGTATGGGATGCCATCGCTGATCCCAAGAAGCACGTCGTGTTCTTCACGGCGCCTTCCATCGCAGCTACGCTCGGGGAATGTTTTGACATGCCTCCGGGAACCCATGTGGAAGACAAGATGGTTCAGGCCATCAGAATGCTGGGCGACGTAAAGGTGTTCAACATGAACGTAACGGCAGACCTTACGATCATGGAGGAAGCAAACGAGCTGATCAGCCGTATCACTTCCAACAAGGTCGACAAGCCGCCGCTGCCCATGTTTACATCCTGCTGCCCCGGCTGGATCAAGTTCGTAGAGCACTACTATCCGGAGATGATTCCGAATCTTTCCACCTGCAAATCTCCGCAGGGAATGTTCGGCGCGCTCCTCAAGAGCTACTACTGCCAGAAGAATCATATCGATCCCAAGGATCTGTATGTCGTCTCCGTAATCCCTTGCACGGCCAAGAAGTTCGAGGTCTCCAGGCCCGAGCTCGGAAACCGCGGCATTCCGGACGTCGATGTGGCGATCACCACAAGAGAGCTGTCCAGAATGATCAAGGGCGCCGGCATTTCCTTCAAGGATCTTAAGGGCGAAGAGTTTGACAATCCTTTCGCGATCGCATCCGGCGCAGGCAAGATCTTCGGCGCGACCGGCGGTGTTATGGAAGCGGCCCTTCGTACCGCTGCCAACATCCTCGACGGCACCAACGAGAAGGTTGATTTCATGGATGTCCGCGGTGTTCCCGGCATCAAGGAAGCGACCTACCGCATTGCCGGCCAGGAAGTAGACGTCTGCGTAGCGAGCGGCCTGGCAAACGCCAGAAAGGTCGTGGAAATGGTCAAGAGCGGAGAGAAGAATTACCTCTTCATCGAGATCATGGCATGTCCAGGCGGCTGCATCAACGGCGGCGGCCAGCCCGTACAGAGCGACAGCGTACGCAACTATGTGGACCTCAAGTCTCTGAGATCCGCAGTCCTCTACAATTCGGACAAGGACAACGATCTCAGATGCTCACACGAGAGCCCTGTCGTACAGATGCTCTACGATGAGTTCCTCGAGAAGCCCGGCAAGGCCAAGGCACACAGCCTGCTGCATACGACCTATACGGCGAGAGGAATGATGTAATACGGATGGCTTGATCTGAATCGGGCCAAAGTAGTGTGAATCTTTAAGGGGATGTGAAGAATGGAAACGGATTCTGTTCTTCACATCCTTTTTTCTGTGCGTTAATATAGCAGTAATATGGAGATGACAGCAAAACAGAGGAGAATAAAACGAGTATTATGAAGATTAAAACTGTGATATTTGACATTGGCGGCGTCATGGTCGGTCTGGGAAGGATCCGCTTCTTTGAGCAGTTCGGCTATGCGCCGAAGATCAGTGAGCAGGTCATGAACAGCACTGTAAAGAGCCGTCACTGGAAAGAACTGGACAGAGGCATTCTCACCGATGAGGAAGTGATCGACCGTTTCGTCGAAGATGCCCCGGAACTTGAGAAGGAAATCCGGCACTGCATGGAAAACGTGCACGGAATTGTCTACAGACTAGACACATCCATCCCCTGGATCCAGTCGCTCAAGGACAGAGGCATACAGGTCCTCTACCTGTCCAACTACTCTATGAAGGTGGCTAGAGACAACGAGGATGCAATGGATTTTCTTCCCTATATGGACGGAGGTCTTCTGTCCTGTGATTACAAGGTCATCAAGCCGGACCCGGCCTTCTATCAGATCCTGATCGATAAGTATGACCTGGTGCCTTCTGAATGCGTATTTTTGGACGATCTGGAGGCCAACCTCGAGATGGCAAGACAGCTCGGCATCCACACGATCCAGGTCAAGGACCACGAGCAGGCGAAGGCAGACCTTGAGATGATGCTTGCTGTGGAATGAAATCGGTGATTCCAGTCACGGAGGCAAGTATGATCCGTCAGGAATAAGGAGACGATTCAGGATGAGAAGAGCGTTTTTAGACAATCACTACGACTCCATTCTTTCCAATAACAGGGAAAAGATACTGGAAGGCGGAACTGCGGATACTCTTCTGAAGTAAGTTCCAAAATCCCGAGAAGCTTCTGGATTACATAGAAAAGCCGAGATTGTTCGGAACTATGACTGTAAGCAATATGGAGGTTTCCTTCCATAATTGGTATGACACACGGAAAGAAGTACTCTCGACTATAGAACTATATTTATAATGGCGCTCAGCGCCTTATTCAAAATCCTTGCTCAAAAACTAAATGAGTGTTACGATATTAAATATCACAAGAAGGGAGCCTGCATGGGCAGGCTGAGAACGGGCAATCGGCCCGGACCTTTATACCTGATTTGGATAATGCCAACGTAGGGACATTGTGTTAATACCGTTCAGAAAACGATATGTAAACAGGTATGTCTTTATGGCATACCTGTTTTTTGCGCAAACCTGTCGACATAGCTCATTGCGCAAGAAGGGGCCTGCGCAGACAGACTCCGAATCAGCACGGCAAACGCAGCCCGCAAACAAGCGGTCAACCGGGGGCACCACCTTTGGCCGCTATAAAAAAATTAATGCGAATCTGCCCGTGAAGGCAGGGAAAGGAACGAATGAAAACAGCATTAACAATCGCCGGAAGTGATTCCAGCGGAGGCGCCGGCATCCAGGCAGATATCAAGACAATGACCGCGAACGGGGTCTATGCTATGAGCGCGATCACCGCGCTCACTGCTCAGAATACAACCGGCGTCACAGGAATCATGGAAGTAATACCCACTTTTTTGGCAGAGCAGCTGGATTGCATTTTTACGGATATCTTTCCGGATGCGGTAAAGACAGGGATGGTCTCATCATCCGGTCTGATCGATATGATCGCCTATAAGCTGCGTCAGTACGACGCCCGAAACATAGTCGTGGACCCTGTTATGGTCGCGACCAGCGGCGCTAGACTGATCAGCGAGGAAGCGATTGACACCTTAAAGAATGAATTACTGCCTCTTGCAACTGTGATTACTCCCAATATACCGGAAGCGGAAGTCCTGACAGAAATGACGATCACTTCGCCCGGAGAGATGGAAGCTGCCGCACGCGAGATCTATAACCGTTACGGATGCGCCGTGCTGTGCAAAGGCGGGCATCGCATCAGCGACGCAAACGATTTGCTCTTTGACGGCAGCGAAGCGGTCTGGTTCTACGGCAAGCGGATCGACAATCCCAACACTCATGGGACAGGCTGCACCCTGTCTTCGGCGATCGCATCCAACCTTGCCAAGGGTTATGATTTAAAGACATCCGTTAAGTACGCCAAGAATTACATCTCCGGTGCGCTTGCGGCAATGCTCGACCTGGGAAAGGGAAGCGGCCCGATGAACCACGCTTTTGCCATAGACGGCGAATACCGGGAGTGAGGCTGCATAGATAGATCGGGTACATGCTCAATGCGCTCAAAAGTGATACAATGGAAGCGTGAACGCATCACATTTTCGATGAGAAAGGAGAACTGCTATGAGCAAAAAGATTTTGCAGCTGATCAGTGCAGACTTTGAAGATCTGGAAGTCTGGTACCCGGTATATAGATGCAGAGAAGAAGGCTGGCAGGTAGATTTCGCCGCTGAGAAGCCCGGCACTTATTACGGAAAATATGGCGTGCCCTGCGAGGTAACGCTGAGCTTCAAAGATCTTGATCCCGATGAGTACGACGGACTGCTGGTTCCCGGCGGGTGGGCTCCCGACAAACTGCGCCGCTTCCCCGAAGTACTGAACATAGTCAGGAAGATGAATGCGGACGGAAAAGCAATCGGAGAGATCTGCCATGCAGGCTGGGTGCTGATCAGCGCCGACATACTCCGCGGTAAGAAAGTGACGAGCACTCCCGGCATCAAGGACGATATGACCAATGCGGGCGGCATCTGGATAGACGAGGAAACGGTCGTGGACGGCAATATTGTTTCGGGGAGAAGGCCTCCGGATCTTCCTGCCTACGCAAAGGCGTTCATCAAAGTAGTGTCATCGGGACGGATTCACTGATAACAATTCCATAGATTACAGTATCTCCCGGATTTCTTGAAAATCCGGGAGTTTTTTTATTATAATTAAATAAAAAGACAGTAAACAGAGTGCTGCATATGGACTGCCTGCAGATACAGGCAGCCCCATGTCAAAGAATGGAGAATAGTATGAAAATTGTAGTATTAGACGGTTTTACAGAGAACCCCGGAGATCTTTCATGGGAACCGCTTGAGAGATTTGGCGAAGTCATCGTTTATGACAGGACATCTTACGTGGAGTCGCCGCTGATCGCTGAGAGACTGCAGGGAGCCGATATTGCAGTGATCAATAAAACTCCGATTTCAAGAGAGACGATGGAAAAATGTCCCGATCTCAAGGCTGTAGCGGTGCTCGCTACAGGATACAATGTAGTCGACTGCGCGGCCGCCAAGGAGAAAGGAATCGCTGTTCTGAATGTACCGACTTACGGAACCCAGATCGTAGGACAGTATGCTGTCGGACTTCTTCTTGAGATCTGCGCACACTACGGCGCTCATGACAGGGCGGTCAAGGAAGGCCGTTGGGAAAAGAACGTGGACTGGTGCTTCTGGGATTATCCTATGATCGAGCTGTACGGCAAGACGGCCGGCATTATCGGATTTGGCAGGATTGGTCAGACAACGGGCAAAATACTGAAGGCGCTGGGAATGAGAGTAATCGTAAATGATATATACCAGTCTGAGAGCGGCAAAGCGATTGCCGATGAATATGTGGAGAGGGACGAACTCTTCGCTCAGGCGGACGTTATTTTCCTGCATTGTCCTCTGTTTCCGGACACGGAGGGATTGATCAACAAGGAAAACATTGCCAAGATGAAGGATGGCGTGATCCTGATCAACAACAGCCGCGGTCAGCTGGTCGTGGAGCAGGATCTGGCAGACGCACTTGCCAGCGGCAAGGTTTATGCGGCCGCATTAGACGTAGTATCCACAGAGCCGATCAAGGGAGACAATCCGCTTCTTGGAGCGAAGAATTGCCTGATCACCCCTCATATTTCCTGGGCAGCCAAAGAGGCGCGCCAGAGAATCATGGATATTACGGCGGATAATATCAAGGCATTTATAGAAGGCGCTCCGATCAATGTAGTAAATAAGGATTAAATGGAGCAGGAATTAAAAAAGGAGGCTGACAATGATTAAAGTATATTGTTACAGCAGGTGCGGCACGTGCAAAAAAGCGCTGAAATGGCTGGATGAGAACAACATAGAACATGAGGATATCGATATCAAAACCTCTCACCCCGACAAGGATACTCTGCAGAAATATTATGTTCAGAGCGGTCTGCCTCTGAAACGCTTTTTTAACACGAGCGGTATCCCATACCGCGAACTTGGCCTTTCCAAAAAACTGCCGAATATGAGCGATGAGGAGCAGTTAGAGCTTCTCGCGACCGACGGTATGTTGGTGAAGCGCCCGCTGGTTGTCGGTAAAGACTTTATGCTGGTCGGGTTCAAAGTCGAGGAATGGGAGGCAAAACTTAAACAGTGAGGGATTATATTTAACGGTTTTTTAATCTTTCTTTAATGGACAATTCGCACGAAAGTGCTATTATAGCATCAACAAAAGGGAGTAGCGGAACGGCAGTTAAACGCCGGTCTGGAAATCGTCAGTACGATGCTGAAGAAGCGTCCGTATCTAGTGAGACCGCAAGACTTTTATCAAGGCATAAACTTTGATAAAAGTCTTTTTTATTGCGGAAGCGGACAACAAAAAAGATTGGATGACAATATCACAATATCAGCGGATATGATCCACGGTAGTGTCAAGTGACCTATGAAAAACCAGAGCCAAAGAAAAAGGCTCTAACGAACCTTGAAAATCTGTAGATATTGAAAGCGGAAGGCTCTCCGAGGGCTTAGGGCGCTGCCCTAAGAACCCGCAAGGGACTCGTCCCTTGACCCTTTTTCCGGGCTCTGCCCGGACCCGTCCTCGCCGGAAGCAGGGAAAGGCGCAGTAGCCCCTTTCCCTTTACAGGAGGATGATCCGTGAACCTTATGTCAAGGGACTTTCGCGGCATATCCTCGCGGCATGAGCCGCTGCGGTATTCCACGGTTCCCTTGACAACGGTTCCGCTCCACGCTTATGCGGCAGTCTCCTGCATCTTTTTGATGGTCTGCTGGCCAAGAAAGATCAGCAGCTGCCATTTACCAGGCATGTTTTCACCGTTTGCAATGACGTCATTTCTGACAGGCGGCTGAAACCTGTGCTGTTTATGCGGACGCAGGAAGTTGTAGTAGGCGACCCAGAGTGCGAGATCATAGTTGGCGCCGTCGTAGTTATCAAATCCGTTTGTAGGGCGGTAAGAGGCTTTATAGGTACGGTTAAGACGTTCGATCATCTGCTTGTATGGCCTGAATTCTTTTGAGACAGCATCATCGTTCGTAAGGCCGATGACCTGGGTGATCTCAAACTTGAACTTCTCACCGAACTCATGGAAGAACTGCTGAGCGGCAAGCGGGTAGGCACTGTAGCCATCGGCAATGAAACGAAAGCCTTCAGGAAGCTCTTTCAGATGCTGGAAGGCCATGCGCATCGCCATGATGCAGGGGCCGACCCCCCGGTTGTCTGATACCTGATAACCGATCACAGCACGTGTTGCGGCGTTGATGATCAGCCAGATGTATCCTTTGATGCCGCGGACCTTGATATAGGTTTCATCAGCAACAAAAGAAGATCCCTTTTCGTAAGGGTATGTGTCAACAAATGGTTTGATGCAGACGGCGGCGGTTTTACAGTAGTTGGCGACCATCTGGTGGGATATGGAGATGCCGTGGATGTCCTTCATAGCCTGCGCAGTCTTACGCAGTGACAGGCCGAGATTGACACGGTAGGAGAGGCACAGGGACATGATATAAGCATTGTTTTTAGTGAATTTCAGCGAGGATGCATTCTTCGGCAGGGTGGTGATATCCATCTTGAAGAAATCTATCGTGAACTCACGGTAGATGTAATGCAGCTTGTATTTATTTTTGCCGTAGTCCTCGGCCAGATCAGCTTTGTCCACCTTCTTGAGGTTGTGGAGATAGT
>DGWK01000028.1 GCA_002395235.1 Lachnospiraceae bacterium UBA4260 | reverse complement strand
AATTTTGTGGGAGACAGGATCGACGACTATGAGCAGCCCTGCGCGATCATCACCAAGGAAGCGGCACGAGCCCTGAAGGCAATCAGCAACCGGGCAAATGTGATGGGCTATCGCCTCAAAGTCTTCGACGCGTACCGCCCGGCGGCCGCGGTCAGGCACTTTGTGCTCTGGGGCGTGGACGACCTGGACCAGCGCATGAAGCCGTTCTTCTACCCGGACCTCGAGAAGCAGGAACTCTTCCGCAGGGGCTACATTGCCAGCCGGTCCAGCCACAGCAGAGGCAGCACCATCGATCTGACGCTCCTCGACATGAAGACCGGCAAAGAAGTCGACATGGGAAGTCCCTTCGACTATTTCAGCGAGCTGTCCCACCCCGATTGCAAGGACGTCACAAAGGAGCAGTACGAGAACAGGATGTTCCTGCAGGACCTGATGGTCCGCGGCGGATTTGTGCCCATCGACTGCGAGTGGTGGCACTTCACACTTAAGGACGAGCCGTATCCGGACACTTATTTCGAGTTTCCCGTCTCGACGGAATTCCTGAAAAGGTAATACATATAGGAGATAGACAAAATGACTGTTAACGAAACAGCAACCCAAAACAAGAAAAACGGCGTGATCTGGGCCTGGTTCCCGGTGACGCTTCTCACAGCGGTTTTCTGCTGCGTGCTGTGGGGAAGCGCCTCACCGGCCATCAAGATCGCGTATGAACAGTTTAAGATCGGGCCCGATGACACCGCTTCCCGAATCATGCTGGCGGGCGCCAGATTCATGATCGCGGGTATCATGACCATTGTGTTTGGCTCTATTTTGGCAAGAAAGTTTCTTCTGCCCAAGAAAGAATCGTGGAAAAACGTCGTGATCCTGTCTCTGGTGCAGACGGTCGGCCAGTACTACTTCTTCTTCATGGCCCTGGCCAACACGTCCGGCGTGCGCGGCTCGATCATCAACGCGTCGGGCAACTTCATCGCGATCCTGTTTGCGGTCTACATCTTCCGCTTTGAGAAAATGACGCTGAGAAAACTTCTCGGATGCCTGGTCGGCTTCGCGGGCATCCTGCTGATTCTGGGCGGCGGACAGGCGCTCATGGAAGGCGGCCGCGTGACCCTGGCCGGCGAAGGCGCCATGCTCGTGGCTGATTTTTTCTACGCCGCCTCCGGATGCCTGATCAAGATCTTCTCCCGCGACGAAAATCCTGTGGTCCTGAGCGGCTACCAGTTCCTGATCGGCGGAGTGATCCTGTTCGCGATCGGCTCCCTCATGGGCGGACACCTGATCTTCTACAGCACCGGCTGTGTCCTGAACCTGCTCTACATGGGCTTCATTTCGGCGGGTGCCTACACGCTCTGGGGCGTCCTGCTCAAGTACAACCCTGTGAGCCGCGTCTCCATCCTCGGGTTCATCAACCCGGTGATGGGCGTTCTGCTCTCTGCCCTGTTCCTTGGTGAAGGCAGGGAGGCCTTCTCACTGACAGGGCTTCTGGCGCTGCTGCTTGTCAGTGCGGGAATCGTGATCGTCAATACTTCGGATAAGAAGAAAGCTTGATGTGTTACGGGGACGTATCTGCTGACACAAAATGTGTCACCGGATACGTCCCCGTGACACACCCCCCACTACCTGGGCGTGTTCGGGACTTTCACCCGTTAGAGCGCGCCCATGGCGCGCATACGCAAAACGCAGAGGTCGAAAATGGCCTCTGCGTTTTTAGGTATAAACCCGCTATTTTACAATTTCATATCCTAATTTTTTCCCGGGCATCCACTCTGATGGACTCAATTAGGTGCTATTTTTTCCACAATGCACCGCTGTGCCTAGTTTCATGGAAAATACCTTCATATTTTGACCAAATGAAGGGTCTTCTGAAATTTCTTTGGAAGTTGTTTTTGCAAAATATAGCTGTTATGCCTAAAATCCAACTGCACCGCCATAGGAGCGCCGGTTCCGGCGCCAACACGGTGTGTCACACACGCCCCTATTCTCAGCCTTCCATATACTTCCCAAGTCCTCCCCACTTCTCGCAGAAAATCCCCTCATCCATGAGCTTAAGATCATCCGCAATCTCCGGGACGAAGTCCATCTGGTCGAGTACCTGCGTCTGAAGGTCAATACCGGGCGCGATCTCGATGAGAGTCACCTTGTGGTCAATGAGTTTGAAGACAGCGCGCTCGGTGACGTACAGCACTTCCTGCGTGGCGGGTGAATACTGGCCCGCGAACGTGATCTGTCCGACTTTGTCCACAAACTTGCGGAAGGTTCCCTCCTTGAGCACCGTCATCCGGCCGTCTCCGGTTTTGAGCTCCGCCTTGCCCATGAACGTGCCCGCGAAGATGACCTTGGGCGTCGCCGCCGTGATGTCGATAAAACCTCCGGGGCCGATCCGGCGTTTTCCCATGCGGCTGACATTGTTGTTTCCCTCTTTGTCGATCTCGCCGATCCCGAGGCAGGTCGCGTCCAGTCCGCCGCCGTCAATGAGGTCGAACATCTCATTGGGGGTGATAATGCTCTCCGGATTGTAGGAGCTTCCGAAATTCGGAAGAGCCGAAGGGACTCCTCCCACCATTCCGCTCTCCGTGCTCATCGTCACATGCTCGATCAGGCCTTCCTCCGCGATGACTTTGGCCACATCGGCCGGCACTCCGACGCCCAGATTGATCAGGCTCCCTTTCTTGAGTTCCATGGCGCAGCGCCTGCAGATCACCTTTCTCTCATCCATGGGAAGCGGCTCGATCGCGCCGAGGGGCTTCCTGATCTGGCCAGAAAAAGCGGGTTCCCAGTAAACGCCTTCCGACTGCCAGCAGGACATAGGGTCCTTAGCCTGCACCACATAGTCCACCAGAACGCCCGGGATCTTGACTTCTTTGGGATCCAGGGTCTCTTTTTTGGCCAGATATTCGACCTGCACGATCACTATGCCCCCGCTGTTCTTGGTGGCGGCCGCGATCGCGGGGCCTTCATTTACGACGCTCTCGTGGCGGAAGGAGATATTTCCGTTCTCGTCCGCGATGGTGCCGCGAAGGAGCGCGACATCGCACTTAAAGGAGGGGTAGAAAAGATACTCTTCGCCGGCAAACTCGATCACTTTGACGATCTCATCTTTGGCCGCTTCGTTCATTCTGCCGCCTTCCACCCTGGGGTCCACAAAAGTGCCGAGGCCCGTCTTGGTGATCAGGCCGGGGCGTCCTGCCGCGATCTCTCTCCACAGATTGATCGTGACGCCCTGGGGGAGGCAATAGCTCTCCAGAAGGTTCTTTGAGGCCAGGTCGTTCAGTGTAAAGGAACTGCCCACATGGGCGCTGGTCCATTTTTTGATAAGTCCGGGGCCGGCTTCGCCAAACCGCGTCGAGCCGCGGGCTCCGTGCTCCGTGTCCGGCACTTCCCGCTTATTTCTGTCCCAGCCGATAAACTTCTGTCCGACCGCCCAGTCGCCCATGGCGCTGTCCTGCTTGAGATGAAGGTCCCTGGGATGTCCGGTCTCCTTAAATCTGTCCCTGACAGCACATCCCAGCTCTTCCGCCCAGCCGGAAAGGCCCATACCCGAGATCGCGACCGTGGCGCCGTCCGGAATCAGCTGCGCCGCTTCTTTTGCCGTAATAAACTGTGCCATTGTTACTCCTTTCCTCACTCAAATCTGTGAATCCACTTCCCGCTGAGGAGTCTCCCCACGCACCAGAAGGATTTGATCATATAGTCGATTCGAAGGCAGATGACCGTCAGCCAGGCCGGTCCGTGCAGTACCAGTCCGACCAGGACTCCAAGCGGAATCGAGACGATCCACAGAAACAATATGTCCGCCTTCATAAGAAATCTTGTATCTCCGCCGCCGCGGAGCACGCCTTTTGTCATCACGCTCTGCACGGCGCCGAACAGCGCTATGACCGCGTAAGAGCCCATGATCTGCCTTGCGAGCACAACTGTCTCCGGCTCCAGGTTGTAGACCTCAAAGGTGAGCGGGCCAAAAAACAGTACGCACAGCGCGGCAATACACCCGACGACAAAGCTCAGCAGGTAGAAAGTCTCGCCCTGCACCATGGCTTTGTCATATTCTCTGGCGCCGACCGTCTGCCCTGTGATGACCGCCGCCGCATTTCCAATTCCCTGCGTCACGACCGTGGCCAGCCGGTCCACGACCTGACAGACGGCATTTGCCGCCACGACAGCTGAGCCCATGTGCCCGAGCACAACCGAGATCATATTTCCGCCAAACCCCAGCAGAAAATCACTCAAAAGGACCGGCGCCCCCAGCCGGAAGAAATTTTTGTAAAACTGCCCGGAGGGCGACTTCAAAAGATGGACCGGCCGCAGATGCAGCCTTTTATCAATCAGGAAAATATAGATAAAGGTGACCAGAAATTCCGCGCCTCGGGCGATCAGCGTGCCGAGCGCCGCTCCGGCGATCTCCATGCGGGGCGCGCCGAATTTTCCGAAAATAAACGCATAGTTGGCTCCGATGTTGACTACAAAGGAGATGATGGAGACGACCAGTCCCAGCTGCACTACGCCCACCGAGCGCATGAGCTGCGCCGCGACGAGGCCGGTCCCATGGATCAGGTAGACGAACGTCGTGATCCTCAGATAGCGGATTCCCTGCGCGATGACATCCGGCTCCGAGGTGTACAGCCGCATGATCCCGCCGGGGAACAGCCAGGTAATCGCGATAAAGACTGCGGAGACTGCGACAGAGAGCCGAAGCGCCATGTTGAAAGTCGTCCTGGCGCTCTCTTTTTCGCCCGCTCCCCAGAACTGGGAGGCCAGAACGCTGGATCCTCCGATGATCCCGAGATTGGCTATGTAGAAAATATTGTAAAACTGATTGGCCAGACTCGACGCGGAGAGCTGGATCTCCCCAAAGCTCCCCAGCATCATCGTATCCAGCATATTGACGCCCATATTGATCGCAGACTGCAGGGCGACCGGGACCATGATCCGCAGTACATTAACATAAAATTCCCTGTCTGTTACGACTCTGACTCTTCCGACCTTCTTCTCCATCCTGTTCTCCGCATGTGAATCTTTAATTGTTACAAATTGTAATTATACGGCACCACGGGGTGCCGAATAATTATACAAAATAAGGAAGTTCTTGCGAACTTCCTTATTTCCGGAAAGAGCAAACATCATGATTGATGATTTGCTTAAGAGGGAAAAAATGATTGGGGAATCAGATTGCTTTGTGCTCCTTCAGCTCTGCAAGCTGCTCCGCTGACAGGCCCAGAAGTCCGCCGTAAATCTCTTCGTTGGATCCGCCAAGCTCAGGGGAGCACTCGTAGTCGATCTCCACTTCGGAGAATCTGGGTGCAAAACCGGGAAGCCTGACCTTGCCGCGCTGAGGATGCTCGATCTCGACCATCATCTTGCGGTCCTGTGCGTAGTACTGAGGGTCATTGGTGATGTCATCAACGGAAAGGAGCGCGCCCGCGGGGATGTCCGCCTTGCAGAGGATGTCCATGGCCGTGAACTTATCATAATTCTTGAGCCAGTCCTTGATAGCGTTGTCGCAGATCTCTCTGTTTGCGAAACGGCTGCGAGGGGTTGCCATCTCGGGGCAGACGTCCTGCTTGAGATCGGGTCTTCCGATCACGTCGCAGAGGTTGTCCCACTGCTTGGAGCCGGGGTGACGGCTGCAGTAAATGTGGACATAATCATTTGTGCCGAAGGGCTTGCAGGGATAGGTGTCCGAAGGAGCCACATCCTCAAGCGGCATTCCGTTCGCGACGCGGCGGTTCGGAACACAGCCGTTGGCGTAGTAGGGCTCCCACTGGCTGCGGGAGAGGCCGATCATGAAGTCCTGCATCGCGCAGTCCACTCTCTGGCCCACGCCGTAGCGCTCTCTGTGCAGAAGCGCCGTGATGATGGAGGTAGCCAGCATGATGCCGGTACCGGAGTCCGCCACGGAGATGCCGCACTTGATGGGGCGCTCCGGCAGACCGGTCGCGGAGACCATGACGCCGGTGTGCGTGGCGATCGGGTCAAAAGCGGGATAGTCCTTGTAGGGGCCGTTCTGCGCAAATCCCTTGAGGGAGGCGTAGATGATCTTCGGATTGAGCTCTTTGCAGTGCTCATAGGTGAGACCGAGCTTGTCCATGGATCCGGGACCCATGTTCTCGACGATGACGTCGCACTTCTTTACGAGCTCCTCGAGAAGCTTAAAGCCTTCCGGGTTCTTCGCGTTGCAGGTGATCGATTTTTTGTTCATGTTCATGACAAGAAAACCGTAGGAATCGACACCGGGCTCTGCCTGGGAATAGCGGCCGAGCTCGCCCTTTACGGGGCGCTCAACCTTGAGGACTTCCGCGCCGAGCCAGGCCAGCGTCTCTGTGCAAACGGTGCCTGCCTCGAACTGTGTCATATCAAGAACTCTGTAACCTGAAAGCGGCTTATTCGACATTGCTCTTACCTCTCTTTCTTTTCGTGAGCCGGAATGACTCTGGTCTCGATGAATTCGTCTACAAGGGATGTCATAGTCTCTGCGTTCCACTTCCGGGGATTGACCGGGTCACCGTGGAAGGCGAGCACGGGGATTCCGGCGTCTTCGAGCGCTTTTTTGATAAAATAGCTGCCCTCGACCGCCTGAATGTCGTTGTCGGGGATCATATAGACCACGCCGTCGATGTCGTTCTGCTGCGCCTGCTGGATGAACCAGCTGCTGTTCCACGGCGGCATGTGAAGGAAGTCCTCCATGCCGATAAAGCGGGCCGCCAGCGCGCGGAGCGGGTCCTCTTCCACGTTGTTCCTGATATAGGCGTCCGCGCCCATAGCCAGGTACATGGACCACATGAATACCGCGCCGTATTTCTCTTCAAATCTCTGGTAGAAGGCAAAATCCTGCCACATTCCGCGTCCGATCCACATCAGGCGGAGTTTTTCATTGGGCACGGCCGCGACGCCCGCGTCCGCAAGTGCCTTCACCTCTTCATACAGGCTCTTTGCGTGCTCGACGGCCCACTCGGTGCCGCGCTGCCACTGCGCCTGCATGACTGCATTAATCGTATCCACTACCGTTACCGGGACCGGATGACAGGAGGCGATCAGGTCTCTCGTCTTCTTGTAATACCCCTCCTGCTCGTTGATGAGGTTCATTACATATTCCAGCTTGTTGATATCCATCATTTTGCCGGTCTTCATCTCCAGCCAGCGGATCAGCTCCTTGAGCTCCTCGACAGCCAGGTCCAGGCGATCCTTGTCGTACATCTCCTCCCAGCGGTCCGCCGCCAGTTCGTACCAGTTCAAGGGCGTCGTGCGGGCGATTGTGTTCTCGATGACATAGAGATCCGCGCCGTAGTTCTCGGCGAGAAGCCCGAAGATCTTGCTCTGCACATCCCCGGTCAGACGGGTGATGGAGATCGTGGGGGTCGGAAGGCCGCCCCAGGGACCCATGGGATTGCCGTCGGCGTCAACTTTCTTGTCGTCCGGGTCAAAGCTCTCGGCGAGGGCCTGCGCGTCATAGCTGTTGAGGTCGGGGCGATAGCCGTTTTCCTGCATCAGGCCAAAATATTTCCTTGTCATTCTCTTGGCACCGCAGATCGCTGCCCACCACTGATTGACCACGAAGGGGATATCCATCGCGCGGAAGATCTCCATGGGGACGTCCGCGTTGAGCACGGCGAAGTCGCCGCCCTCTCTCTCCACGCGCTCTTTCATGCCAAAAAACCACTGTTTCTGGTAGACGCTGGCCGCTTTCGTGGCTTTGAGCTTTTTGACAACCGCCGATTTGGAAGCGGTTCCTTTCTGTTCCTGAGCCATTACTGCGCACCCCCTTTCATCTCCTGGGCAAATGCCGCGAGTTTCTCATCGAGTCCTTCATTTCGGGAGACCGGCCACTGCATGCGTCCGAAAGTGATATGTTTGATTCCGCGGGACTCCAGGCTCTTTCTCTGTTTTGGCATGTCCCAGGTCGCGACTTCATCGTACTGGTTCGTGTAGAAGATCACGCCCTCTGCGCCGGCCGCGTTCACTTCTCTGTCCAGCGCCTCCACTCTCTGGCTCACGAAAGCCTTCTTGGCGGAGAACTCGCGGAAAAGATATCTGTCTACCACGCCGCGGATGACCGGGAGCTCGGGATTGTAATCGCGGTCGTAGGATCTGTCTCCCCAGTCCGTGTCTTCGCCGACGATCACAAGACCTGCCGCCTCGATCTTCTCATAGAGCGCGAGGTCCTCGTGGTTTGCTCCGGTATAGAAGACGCGGGGGCCTTCCAGTACAGGCCAGGACTTAGCGTCTTCGGTCACCTGCTTTACAAGCGCGGTGTGCTCTTTTTTGTCCATAAAGAAGCCTGCGCCGATGATCACCATCGCTTCGCTGCCGCTGATCCGGACCTCCTGTCCGTGACGAAGCTGCGCCATCTGGCGAAGGGCTCTGCGGTTCTCGTTGAGGACCGCTCCGGCTTCCCGGATCTGCTCATCCGTGATCTCTCTTCCGGCCCACTCCTCGAGCTGCTTCTTGAAGAGATCGATCACGAACTCGTCGCGCATCTGATGAAGGCGGTGACGGGTGAAGAGCCAGTCGATGAAGGTGATCGGAGGCACCGGCTTCTCGGGCTCTACCCTTTTAAGCTCACGCAGATAGAGGAAAATTCGTATGATCACATCCGTAGAATTGGAGATAGCCAGATAATCGAGCTGGCTTCCGTAGGTTCCGTCGATGATCTTCTCAAATTGCGCGCGAACTACCGGTTCAAAGGAATATTCCAGATACTTGTCTGTCTCTTCCAGGGATTTCCCGGGGTCCGCGTATATTCTTACCGGGAACATGCCTGCTGCCAGGACGAGTTCCTCCGGTACATCAAATCCCAGTTCGCCCACTACCTTGACGCCTGCGGCGCGGGCAGCTGCCGCCCCTTTCTCGCGGTGGTCGTAGGCATCCTTGAGTGCCAGGAAAGCCTTGCTCTCCATAGCGCAGGAACGAATACTCATAGCTCTGTTATTTCCTTTCTTGTGTCGCGGCCCGCTGAGCGGGCCGCTTCTCGTAAAATGCGTCACTGTTTTGGCTCTATCAGACAGGACCTCAGAACGGGAACGCGCCGGCAAGGGCCGCTACGATCGCCAGAATGATGCTCAGTCCCCATGTGGGAAGGAAGCAGAACTTGAGGTTGTCTTTCATCTCGACGCCTGCAAGGCCGAGTGCCAGGTAAGGTGTAGGTGCGACCAGGCAGAGGTTTGCTGCAAGGCAGGCACCGATTACGCTCGCGCATACAGCGGAGATCGCTGTTCCGCCGAAGGCCACGCTCATGCTTGCGAAAATAGGAGTCATGATCATGTACAGAGAGTCAGATCCGACGACCATCGAGAGCGGAGCGGAGATGCAGGCGATAATGAACATCAGGTGTGTGCTGAGTGCCTCAGGTACAAGCGATACCAGTGTGTTGGTCATGGCCTGCATCATGCCGGAGTCTTTCATGGTTCCGACCAGCATGCCGATGGAGAACAGGATCATGATCATGTTCAGGGCGTTCGCGCCGTGCTTCTTGATCTGCGCCGTCATCTCCTTAGGTCCGTGGCAGTTGAGCAGCAGCGCTGCGGCAATGCCCCACATGAACGCGAGGTTCGTGTTGACCCAGCCAAGAAGGAGGGCGACGACGATGATGACTGTCATGGCCATATCGATGTAGAGAACAGTCTTGCTGACCTTCAGAACGGGCTCTTCGGGATGAAGGAGGCCGTCTTTCATCTGTGCGAATTCCTCATCAGACATGCCGTAGCCCTTCTTCTGAAGCATAGGGCCGACGATGAAGCAGGAGACATAGAGAATGATCAGGCCGACGACCTGCGCGACAACCAGTTTTACCCAGACGTCATGGGGCTCAACGCCTTCTACGCCTGCCGTGGCGCGTGCCAGCGCGGATGTCCAGGGAAGCATGTTGACGACGCCGGATACAAGACCTACATAGAGGACCAGGAGAGTCGGCGGCAGCTTCATCTTCTTGAACAGAGGAAGCATTGTGGGAACCGTGATCAGCCATGTTGTCGCGCCGGATCCGTCGAGGTGAGAGATCGTCGCCAGAAGGCATGTCATAAACAGTATAACACCGATGCTGTTGCCGATATATTTGAATGCTCTTGCCACGATGGCGTCGAACATGCCGGCATCACTGAGGATATTGAAGAACACGATCGCGAACGTGAACAGCGCGACGGTATTCAGGACCTGGTTGGCGCCTGTGGAGACATAACCCTGAAGGGTCTTGATGATCATCTTCACGCCCATGGCGGCAGGCTCTTCCTCTCCCGGAGGAACCAGATATCCCGCAAAGCCGAGAATGAAGGTTGCGATCGTAGGCAGGATGATCAGGATCGGGGGAAGCGCTACTTTGCCTCGAATGATCAGGACTACCATAGCAATGACAAGTATAAAGCCCATTGTTGCCAACATAGTATTTTCCCTCTCTTTCTTTTCCCGGCCCTTGGCCGGTTGATACTTTGTTTCCGCCGCCGCCCTGCTTACAGAGCCGGTGCGGTGCTTGAGTTGACACTTAGTGTTCCGGAATCTGTAACTATCTTAACAACTAACTGCGCTGATTAAATCTTTGTAAAATTCCAAATCCTTCCGCCCCAAAATGTGCACGGTGCACATTTTTAAATCCGATTTCACTTCAAATTGTATGATGTATACAAATCCGGGATAATATAATATAAGAGTGAAATAGTATGTCACCTGCCGGCTCATCCTCGAGCCGCTGTTCTCGGAGGTCTCACTATGTCAACAATAACCTTCCCCATTCTGCTCCACTGGATGGGTCTGGCTCCGGCTGACGTCCGGGTCGGCGTCCCCGCATTCTCCTGCAACGGAGACATGCGCCTGTACCAACCGGGGATCGAGCCGCACCCCTTTATTCTCTACATCGGATACGAAAGCGACTTACACGCTTTTGCCGAGTCGATCGGCGCTGCGCCTCGCGATAAAGGGCCCTTCTGCTACCTCTGCTGCAGCTGTGAAAAAATTGCCGCACCCGCGGATTTGCCCTCCTGCTGCACCGTTCTGCAGACCCGGGAGAGTCTGCCGGTCATGTTCAATAAACTGGCGGATAAAGTCAGCGCCTTCATCCACTGGACCGACGACCTGAACAACGCTCTCTACAGAAACGAAGGAATGCAGAAGCTTCTGGACTGCTCCTCTTTTCTTCCCGGTACGCTGATCCTGACAAACGCCGGCTACAAAGTGCAGGCCGTGGTGTACAGAGAGGATGTGTCCGATCCCACCATCGACGAGGTCAGGGAACTGGGCTACCACACCTTCGAGACCATCGAGCGGATCCATGGAGAAACTCCGGTGATCTCAACGCCGGAGACGTCGGAATATATTTCAAAGGCCAGCGGAAATTACACGATCATACGCCTCATCCGTTACAAAGAACGGGTCGCCGCCAGGCTCTGCCTGATCCTGAGCGGACCGGATACCAATCCCGCTTACACCGATTACATGGAGATCCTGGGTGCCGCGATCGCGCGGTACCTCTTCAACAAACAGAGCGTGGACTACGCCAGCAACGCGGAACTGGGCAGCCTCGTCTCCGATATCATAGAAGGAAGGATCGTAGACCAGAAAGAGCTGGATCACCGCATGAAACAGGTCCGGCTCATCGCCCATCGCTATTTTCACCTGATGCTCGTCACCTTCGACCAGAGCGGGAACCGCAGCACGATTCCGTGGAATTATGTGATCTCGCAGCTGCAGTATATCTTCCCCTACAGCAATATCACTACCTATGACGGAGACATCCTCCTCATCATTCAGAAGAGGCAGCGCAAGAGCCGCATTCACTTCAATGAAAAGCACCTGATGTCTCTTCTCGAACAGTACAACGGTTATTCCTGCATGGGCAACGCTTCCGAGTTCATGATGTCCCTGCCTCCCATGTACCACCAGGTCCACGGGGCGCTTCGGCTCGGCCGCCACATCGATCCCTCCAGGCGCATCTATTATTATGAAGATTATGCCATGTACCAGATCATCGAGCTGGCCGCCGAATCCGAGATCAAATATCTCAGCAGCCGTAATCTGGCCCACCTGTGCAACAACGAGATGATCGCCCTCGTTATGTACGACCAAAAGCACTCCACGAATATGGCTGATATTCTGCTCACTTTCCTGATGCACGAGCGAAATACCACCAAGGCGGCGGAGGCGCTGTACATGCACAGAAACACCCTTCTGTACAAGATTAAAAAGATCGAGGAGATCATCGACAGGGATCTGGAGGATCCCGATTTCCGCGCGCGAATGCTCTTCAGCGGGTACGTTCTCGCCTACATGCGCAAATACCGCAAAGAAGACATCCTGCAGCTCCAGCGGGACAGTGGCAGGAAGAATCCACAATAAGTGTGTCAGGGGGACGTATCCGGTGACACACTTTGAGTGTGTCACGTGGACGCATCAGCTGACACACTCCTGACACGCATCAAAAAAGCGCAGAGGTCGAAATGGCCTCTGCGTTTTTAGGTATAAACCCGTATTTTTACAATTTCATATTCTAATTTTTTCCCGGGGATTCACTCCGATGGCCTCGATTAGGTAATAATTTTTCCACAATGCACCGCTGTGCCTAGTTTCATGGAAAATACCTTCATATTTTGACCAAATGAGGGGTCTTCTGAAATTTCTTTGGAAGTTGTTTTTGCAAAATATAGCTGATATGCCTAAAATCCAACTGCACCGCCAAGGCGAGCCGGTTCCGGCGCCCGGCGCCCCGCGCCTCCGCGCCGCAGCCGACCGGGTGTGTCACGGGATATGTCCCCGTGACACACTCCGTCCCCGTGACACACTCCAAAATGTGTCAGGAGATACGTCCCCGTGACACATCCTGATACTGCTTGTCCCTGCGGACATCATACCGGGTCGTCTGGATCGGCCTGTGCCCGCGCCGGAATATGATCTCGTCGCCGATCGGCATGTAGAGCACCTCATCGAGCGGGCAGTTCAGACGGACGCTGATATTCCTGGCCGTCAGAAGGTCCATCCCGCCGAGGAAAATATAAGTATCACAGTTATTGATAATGGTCGTCGCGTTGTCCTCCCCGTACATCTGCTCGAGCTGGCTCTCCGACTGCAGGAGCAGGGTGACCGAGATCCCCTTCTCGCGGAAAATGCTGATGTACTCCGGGAAATTCAGGACGCGTCCCCCGCAGGCGAAATCGTCGCACAGCATGTGCACCGGAATCGGCAGCACACCGTCGGGGCAGCCCTCGGCGTATTCAAAGAGCTGCTTGAAAGCCTGCGCGTAGAACATGTTGACATAGAAGTGAAGCGAAGGATTTACCGCGCTGGTCGTCACGAACAGCGCCGTCTTATTCTTTGCGAACTCTTCGAAATCGATCGACGGCTTATTCGCGATCATCTCTCTGAGCTCAGGGGTGAAGATCGTATCAATGGTCGTGTTGAGCGTTCCGAACACACAGCCCGCCGTCCGGATCGGCAGCGATTTGAAGGACTTCCAGCAGGATACGGCAAAACACTTTTCGTCCACATCATCAAACAATGCGTCAAGGCTCGTCGAGACCGTTCCGTAACCGTCCTCTATGCTGAGCATGTCGTGCAGCTCCAGAACGTCCGCAAAGGTGGCATCCTTGTCCGTCATCCTGGTGTAGGCGATCTCGGCCGACAACAGAGAGACCGCCGCCTGGTCCCAGTACGGATCGGCCGTCGACTTCTCCTTCTGCGGATCCGCCTTCACAATAGACTTTGCCAAAAAAGTGATGTCCGAATTGCTCTCGATATATTTCATGGGATCGTAAGCGCATGTGCTCTCACGCGGATTGGCCAGATTCAGGTCCAGAACCTTGTACTTCCTCTTTTTGAACAGAGGAACGTACTTCCCGACGAGCCGCCGCTTGGCCACGGTTGCGATCAGGTTGCTGTATTTTGTCTCAAGGAATCTGGGCTCCGCCACCGACATGGTCTTGCCGCTCCCGCTTCCGCCGCACACCAGAACATTGTTGTTGAGGCCGGTCTCCTCGCAGTCCGTGCTGTAGATGCAGTTCTGTCCCAAAATGACTCTCTCTTTTTTCATACCTCAGTCCTCCATGATCTTGCTGAAATCCACTACCTCGTCGCAAAGCCCGAATTCGATGCTCTCTTCCGGGTCAAAATAGTGATCAAAGCTGCTCGCTTTCTCCACTTCCTCTTCACTTTTTCCGGTGTGCTTTGCCAGGATCTGATTGAGCTTGATCTTGGTGCTGATCAAGCTGTCCGAGATTGATTTGATCGATGAGCTGTTTCCTCTCACGTGATTGCCCAGAAGGGGCTCGTGGAGCATAAGTTCGCTGTGCGGGAGCATATATCTTCCGTTCCTGCCGCTCGCAAACAGCACAGCCGCCATACTGTAGGCGCGTCCGATGCAGAAGACCCTGATCGGTGTCTTACATGACTGAATCACATCATACATGGCCAGGCCGGAATTGATCTCCCCGCCGGGGCTGTTGATCAGCACATCGATCTCCTTGTTCGGGTTCTCCGCGGTCAAGAGCATGATCTTCTTAATAAAAGAACATGCGGCCTGATCGTCGATCTCTCCCTCGATGAACACCTTCCTCTGCGATAAGAGTTTCGAATCCGCCGAAACCTGTGTGATACCATTTGAGCTCTTAACTAATACTTCCACGCTTTCACCTCCGATCTTCTGTTATGCAGTTTGTTAATACTCCCTCATTTTTGGGGTGTGCTTTCCATTGTACTAACGGACTCCCTTTCTCACAAACTACCGCCAGTTGAAAAGTGTGACACAAAAAAGGCCTCAGGGGGTTAATCCCCCTGGGGCCGGCCTCTATTCACACATCACACGCTCGGCGTCACCTTCTCATTTCTCGACAGCGGCCAGCGCCTCCGCACCAAGTGAAATCAGTCTTTTTTTCAAATTCATCTTTGTCATTTTTTTATCCTCTTACATAGTGTTTGTATAGTCTTGTTTACTGCCGATGCCCTGTTATCATTTTGTTTCTTTAGCGACATCTGACTTAATATACGGATATGTAAGAGAATATCAACAGCGGCGGAATAGTTTCCGGTTTCCTCCGTTTTTCGGTTACCTGCCGGTTCCTGCAATGACAACCGCAAAGCCCAGCCAGATTTGAGCCAAATCTACCGGAAAAGTATTTCTGCCTGCTATTTCTGCCTGGTCAAAGTCCTCAGAAGCGCCGTACACCCCTGCAGCACATCGTCCCAGGTGGCATCAAAATCATCGGTATACCAGGGATCAGCCACTTCCTGCCCGCTTCTTCCGCAATAGTCCAGGAGCATCGATATTTTGCCGTCCGGGTCACCGCCGTAGATCCGCTTCATGTTGTAGACATTCGCATGGTCCATCCCGATCAGATAGTCGTAATACTTATAGTCCTCCCGGGTCGTCCTGCGGGCGCGCTTGCCGCCGGGATCAATGCCGTGCTCCTTGAGTTTGGCGCGCGCCGGCGGATAGACCGGGTTGCCCCGCCCGCCCCAGATTTCTTCCGTGCTGGTGGCGGCGGAAGCGATCTCGAAACGGTCCTCGAGACCGGCCTTCTTTACGAGGTCCTTCATTACAAATTCTGCCATTGGTGAGCGGCAGATGTTTCCATGGCAAATGAATAAAATTTTTATCATGCAATTTTTTGCCAGCTTATGCCGCGTTTTGCCTTATTTTATGCGGGTTTCCGCGATTTTCGATTTCATTGAAATCCGGCATAAACTGGCATCTCCTTGCATATCTTGGACTTCAATGTTGATAAAATGTTGATAAAACGGGCCGAAAAACAGGCCGAAAACCGCGTTTTATCAACATTGGATTTTTGCGGTTTCACCGGTTTTTCATCCCTTTTCATTCCCCTGAGGACTTTCTGCGCTGCTTTCTGCGCTCGATCTTCTCGCTCATTTTGACTTCTCTCTGCATGC
>DGWK01000018.1 GCA_002395235.1 Lachnospiraceae bacterium UBA4260 | reverse complement strand
TTTCTCATTTTTCACACGCCCTTTTCACTCTCAAAATGTGTCAGCTGATACGTCCCCCTGACACACCCAGGATCTTAGCGACGACCGACTCCGCATCGATCCCCGTCAGCCTGCTAAGCTGCGCGGGAGAACCGTGCGTCACAAACATATCCGGAATAGCGATCTGCACAAGGGACACGTTCAGTCCCTGCCTCGCGTACCAAGCAGCGACATGCTCTCCAAATCCGCCGCTGTACACATTTTCCTCCATGGTGACGATCATGGAGTACTTTCCTGCCGCTTCCCGCAGCAGTTCCGTGTCCATGGGCGCCACAAATCGCGCGTTGGCGATCGAACATTTCAGCCCCAGTTCTTTCAGCGCATCTCTGACCTTGAGGGCCGTCTTGACCATATTTCCGACTGCGAGAAGCAGGATTCCTCCCTCATCATAGAGCATCTCCGCTTTTCCGGCCTCAATCGGAGCCCGGAACTCGCCAAGGCCCGTATAGGCCGCGCCGCGCGGATAGCGGATGGCCGCGGGGCTTCCCAGTTCCATGGCAAACCGGAGCATGTCCCGCAGTTCCTGCCCGTTCTTGGGCGCCATGACCGTCATGCCAGGCATGGACGAGAAATAGGACAGATCGAAGATTCCCTGGTGGGTCTCCCCGTCCGCGCCCACGAGGCCCGCCCGGTCCACGGCAAACACGACCGGCAGCTTCTGGAGACATACGTCCTCCACGATCTCGTCGTAAGCGCGCTGCAGGAAGGTCGAATAGACGGCGAAGATCGGCTTGAGACCGCCGGCGGCGAGTCCTGCCGCGAACGATACCGCGTGCTGCTCCGCGATCCCCACATCAAAAAATCGCCTGGGGTGCCTTATATGGAACGAGCGAAGGCCTACGCCGTCCTCCATGGCTGCCGTAATGGCGACCATCGCGGGATCGGCTTCCGCAATCTTGAGCACCTCGGAGGAGAACACATCCGTATAAGACTCCGCCTTCACAGCCTTTGCGGGCTGCCCTGTTTTGACAACAAAGGGCGGCGTCCCGTGAAACTGAGCGGGTTTTCTCTCTGCGGGCAGGTATCCTTTTCCTTTCTTGGTGCAGACATGGATCAGGACGGTCTTGTTGACGCGCTTTGCGTCCTCGATGGATTTTGCGATGTTCTTAATATTGTGCCCGTCGATGGGCCCCAGATAAGTGATTCCCATCTCCTCAAAGAACATGCCCGGGACCATCAGCGACTTGAGCGACTGCTTGGCGCGGCTGATGCCTTTGACGACGCCCGGAACGGCGTCGCTCAGCGAATCGTGGATCTTATCCCTCAGCTGGATATAGCCGTCCGATGTGCGGATCTCACTCAGGTAGCTGGACAGTCCTCCCACGTTCGGTGAAATGGACATGTTGTTATCGTTTAATATAATGATCAGGTTGGAGCCGAGCTGGGAGGCGTCATTGAGCGCCTCGTAGGCCACTCCTCCAGTCAGGGCGCCGTCTCCGATCACGGCGACAATGGTCCTTTTCTCTCCCAGAAGGTCTCTCGCGCGGGCCATGCCCAGAGCGGCACTGATCGACGTCGAGCTGTGCCCCGAGTCATAGACATCGCAATCGCTCTCCGAGCGCTTGGGAAATCCGCTGATGCCTCCGTACTGGCGCAGCGTCATGAATTTGTCCTTCCGTCCCGTCAGGATCTTGTGTGTATAAGACTGATGTCCCACATCCCATACGATCTTGTCCTTGGGAAGATCAAGCGCCAGGTGCAGCGCCATCGTGAGCTCCACGACTCCCAGGTTGCTGGCGAGGTGCCCTCCCGTCAGGCTGACATTTCGCACCAGAAAACGTCTGATCTCTTCCGCAAGAGCGTCTAATTCGTTCGGCGACAGTTTCTTTATGTCATTAGGTCCTTTTATTTGATCGAGCAGTGCCATCGGCAACTCTCCTTTCGGTTCCTATGTATGCAAACAATGCAGTAAACAAGCGATGTGACCATGGATCATGCATAGTTATATAATTATACTATTTTTCCCGGCATTTTTCATGCTTTGGTGCAAACCTTATAGAATTGTTATATTTATGCGCTTTTTGCTTCAATCATCAAAGTATAACCTGTGGACAGATACAAAGATATATGCATTCTTGCAAAAACATTCCGTTCCAAACTTCCGCAACTAGTGCTAAAATGCACAATAGTTACAATTCAACGCCCGCGGAGCGAGTCAGCCCCATCATCAAATGCCGGCATCCGCAAAGCGGCGCTGAAGAAAACAGATCACAAATTCATCCCGCCGCAAATCGGCGGCAGTAAAAAGGTAAAAAAGAATGAAGAAACCTAATAAACTCCAGGCTATGCTTTCCATAGCATCCTGCAAACTGACCCGCGCGGTCCTCAGAAAGACCGGCCGCGGAGGCACCGCCCTCCCCGGAACCATTGCCATGAAGATCTCCCGGAACATACTCTCTGTTCCGGCTGAAGATATGGAGATCGTTGTCGTGACGGGCACCAACGGAAAGACTACCACCTGCAATATGATCGAGCACGCCCTCTCCGAGAACGGCTATGACTGCCACCGCGACAAGTCGGGGGCAAACCTCCTGCACGGCATCACGTCCGACCTTCTGTGCGACACCGACTGGCTGGGAAGGCCGCGCAATCATTACGCCGTTCTGGAGGTGGACGAAGCCGCCCTCAAGCAGGTCGTTCCCCTGATCCATCCCAAGGCCATCGTCGTGACCAACCTGTTCGGCGATCAGGCGGACCGCTTCGGCAGCGTCGAAAACACACTGGCAGAGATTGGAAAAGGCGTAAAGCTCAGCCCCGGCTCCGTGCTGGTCCTCAACGCCGACGACACGCAGTCCTCTTCGCTCTCACTCGGAAATCCCAATAAGGTGATCCGCTACGGCCTTGAGAGCAGCGTCGGCGTGCAGGGCGACGTGGATCTGACAGACGCCGGCAAGTGCCCCAAGTGCGGCGGCGATTACGAATATGACTACCACATTTACGCCCACCTCGGCGGATTCCGCTGCCCGAAGTGCGGATACAGCCGCATCGCTCCCGACGTCGCGGTCACCTCTATTGACAGCACGGATACAAACGGCAGCACATTCCACGTGCAGATGGGCCAAAATACAGAGGAAGTCTACGTCTCCCTCCCCGCCGTCTACAACGTCTACAATGCCGCCGCATGCATCGCTGCCTATAAAGCCCTCGGTCTTCCCGTCTCGGAGGCCATTCAGGCGCTCTCCAACGTCCGGTCCGCTTTCGGGCGCATGGAAACCTTCCACCTCGGCGACAGCGTTTTGCAGATGATCCTCGTCAAGAACCCGGCGGGCTGCAATCAGGCGTTCACCTATGTGACCAGTTTTAAGGATGATTTCAACGCCGTTCTCTGCCTCAACAACAGGACCGGCGACGGCCACGATATATCCTGGATCGAGAACACGGACTACGAGAAACTCTGCACAGATCCTTATCTGCGAAAGCTCTACGTCTGCGGCGATAAGGCGCAGGACCTCTACGACCGCCTTGTGAGGGCGGGCGCCGATGAGAGCCGCATGGAGCTCGTGACGGACTATACGAAGCTCGTCGATGAGCTCGAACAGGAAAAGTGCACTACTTTCCTCCTTCCCAACTACACGGCCATGATGGAGCTGCGCTCGGCGCTCGGTCCCAAGACCGGAAACAAGGAGTTCTGGGAGTGAGCTCCACCTCCACCCAGGTAAAAAATATAATTACTCAGCACCCACAGTCCCAAATGCTTTGCATTCGGGACTGTGGGCGTCCAGAGGCGCTCCGCGCCTTGTCCGCCCCGGAAAAAAGATCAAAAATGTTCCGGTGAGCGAGCTCCCCGGCCCTTATTTTGATCTTTTTCCCGGGGTGCTGTATAATTACAAAAAACCTGCCTCACCGAAAACCCTTCGGTGAGGCAGGTTTTCTGTTGTTGTTCTAAAATCCGAGCTGACGCGTCTTACTGTGTCATCTGCACATACAGATCGCGGTACTGCTTCGCGGAAGCCTCCCAGGAGACGTCCTTGTTCATGTCACGCTGTACCATGGTATCCCAGCCTTCGCGGTTCTCGAAGTACAGGGTCTTTGCTCTGTTGCAGGCATCCAGAAGAAGTCCGGACTCATATCTGTCGAATGTGAAGCCGTTGCCTTCGCCTGTGTACTTGTTGTAAGGATCGACCGTATCCTTGAGGCCGCCGGTCTCGCGGACGATCGGCACTGTGCCGTAGTGCATGGCGATCAGCTGTGTCAGTCCGCAGGGCTCGAACTGGGAAGGAACCAGCAGGGCGTCGCAGCCCGCATAGATCTTGTGCGCTCTTCCCTCATCGTACATGATGTTGGAGCAGACACTTCCCTTGTAAGCGTTCTCATAGTAACGGAAGGAATCCTCGTAAACGGCGTCGCCGGTACCAAGAACTACGATCTGCGTGTTTCCGTCGATCAGATCCGGAATGATCGCGTTGACAAGGTCAAGGCCCTTCTGGTTGGTCAGACGGGAGATCAGGCCGATGACGAACTTGCCCTCGTCCTTCTCAAGACCCAGTTCTTCCTGCAGAGCGGTCTTGTTGGCTTTCTTCTTCGCGATGACGTCCTCTACGCTGTAAGGAGCTTCGAGGAGCTTGTCCTCGGCGGGATTCCACATATCGTAGTCGATGCCGTTGACAATGCCGTGGAGCTTGCCGGAATGATAGCGCAGGTGCGCATCCAGGTTCTCGCCGTAGAAAGGAGTCTGGATCTCCTGTGCGTAAGTTCCGCTGACCGTGGTGATCACGTTGGCATATGCCAGGCCGCCCTTGAACATGTTGGCGTCATCATATCCCTGCTTGAGCACATCCTTGTTGAAGACATAATCCGGAAGGCCGGACCAGTACTTGATGGTGGGAATGTTGTAGATTCCCTGGAATCTGAGGTTGTGGATCGTGATCATGACCTTGGAGCGCGCGATCGGCGTATTGTCGAACATGGTGCGCAGATAGATCGGCACGAGGCCCGCCTGCCAGTCGTGGCAGTGGATCACATCCGGGATCCAGTCCATATAGTTGAGTGCCGCCAGCGCAGCCTTGCCAAAATAGCAATACTTCGGAATATCGTCGACAAGGTTAGTATAAGGCTTGCCTTCGCTGAAGAACTCTTCATTGTCGATGAAATCATAGACAACGCCGTCCCACACATATTCCATAATGCCTACATAGTAGGTGCGTCCGTCGGCGCAAAGGTCCATGTGGAAGGCACCGCGGTAGACCATCTTCTCCTGGTACTTCTGAGGGATGCATTTATATCTGGGAAGAATGACCTTGACGTCGCAGTTCTGCTTGATCAGAGCCTTGGGAAGCGCGTACATGACGTCGCCGAGTCCGCCGGTCTTGACGAAAGGATAGCACTCGGAACCAATGAAGGCGATGCTTCTTCTGGGCTGGGGCAGTTCGGGCTCAGCGGGAGCTGCCTCTTCCGCAGGGGCCTCTTCCTTAGCTTCTTCTGCTGCGGGAGCCTCTTCTTTGGCCTCTGCCGCAGGAGCTTCTTCCTTAGCTTCTTCTTTGGCCTCTGCCACAGGAACTTCTTTGACAACTTCGAGCTCAGGCTCTGCTGCCTTGACTTCTGTGGTGACAGCTTCTACTGCCGCCGCGTCGGATTTGATCTTCTCTGCGACTGCCTTAGCGTCCGCCTTCACTTCCGCTTTTGTCTTAACAGCGTCCGCCTTAAGTGCTTCGGCTTCTGCCTTCACATCTTCTTTGACCTTCTCAATGATCGGCGCTGCGCCTTCCTTGATCTTTGTGACTACAGGATTCTCAATGTTCGCTACAGGAGCCTCGGCTTTCTTAGCCGCGGTCTTTCTGGTCCTCGTAGTCTTTTTAGCAGGAGCTTTCTCCGCAGCAGCTTTCTCAGCGGCTTTTTTCGCAGTCGCTTTTTTGGCGGTTGTCTTCTTTGCCGGCTTCTCGGCTGCATCTGCTTTCGCTGTAGTCTTCCTGGTTCTGGTGGTCTTCTTGGCGGCTTTGGGAGCCTCGGCTTCTGCGGCGCCGGCCGCTTCCTTGACTTCCTTCACCACCTGCTCCTGAGCTGCCTTTGCAGCTGCTTTTTTCTCGGCCATTTCCTTCCTCTCCTTTTAAAACGCATTTATTAGTATTCTATCCCGGGATCTGATCCGGATTCGCTCGCGGGTCGCCGCGCCGCATGCACTTTTACCTGCCCTGCCGCCGTCCGCCCGCACGCGTGTATACTGTAAGCTATCATGCTTATTATACACGACATGGCAACTTCTTTAAAAGGAGTATATCGCTTATTTATCGTCAAAAATGCCTCTTACAAAAGCAAAAACGGACTTCCCGCAATGAAAGTCCGTTCTCACTATGTCAATATGTCATTTATCTCTGTTCTTGCGCAAATCCCGCTGAGGATTTCCTATACTTCCCTTCCCGTAGCTCAGCGTCTTCCTCCTCTGGGCTGGGCTTCCTTGAGAAGCGCCTCCCACTCTTTCACGATCCTGCGGTCGTCAAAATAGTCGATCCTCATCGCTTTTCTGACGCGCTCGAGTGTGCGGTTCGTCGTCTCCTGGGCCCTGCGGGTTCCTTCCAGAAGGATGTCATAGACCGCGTCGATGTCCGCCTCCCACTTGGCGCGCTCCGCGCGGATGGGGCTCAGTTCTTCTTCGAGAACATTGATCAGGAACTTCTTGCAGACGCCGTCGCCGAGGCCTCCTCTGCGGTAGTGTTCCTTCATCTCCTCGAGATTCGCGTACTCGGGCAGGTACTCCGCAAAGTGTGCATCCGTGCAGAGAGCATCCAGGTACGTGAACACGACGTTTCCTTCCGTGTGGCCGGGATCTTCGATCCGAAGGTGCGTGGGGTCTGTGAACATCTTTCCGTTGACCTGTTTTTTGACCGTCTTGGAGCTGTCACTGAGGTAAATGCAGTTTCCGAGTGATTTGCTCATCTTGGCCTTTCCGTCCACGCCGGGAAGACGGCGCTGCGTCTCATTCTCGGGGATCATGGCCCTGGGCATGACCAGCGTCTCGCCATAAGTATTGTTGAACTTCTGCACGATCTCCCTGGTCTGTTCGATCATCGGCAGCTGGTCCTCTCCGACCGGCACGACCGTCGCGTCAAAAGCCGTGATGTCCGCCGCCTGGGACACGGGATAGGTGAAGAATCCCGCCGGAAGTCCTTCATCGGCAAACCCGCGCATCTGCATCTCCGCCTTGACGGTAGGGTTGCGGGAGAGGCGCGCCGTCGTGACCAGGTTCATATAATAGAAAGTCAGCGCGTGCAGCGCCGGAAGAGCCGACTGTACACAGATTGTGGTCTTTGCGGGATCAAGTCCCACGGACAGATAATCCAGCACGACGTTGATGATGTTGTCCCTGATCTTGCCGGGGTTGTCGGCGTTGTCCGTCAGCGCCTGGTCATCGGCGATCAAAATATTGATCTCATCAAATTTGCCGGAATTCTGAAGTTCCACGCGGCGCTTCAGGGAGCCGACATAGTGGCCGAGGTGAAGACGTCCCGTGGGGCGGTCACCTGTGAGGATAATCTGTCTCTGTGTCTCGTTCATCAGTTTTTTGTTCCTTTCTATATTCATTTCTATTTTTTCATTTCTATTCTTATTGCTCAGCAAATATGCTTCTGCTTGGTTTGCCGGCGCGCATTTGCCGTTCTAATGCAGATTTGTCAGTCTGTTATCGCCTTTTTTGACCAGGATCCTTCGCAGGCATCTCCTGCAGAGGGACTTGTAGCCTTCGTCGCCGACCAGGACGTCGCTCTCTTTGTTTCCGTCGTAATAGGTGTAGATCGCTTTCCTTCCGCACACATTGCAGGACGAATAGGTGTTGATGACCTTGTCGCTCACAGCCAGCACCTGCGGCATGATCCCGAAAGGCTCCTGCTCCGACGTCATATTCAGGCCCGCGCAGTAAATGTCGATGTCATCCATGATCGAGAGGCTCAGCAATGTTTTGACACTGCCCTTCATGAACTGGATCTCATCGATAAAGATGTTCGTGATGTCCTCCGTCACATAATTTGTGATCTCACCGAGCTCCTGGATGCAGATCGCGTCAATGTACTTGCTGCTGCCCTTGCTCCTGATGATACCTTCGTCCCTGGTATCCACCTTGGGCTTAAAGACAAGAATGCTGTCCTTATTGTAGATCTTGTTGTAATACCTGATCATTGTTTCGCTCTTGCCGCTGTGCATAGGGCCGGTAAAAGTAGTGATCATTTTCCCACCGTTTCCGAATATATTTCCAAATATATGTCCGAATATATTTTACTGCTCAGTCTTCTGGTCCTTCAGGAGCGTATCGATCTTCACCTTAATCACGTCAAAGGCGACGTCATTGAGTCCGCTGTTGATGACCAGGTCCGCGCTGTATTTCGTCGGCTCCACAAAAATATAGTGCATCGGCTTGACCGTCGTCAGATACTGCTGGGCGATCCCTTCCACATCTCTGCCGCGTTCCTTCACATCGCGGATCACTCTTCGAAGAATTCGCTCGTCGGCGTCCGCGTCCACATAAATCTTGATATTCATCAGGTCCTTCAGGCGCGGATCGTAAAGCACCAGGATTCCCTCGACGATAATGACCTCCGCGGGATTGATCCGGATCGTCTTATCGGTTCTGTTATGGACCGTATAATCGTACACCGGACACTCGATCGATTCGCCATTTTTGAGCTTCTGCAGATGCTCGACCAGAAGATCCGTCTCAAAAGAATCCGGATGGTCATAGTTGATCAGTTTTCTCTCCTCAAGGGGGATGTCATCGTGTGACTTGTAATAATTGTCGTAATAGATCACTGATACACGATCACCGAATGCTTCCTTGAGTCTGTTCGTAAATGTCGATTTACCGGATCCGGTTCCGCCGGCGATGCCGATTACGATACTGTCCATATTTACCTCCCTTGGGATTAGAAGTCCTTACTGTCTATACAATGATACCATCAGCTTGGGCAAAAAAAAACTGCCAGATTTCTCTGACAGTCTATTCGTAGCTCGTACGGGAATCGAACCCATGATTCCGCCGTGAGAGGGCGGCGTCTTGACCCCTTGACCAACGAGCCATATGCTTTGTTCGAAGCAAGACTTACTTTACCATATCGGGCTCTTGGATGCAAGTAAATTTTGTAATAACTTTTTTAAAATTAGTGCTTGCATTTCTATTCATAAAGCACTATAATAACATTCGCTTCACAAATACAGAAGCAATACAGATATGCGCTTCTAGCTCAGCTGGTAGAGCACCTGACTCTTAATCAGGGTGTCCAGGGTTCGAGTCCCTGGAGGCGCACGAATGAAACCCGTCATCAGGGATCCTGATGACGGGTTTTTCTTTTGTGTCACGGGGACGTATCTCGTGACACATTTTTAGCTCCAGTCTGCCGTCCGAGTGGTTGCGGAGAGTGCTCCGTGACCACTCCGGCGTCAGGATGGCCGTGATTCGGCGAAAATGACGCCCACGTGGTTGCGGAGAGTGCTCCGCGACCACTCTGGCGTCAGAGTGGGCGTCATTATTACCTGCCAGAAATTGCGTTGGATTATTTGAATACTTTTTACTCTCCCGGCCCCCACCGAATTTCCTGATCGTCGGCCCATTGTAAAGAAAACAAGCCATATTACACTTGAGTTGGACCAAAAACAAAAATTCTTTCTCGCTGGCCTCCATAGCAGGAAGTGATCACCGCACTGTATGGGGGCCAGCGCCTTTGTTATGAGCTTTATGATCCAACTATCCGAGAAATGCACTTCTATTTACAGATTTTCAGTACATTTCAAAATATTCCATGGGGGCAGGCTGAGCAAATTTCCTTCATATAATCCAACCAAGGGAACACGTAATCCAACCAAGGGAAAACACAAAAAAATCCGGCCATTAGCGCAGTGTTCATAAAACAGTAATACTTAAAAATGAGCTTTGCCGTTAACGGGTTGGTTAAAAATAGCTGCTCTGTTGTGAACCATCAGTCACAACAGAGCAGCTATTTATTTA
>DGWK01000021.1 GCA_002395235.1 Lachnospiraceae bacterium UBA4260 | reverse complement strand
GGCTCGGAGAAGACTCCCGCCGTATCGTCCGGCACTAATGGATGGGTAGAGTCCGGCGGCAGCTATTATTACTATGTAAACGGCAAGATGAAGAAGGGCTGGCTGCAGCTTGACGGAAATTATTACTATCTGGGCGTCACAGGCGCGAGACTGACCGGCTGGAAGAGTATCGGCGGCAAGCTGTATTACTTCAGCACCAAGGGCGTCATGAAGACCGGCTGGCTCAAGGTCAACGGGCGTTACTACTACTTTAACAGTGACGGCACACGGGTGACCGGTTGGAAGAAGATCGGCGCAAGCTGGTATTATTTCAAAAAGTCGAACGGATCCATGAAAACCGGCTGGCTTTTTGTCGGAGGAGAGTACTATTATCTGGCATCCAATGGAAGGATGAAGACCGGCTGGGTGAAGATCAACAGATATTACTTCTATTTCAACAAGAGCGGAGATATGAAGACGGGTTGGCATCATGACGCAGACGGAAATACCTACTATCTGAAAAGCAACGGTGTAATGGCCACAGGAAGAAACGTCATTAACGGCAGGACCTATTATTTTGACAGCTGGGGCGCACTTCAGGACTAAGACCTGAAAAGAGAAAGAGCGACTTAGAGTAATTAGAAAGAGGAGGCGGCTGATGAGGATCTGATCCTCAATCAGGCTGCCTCTCTTTTTGTATTTTTTCCGGGGTGCTGAATAGTTATACATTTATGCAAGGATCGGATTGCAATCACTATTAAATTGTGGTAAATTCGATTGCATGGTGCGGCCGTTTCTGCCATGCAGTCACAACGGAAGATACCGCCCTTTCGATAAATTCAATTCATTGCGGAGGAATGAGATCCATGAGCGACAGATACGACTGCCTGAAGCTGAAAAGCCAGCTGTGCTTTCCGCTTTATGCGTGCTCCAAAGAGATTATAAGACGTTACAAGCCTTTTCTCGACGAGGTCGACCTGACCTATACCCAGTACATAACCATGATGGCTCTGTGGGAAAACAAGAGCATGAATGTGAGGGAACTGGGCCTCGCGCTCTTTCTCGACTCGGGAACGCTGACGCCGGTGCTCAAGAAGCTTGAGAACAAGGGATATCTCGAGAGAAAGCGCTCCAAGGAAGATGAGCGCAACCTGATCGTCAGTGTGACGGAGAAGGGATGGGAACTCAGAGAAGAAGCGCTGAGCATTCCGCAGTCCATGTCCAGCTGCGTCAATCTCGAGCCGCAGGAGGCCGCAGAGCTCTACAGGCTCCTCTATAAGATCCTGGGGGCACAGGGGCAGAAGGCTACGTCCGCTGTTTCAGGCAGGGAATCTTTGTGAATTGAGCGCCGGTCATAGCGGATCGCAGCGTTTTATGGTATTATGTCAGATAATATGCGCATAAGCCCGCAGCGCGGGCAATGAGATCAGGAGTAAAGAATATGTCTAAATTTACAGATATGATTTTCGGTACACACAGTCAGAGAGAACTCAGGAGAATTGAGCCTCTCGTGAAGAAGATCGAAGATCTGCGCCCTCAGATGGTCGAACTGAGCGACGAAGGGCTCAAGGCCAAGACAGAAGAATTTAAGAAAAGACTCTCGGACGGGGAGACGCTCGACGACATCCTGCCGGAGGCGTACGCAGCCGTCAGAGAAGGCGCCAGAAGGGCACTGGGAATGGAACCCTTCCGCGTCCAGCTGATCGGCGGCATCATCCTTCACCAGGGCCGCATCGCGGAGATGAGAACCGGTGAAGGTAAGACGCTGGTGGCGACAATGCCCGCCTACCTCAACGCCCTTGAGGGAAGAGGCGTACACGTAGTCACGGTCAACGATTATCTGGCCAAGCGTGACGCGGAGTGGATGGGACAGGTCTATCAGTTCATGGGACTTACGGTCGGCGTCGTCCTCAACAGCATGACCAGCGAGGAGAGGCAGCAGGCCTATAACTGCGACATCACCTATGTGACCAACAATGAGCTGGGATTTGACTACCTGCGCGACAACATGGCCATCTACAAGAAGAATCTGGTCCTTCGCGAGCTCCACTACGCTATCATCGACGAGGTCGACTCCGTACTGATCGACGAGGCGAGAACGCCCCTGATCATCTCGGGCCAGAGCGGCAAGTCCACAAAGATCTATGAGGCCTGCGATATTCTGGCCAAGCAGATGAAGCGCGGCGAAGATATGGAGGACCTGTCCAAGATCGACGCGATCATGGGTGTGGAGAGAGAAGAGACCGGAGATTTCATCGTCAACGAGAAAGACAAGGTAGTCAACCTCACGGCGGAAGGCGTCTCCAAGGTAGAGAAATTCTTCCATATCCCCAACCTGGCGGATCCCGAGAACCTGGAGATCCAGCACTGCATCATCCTGGCGCTCAGAGCCAACAACCTGATGCACAGAGATCACGATTATATCGTCAAGGACGACCAGGTCCTGATCGTCGACGAATTCACGGGCCGCGTCATGCCCGGAAGACGATACAGCGACGGCCTGCACCAGGCGATCGAGGCCAAGGAAAACGTCAAGGTCAAAAAAGAGAGTAAGACACTTGCCACGATCACTTTCCAGAACTTCTTCAACAAGTTCGACAAGAAGTGCGGTATGACCGGTACGGCCCTGACCGAAGAGCGCGAGTTCCGCGAGATCTACGGCATGGACGTCATTGAGATTCCCACCAACAGGCCGGTCATCAGAAAAGACCATCAGGACGCGGTCTACAAGACCAAAAAAGAGAAATATAAAGCGGTCGTAGAATCCGTCAAGGAAGCACACGCCAAAGGACAGCCGGTCCTTGTGGGCACCATCACGATCCAGGTCTCCGAGGATGTCTCCAAAATGCTCAAGAGAGAGGGTATCCCTCACAACGTACTCAACGCCAAGTTCCACGAGATGGAAGCGGAGATCGTAGCGCAGGCCGGCCAGCACGGAGCTGTCACTATCGCAACAAACATGGCAGGCCGTGGTACCGATATCAAACTGGACGAAGAGGCCAAGGCGGCCGGCGGACTCAGGATCATCGGAACGGAGAGACATGAGTCCAGACGTATCGACAACCAGCTGCGAGGCCGAAGCGGACGTCAGGGAGACCCCGGTGAGTCCCGCTTCTATATCTCCCTTGAGGACGACCTCATGCGCCTGTTCGGTTCCGACAGGATGATCGCCATGTTCAACGCGCTCAAGATTCCGGAAGGCGAAGAGATCTCCCACAAGTCGCTCACTAAGGCGGTGGAAGGAGCGCAGAAGAAGATCGAGGCCAACAACTTCGCAATCCGTAAAAACCTTCTCGATTATGACCAGGTCATGAACGAGCAGAGAGAGATCATGTACAAGCAGCGCCGCCAGGTGCTCGACGGGGAGAGCATGAGAGATTCCATCCTCAATATGATCTCCGAGATCGTCGAGAGAGCTGTGGATACCAGTATCTCCGAGGACCAGGACAGCGACGACTGGAACCTGACGGAGCTCAACGAGCTGCTCCTGCCTACCATTCCGCTGAAGGTCATCAACAGAGGAAGGATTAAGGAGCGCACCAAGAACGGCCTCAAGCAGCAGCTCAAGGAAGAGGCCCTAGAGGCATATGAGAGCAAAGAATCGGAGTTCCCGGATGAGGAAGCGGTCCGTGAGATCGAGCGCGTCGTCCTCTTAAAGGTCGTGGACAGAAAGTGGATGGACCACATCGACGACATGGACCAGCTCCGCCAGAGCATTGGCCTGCAGGCCCTGGGCCAGCACGATCCTCTTGTGGAATACAAGATCGCCGGCTACGACATGTTCAATGAGATGAACCGCAATATCATGGAGGAGACGGTCCGCGTTCTGTTCCATATTAAGGTCGAGCAGAAGGTGGAGAGAGAGGAAGTCGCCAAGGTGACCGGCACCAATAAGGACGAGACGACGGCGAAGGATCCCAAGAGAAGGGTAGAGAAGAAGATCTACCCCAATGATCCCTGCCCTTGCGGAAGCGGCAAGAAGTACAAGAACTGCCACGGACGCGGCATTTGATAAAAAGACGCAGTCCGTTGAACAGTTACCATAGATTTTAAGGAGAGAGACAGCGAATGATCGAATTAGACCAGATGAAACTCGAACTGCAGCAGTATGAGGAGCCGCTTGAGGAAGTCAGGGATTCACTGGACCTGGATTATAAGAAACAGAGGATCGAGGAGCTTTCGAGGGAGTCGGAAGCCCCGGATTTCTGGAGCGACGCAGATACTGCCAACAAGAAAATGAAACAGCTCAAGGACCTGCAGACGCTGGTGGAAGAAGCAGACAAGCTCAGCACGTCCTATGAGGAAATGATGATGCTCATCGAGATGGGCAACGAAGAGGATGACCGCTCCGTGATCGAGACGATCAGGGAGGATCTGGACGCCTTTAAGGAAAAGCTTGAAGACATGAGGCTCTCGACACTGCTCACGGGCGAATACGACGACTCCAATGCCATCGTGAGCCTGAACGCGGGCGCCGGCGGCACGGAGAGCTGCGACTGGTGCTCCATGCTCTACAGGATGTACACGCGCTGGGCGGACCGCAAGGGTTTCAGCATCGACGTCATGAACTATGTCGACGGCGACGAGGCGGGCATCAAATCGGTGGATTTCCAGATCAACGGAACCAACGCCTATGGCTACCTCAAGTCCGAGAGAGGTGTGCACAGACTTGTCCGCATCTCGCCTTTCAACGCGCAGGGCAAAAGACAGACTTCTTTTGTCTCCTGTGACGTTATGCCCGACATCGAGAAAGATATCGATATCGTCATTAATCCCGACGATATCCGCATTGATACTTATCGAAGCAGCGGCGCGGGCGGACAGCACATCAACAAGACCTCTTCGGCAATCCGTATCACACACTTCCCTTCGGGGATCGTCGTGACCTGCCAGAATGAGCGCTCCCAGTTCCAGAACAAGGACAAGGCCATGCAGATGCTCAAAGCAAAGCTCTACATGAAGAGGATGGAAGAGGAGCAGGCCAAGCTGGCCGGAATCCGCGGCGAAGTCAAGGACATCGCCTGGGGCAGCCAGATCCGTTCCTACGTACTGCAGCCTTATACGATGGTGAAGGACACCAGGACCGGCGAGGAGACCAGCAATACTTCTGCGGTTCTGGACGGCGATATCGACCGCTTTATCAACGCCTATCTGAAGATGGAAGCGGGCAAGGCAGATAGATCTGACAGTTGAACGGGATGACTGAGGTGACACAAACGGAGAGACTCTACGACAGAAATGCATATTTGACATCATGTACCGCTGCAGTCGTGAGCATACGGCGGATTGAAGCCTTCGACGAGCGGGGAGAAAGGGAAACGGCTCCCGTATTGTATGAAGTAGTCACGGACCGGACAGTATTTTTCCCGGAAGCGGGCGGACAGTCCTCGGACATCGGCTGGATCTGTTCCATAGACCGCCTTAACAGGAGAAAAGAGATGCTGGCGGTGACCGATACGCAGATCAGGGACGGCGAGATCTGCCACATTGTGAGCTGCTGCGCGGACGCGGCGCTGCCTTTCCGGATCGGCGAACCGGTGAGTCTTCAGATCAACTGGGAGAGAAGATTCGGGTTTATGCAGAACCATACGGGCGAGCATATCCTGTCCGGGCTGATGCACAGAAGGCACGGATTTGACAACATCGGCTTTCATCTCAGCGACAACTCCGTGACGCTCGATGTCAACGGACAGCTGGACGAGGAAGACATCATGCTTCTCGAGTGGGAAGCCAATGAGGTCATATACAGTGATCTTGCCGTCGAAGTTTCTTATCCGACCGATGAAGAACTGGAGAAGATAAACTACCGGAGCAAGATCGAGATTGAAGGGCAGACCCGCCTCGTCACGATCCCGGATGTTGACATCTGCGCCTGCTGCGCGCCCCATGTGAGAAGGACCGGCGAGATCGGCCTGATCAAAATAGTGAAGGTCCTGCGCTACAACGGCGGAATGCGTCTGTTCATCGCGTGCGGCAGAAGAGCTCTGGCGCTTATGCAGAAGAGGCAGCAGCGAATCGAAGAGGTCTCTCACCTCACAAACCGGAGCCAGGACGAGATCGGAGACGGCGTAAGACACCTGCTCGCGGAGATCGGGGACCTGAAGCAGAAGAACAGAGACCTCGAGTACCGGGCCGCTTTCCTGCGGCTGGAGACGGTGCCCCGGGAACAGGAAAACGTATTCCTCTTTGTCGGCAATATGGATCCCATCGTGCAGAGAAACCTTGTCAACAGGATGTGCGAGGAGCACAGCGGGATCTGCGGCGCGTTCGCCGGGAGCGATGAGGAAGGAAAATACCGCTATATCATAGCAAGCAGAACGAGAGACGCAAGGGAAGTACAGAAGATACTCAGAGACAAACTGGGAGCCAAAGGGGGCGGAAAACCCGAGATGATCCAGGGCTCCGTCACAGGGACACAGTCCGCGATCAAAGCGGTCCTTCCGTGAGGAGAGCGGCGCGGCATAACGGGTGAGCCTGACAGCTCCGCAGAAAGAGAAAGGAACCAGGTATGGGATCAACTGTTTTATCGGTAATGATCGTAGTATGGGTCACAGTGATCGTTCTTCTGAAGCAGGCATCCAAGGGAAGCAAAGGGAACAAAGGAAGCAGTGCTGCGCAAAGGAACAGCTCCGGATCCCGGAAATGGTATACCGAGAGCGCTCCGGGAGCCCGTTTTTTCAGGCGTCCGACGCGCGCTTCGGACGGACACCGGCTGGGTGCGGACCAGGATATCACGTGCCGCCAGTTCGGCCACAATCATCCCCGCTCCGAAGAGCCGGATTTCCGCTATTTTGTCCATGAGGAGCCCACGGAAGGCTATATCGTACTTAACGGGAAGAAGATGCTTCGGACTGAGGCGGACAAGTATGAGAATTCGATCTGAGGTCCGGTCCTGGATTTTGATTTGGGATTTTGATCTTAGAGTTTTAACTTAGAGTTTTATTTGCTATTTATCTGAAACAGGACAGATCAGAAGGTGACACGACCCGGGCGGGAAGTGTCACCTTTTAGGGTACAGGGGAGGAGAGACTTGAATAATCTTCCGAATGAATTTCTGGAACGCATGCAGCAGATGCTGGGGGATCAGTACCGGGCATTTCTCGCGTCTTATGACAGGCCCACTAGAGCGGGGCTCCGCGTCAATACGCTGAAAAGGAGGCCGGAAGACGACGCCTGCAAGGAAAATGCGGATGCGGCCCTGCCGGCCGCTCTGTTCGGGACGGATTCGGTCCCGTGGGCTCCGAACGGGTATTACTGCGAGCCGCAGACAAGACCCGGAAAGCATCCCTTTCACGAGGCGGGCGTCTACTACATGCAGGAGCCCAGCGCCATGGCAGTGGCGGCCCTGTCCGGCATAAAGCCGGGCATGCGGGTATTGGACCTGTGCGCCGCGCCGGGAGGAAAGAGCACGCAGATTGCCTCCATGCTGCAGGGAGAAGGCGTTTTGTACTCCAATGAGATCCATCCGGCGAGGGCCAGGATCCTGTCGCAGAATATAGAGAGAATGGGGATCGCAAACGCCATCGTCATGAATGAGGAACCGGGCAGGCTGGTATCGAGATTTCCTCTCTATTTTGACACCGTTGTAGTTGACGCCCCCTGCTCCGGGGAAGGAATGTTCCGCAAGGAGGAAGAGGCCATTCCCAACTGGAGCCCGGACAATGTGCGGATGTGTGCGCAGAGGCAGAGCGGGATCCTGGACTGCGCCGCGGAGATGACGGCGGCAGGCGGGACTCTGGTCTATTCGACCTGTACCTTCGCACCGCAGGAAAACGAGCAGAACGCGGGGCTGTTTCTGATGCGGCATCCGGACTTTGAGATCGTGGACCTGCCCGGACAGCTCGGGACAGACTTTATGGACAAGACGGGGCTTTCTGCGGGATCCCCCGATTTCGCGGCGGAAGCCGGGATCCCGGATGAGATCCGGCAGAAGCTGAAAGGGTGTATCCGCCTGTGGCCGCACAGACTGGAAGGAGAGGGTCATTTTCTGGCCGTCTTCCGAAAGAGCGGAACTGGTGTGAGGCGGAAAAACAGCGCGCTGAAACCGCTCGGAGACAAAGAGGCGCTTCGACTGTGGGCACAGTTTTGCAAAGAGACTCTGACGGAGGCGGGAGCCGCCGCGCTTGAGACGGACGCGGGAGAAGCCGGGCTGATCCTGTTCGGCAGTGAACTGTATCGGATTCCGGAAGCGGCGCGCCTGGACGGCCTCAGGATCCTGAGGCCCGGGCTGCATCTGGGAACGGTCAGGAAGAACCGCTTTGAGCCCTCCCACTCCCTGGCTCTTGCGCTCACCTCGGACATGGTGCGCTGTACGGCAGAGATCTCGGACCCGGAAGAAGAGGTCAGAGGAGACGGGAGAGCGGCGTCCGCCTACCTGCGGGGAGAGAGCCTGTGGGCGCAGGACTGCGCGCGGGTGACCGGAAACAAAGGGTGGTGCCTTGTGACGAACTGCGGCTACAGCTGCGGATGGGGGAAACTCACGGGCGGGCAGATCAAGAACCATTACCCGAAGGGAATCAGAAGACCCTATTAAACTTTTTTTGCCCGGTCTTTCCGGACCGGGTGTATTATTATATTCTAAGTTATGTTGAGACGGCCATCTTGTAAATCGGTACCGGGAGGAACTTACAATGGGTTACAGGAACATGATCTTCGACGTTATGGTGATGAATATGGAGCAGCAGCTGACGGAGCTGGCGCATGAGCGCTTCGGAAAGCCGCTGGAGAAGTGCGGCGACGAAGAGACCTACCAGATCCTTATGCTCCTGGTCAAGAGGATCCTGGCGATCAGCGAGATGAACAGCGGAGAGAAGAAGGTCTATTATGTGTCGGCGGAGTTCCTGACGGGGAGATTCCTTTTAAACACGCTGATCAATCTGGGAATCTACAGAAAGACCGAAAAGCTTCTGGCCAACTATGGCAAGAAGCTGGAAAACGTGATCGAGTGCGAGCCCGAACCTTCTCTTGGAAGCGGAGGACTGGGACGTCTCTCCGCGTGCTTTATGGACTCGATCGCGACGCTCGGATATCCCGCGGAGGGGATCGGCCTCAACTATCATTACGGCCTGTTCCGGCAGTCCTTTTCCGACCATCTGCAGGAGATGTACCCGGACAAGTGGATGCAGTGGGACTCCTGGGAGGATCTGCTGGAGATCTCCTTTGATGTATATTTTGGCAAGTGCAAGGTGAGGTCCCGCCTGTATGAGATCAGTATTGCCGGCTACAAGAGCGGGATCAACAAGCTCCGGCTCTTCGACCTCGAGAGTGTGGACGGCTCCATTGTGCATGACGGGATCACCTTCGACAAGACAGACATCCGCAGGAACCTGACGCTGTTCGTCTATCCCGACGACTCCGACGAGGCGGGCAGGATCCTGCGGCTCTACCAGCAGTATTTCCTGGCCAGCAACGCCGCGCAGCTGATCCTGCGGGAGATGAAGGCGCGCAAAAGCGACCTGCGCAGGATGTACGACTATGCCGTGATCCAGATCAACGACACGCACTCCTCGCTGATCATCCCCGAGCTGATCCGGATCCTTACGGACGACAAAGCGCTGTCCTTTATGGAGGCGGTCAAGGTAGTGACGCAGACCTGCGCTTATACCAACCACACGATCCTGGCGGAAGCACTGGAGATGTGGTCGGTCGATGAGCTCACGGAGGTAGTGCCCCAGCTGGTCCCGATCATCCACAGGCTGGATCTGATCATCAAGAGCCGGTATATGGACCCTTCCGTCTGGATCATCGGCATGGACCGGATGGTGCGCATGGCCAATCTGTGCTCCCATTTCAGCTTTTCGATCAACGGAGTCGCCTCGATCCACACGCAGATCCTCAAGGAGTCACAGCTTCGGGGCTTCTATGAGATCTATCCGGAGAAGTTCAGCAATAAGACCAACGGAATCTCTTTCCGCCGCTGGCTGTTCGGCTGCAATTCGGAGCTCTCCGACTGGATCACGGACAAAATAGGAAATGATTATAAGTTTGACCAATCCCTCCTGGAACAGCTGAGGGAACTGGCTGACGATAAAACAGCCCTGGAGGAGCTGGGAAGGATCAAGTCCGGCGCAAAGCACAGACTCGCGTCCTTTATAAAGGAGCGCGAAGGCGTGCAGCTCCTTCCGGAAGGAATCTATGACATACTGGTCAAGAGGATCCACGAGTATAAGCGCCAGCAGCTGGCGGCGCTCTATGTGATCCGCAAGTACCTGGAGATCAAAAGGGGAATCCTGCCTGAGAGGCCCATCAACTTCATCTTCGGCGGAAAAGCGGCTTCGGCCTACGTCCTTGCGCAGGACATCATCCATCTGCTCCTTGTGCTGCAGGATGTCGTGAACGGCGATCCCGATGTAAACCCCTATCTTCGGATGGTGATGGTGACCAACTACAATGTGACCTATGCGGAGAAGCTGATTCCCGCGGCCGACATCTCCGAACAGATCTCCCTGGCTTCCAGGGAGGCCTCGGGCACCGGCAATATGAAGCTGATGCTGAACGGCGCTTTGACGCTGGGCACGGAGGACGGAGCCAATGTAGAGATCAGTGAACTGGTCGGAAGAGAGGACATCTACCTGTTCGGCATCAAGGCGGAAGAAGCTATCGGCCATATTGAGAGGGGAGACTATGACCCTTCGGCCGTCTATAACAGTGACGAGAGGGTCAGAGAGGCACTTGATTTCATTGTCGGACCGCAGATGACGGAAACAGGTCACAGAGAGATCCTGCAGCGGCTGTACGATGAACTGCGGTACACGGACAGGTATATGACCCTGCTCGATTTTGAGGACTATGCGCAGACAAAGGACAGAATGCTGCGCGATTACGAGGACCGCGAAGCATGGAACAGAAAGGTCCTGCTGAATATAGCGGCCGCCGGATTTTTCTCTTCGGACCGGACGATCTCCGAATACAACAAAGATATATGGAAACTCAAATCATTCAAGACATATTCCGAGGAAGGAAAGTAAAGAGGATTTATGGATCTTTTTGACTATATGAGAGAGAGCGAACAGGAGACGGAGTCTCCTCTGGCCGCGCGCCTGCGCCCGACCACGCTTGAAGAAGTGGTAGGGCAGCAGCACATCATCGGAAAAGACAAGCTCCTGTACAGGGCGATCAAGGCGGACAAGATCAGCAGCCTGATCTTCTACGGACCGCCCGGAACCGGCAAGACAACTCTTGCCAAGGTGATCGCAAACGCGACAAAATCGAGGTTCCGGCAGATCAACGCCACGACCGCCGGAAAGAAGGACATGGAGCAGGTCGTCAAGGAGGCGCAGGACGGGCGAGGGATGTTCGGGCAAAAGACCATCCTGTTTATCGACGAGATCCACCGCTTTAACAAATCCCAGCAGGATTATCTCCTCCCTTTCGTGGAAGACGGCACGCTGACGCTGATCGGAGCGACTACCGAAAATCCCTATTTTGAAGTAAACGGAGCGCTCTTATCCCGCTCGATGATCTTCGAGCTTCACCCGCTTGAGACAGAGGATATCATGGAACTGATCCGACGCGCCGTGGAGGACACGGAGCGGGGAATGGGGGCTTATGACGCGCAGATCGGGGAAGACGCGGCGCGTTTTCTCGCCGAGATGTCCTGCGGAGACGCCAGAAGAGCGCTCAATGCGGTGGAACTCGGCATTATGACGACAGAGCGCAGCACGGACGGCCGCATTCATCTCACCATGGATGTTGTGAGGGAATGTATCCAGAAGAGAACGGCCCGCTATGACAAAAACGGAGACAATCATTACGACACGATCTCCGCGTTCATAAAGAGTATGCGCGGGAGCGATCCTGACGCGGCCGTTTATTACCTGGCGCGCATGCTCGAAGCGGGGGAGGATCCTGTCTTTATCGCGAGGAGGATCATGATCTGCGCCTCCGAGGACGTGGGAAACGCGGATCCTAACGCCATTGTCGTCGCCGTGAACTGCTCGATGGCCTGTGAGCGGATCGGGATGCCCGAATCGCAGATCATTCTGTCCCAGGCCGCCGAATATGTCGCCACGGCGCCTAAGAGCAACACAGCCGTGGAGTCCGTCATGGCGGCGAGAAGAGCCGTGCGGGAGACGGGAAGCCTGCCGATCCCCGGTTATCTGCAGGACGCCCACTACAAGGGCGCGCAGGGACTCGGAAGAGGGATCGGCTATCAGTATGCACACGATTACGAGAGCCACTACGCCGGGCAGCCCATGCTCCCGGAGAAGCTGCGCGGGGAGAGATTCTATGTCCCCTCGGACAACGGCTATGAGAAAAAGATCAGAGAACACATGGCTTCTCTGACAAAGGACACCAGATATACGGATCCGGAGCGCCTTCTGCCCCGTCCGAATTCAGATCACGAGGAATAAGTATGTCATCACCTCTTGCGGTTTACAAACTGATCATCTTGTATCTTCTTGACAAGACAGGAACGGAGATCGCCATGGACAGGATCTCTTCGTTTCTGCTTGAGAAGGGATATGTCAATTTTGTCTCTCTAATGGAGACTTATGCGCAGATTGAAGAGAGCGGCCTTGTCCGCTCGAGAGTTTCCGGCGACCGGTGCTTTTACGCCATCACGGCGGAGGGCAGGCAGACGCTGCGGCTGCTGGGCGGACAGCTCGGCAGGGAGATCCGCAGACAGGCGGACGATTTTCTTGTCAGTGAAGGGGCTGCCCTTCGCAATGAACAGGCAGTGAGGGCGGACTGTGTCCCCGCGGAGGGCGGCATGTATAATGTGATCCTGCGCGTGACAGAAGGAGACACTTCCGTGATGGAAATAAGACTGCAGGTCCCGGACAAGGCGCTGGCGGAGGAGATCTGCCGCAAATGGCCCGAGAAAAATGAGCAGATTTATAACTCTCTGATTGAAAATTTATTTTGATGGGCTTACAATGTATAACGATAATTCTTACAGGCATCATTAGCCTGTCTGTTTCGTGCGATAGTCTGCAATATTACCCCATTACGTTTTTAAATCTCAACTGCGTTAAGCGAAGCACACATGTGCCTGCAGGCAAATATTGTCTTGTCAAGATGCGGCTCGCACACGGCGTCATGTGCGCAAATCCCGAAATACCCAAAGGAGGATCATGACAAAAGAAAGATATGAATCCCTGGCGTTGCAAAACCTCAGAGAAATAGCAAAAAAGAGAGGGATGAAGAGAATCTCCACTCTCAAGAAGGCAGAACTGATCGAAGCGCTTCTGAAGAAAGACGAAGAAGACGCGGCTCAGCTCGCCGCCCAGAACGGCGGCCGTATGCCCAAGGCCGACCAGAAGAAGCCCGACACGCCGATCGTCCACAAGAATGAATTCGCGAGCGAACTCGACAGCGGCCAGATCGCCAACGGCATACTGGAAGTAATGCCTGACGGATACGGATTTATCAGGTGCGCCAATTATCTTCCGGGTGACAATGATATATATGTGGCTCCCAGCCAGATCCGAAGATTTAACCTCAAGACGGGAGATATCGTCAGAGGAAATATCAGGGTCAGGACGCAGGGAGAGAAATTCGGAGCGCTCCTTTTCGTAAAGTCCGTCAATAACATGAAGCCCGAGGAGGCCACAAAGCGCTATAATTTCGAGGATATGACGCCGATCTTCCCTGACGACAGGATCCGCCTGGAGAAGCCCGGGGCAAGCATATCCATGAGAGTTATGGACCTTCTGAGCCCTGTAGGCAAAGGACAGAGAGGAATGATCGTGTCTCCGCCCAAGGCAGGAAAGACGACCCTCATGAAAGAAGTCGCCAAATCCGTAAAAGCCAACAACCCGGAGATCCACCTGATCATCCTGCTCATCGATGAGCGCCCGGAGGAAGTAACCGACATCAAAGAAGCCATAGAAGGCCCCAACGTGGAAGTGATCTACTCGACTTTCGACGAGCTTCCAGAGCACCACAAGAGGGTGTCGGAGATGGTCATTGAGAGAGCGAAGAGGCTGGTGGAGCACAAGAAGGACGTCATGATCCTTCTCGACAGCATCACGAGGCTGACACGTGCTTACAACCTGACAGAGCCTTCCAGCGGCAGAACGCTGTCCGGCGGTCTCGATCCGGCGGCGCTCCATATGCCCAAGAGATTTTTCGGCGCGGCCCGCAATATGAGAGAGGGCGGCAGCCTCACGATCCTTGCCACGGCCCTTATAGAGACCGGGAGCAAGATGGACGAGGTCGTCTACGAGGAATTCAAGGGAACCGGCAACATGGAAATGGTCCTTGACAGAAAGCTCTCCGAGCGCAGGATCTTCCCCGCGATCGATATGCAGCGCTCCAGCACAAGAAGAGACGATCTGCTGCTGACGCCCGATGAACTTGACGCCATCAACATGATCCGGCGCGCTTTCAACGGCGTCAAATCGGAGGAGGCTGTCAACCAGGTACTGGATCTCTTCTCCAAGACGCGCAATAACGGCGAATTTGTGAGCATTGTCAAAAAACAGAAGTGGTTTTACTGATCGCGCAGATCCCCGCGGGATCTTCTGTACTTATCACAAATTACTGCTTTTCAACTATGAGGATATGAACAATGGACAGAAGATGTGGCGTACTTCTTCCGGTCACAAGTCTTCCCTCCCGGTACGGGATCGGGTGCTTTTCCAAAGAAGCCTATGAATTTGTCGATTTTCTGGCAGAGGCAGGACAGACATACTGGCAGATCCTGCCGCTGGGACAGACCGGCTACGGGGACTCTCCCTATCAGTCTTTTTCGACGTTTGCGGGAAATCCGTATTTCATCGATCCGCAGGAGCTGATCGACGCCGGCTACATCAGCGAGGAGGCGGCGGGCCAGTTTGATTTCGGAAGAGAGCCGCGCACCGTTGACTACGAGAAGATTTACAGAAACCGATATACACTGCTGCGCAAAGCCTACGCGAACAGCCCTTTCTGCATTAACCCTTCGGAAAAATGGGCGGACGACGCTTATGATAACGACAGGATGCAGCTGAACCACTTCATAGGGGACAACCTGGAATGGCTTCCCGATTACGCGCTCTTCAGTGCTGTGAAGGAATATTTTGACGGGGACATGTTCACAAAGTGGCCCGAAGAGATCCGCATGAGAAATACGGCAGCCATGGACAGCTACAGGATCAAACTGGACGAGGAGATCCGATTCTATGAGTTCCTGCAGTTCCTCTTTGCGAAACAGTGGAAGGAACTTAAGTCCTACGCTAATGATAAAGGCATAAAGATCATCGGAGATATTCCGATCTACGTCGCTTTCGACAGCGCGGACACCTGGAGCCATCCGGAACTCTTCGAGCTCGATGAGAAGGGATTCCCGACAGTGGTCGCCGGCGTGCCGCCGGATGCTTTCTCTGAGACAGGACAGCTCTGGGGCAACCCCATCTACCGCTGGAAGTTCCACAAAGCGACGGGATTTGACTGGTGGATGCAGAGACTGGAGCAGATGTTCCGGCTCTATGACGTTGTCAGGATCGATCATTTCAGAGGATTTGACGAGTACTGGGCCGTCCCTTACGGCGACGAGGACGCGATGGGCGGCAAGTGGTGCAAAGGCCCCGGATACGCGCTCTTTAAAGCGATGAAGGAAAGGCTCGGAGACAAGGAGATCATCGCAGAGGATCTGGGGTATCTCACAAGCTCCGTCCTGAAACTGGTGAAACGCACGGGCTATCCCGGTATGAAGGTCCTGCAGTTCGCTTTTGACGGAAATATTGAAAACGCTTATCTGCCCCACAATTACAGCAATAACGCCGTGGTCTATACGGGAACCCACGACAACGATACGACGAGAGGATGGTATATGTCCTCCGATTCGGAGCAGCTCGAGCGCATCAATAAATACGCGGGAATAAGCTGCAGCCAGGAGGCCACACGGGAATTGATCCGCCTGGCAATGCAGAGCGTCGCGGATACGGCGATCATTCCGATTCAGGATTATCTCGATTATGGCTCCGCGGCCAGGATCAACACTCCCTCGACACTGGGCGGAAACTGGTGCTGGAGGCTTGTTCCCGGAGAACTCACGCAGGAACTTGCGGACAAGATGAAAGAATTCGCGTCCATTTACGGGAGAATCCGCAAATAAACAGTTTTCATGTTGGAATTTTGGAAACTGTTGTGTTATAATGCACTGTAATTGTGTAAACCAGACAGGAGGATAGTAGTCAATGAAGGTTACGGTTGAAAAACTGGAAAAGAGTATGGCAAAACTCACAATCGAAGTGAGCGCCGAAGATTTTGATAAAGCAATCAATAAGGTATATCTCAAAGAGAGAAAGAGAATGAGCATTCCCGGATTCCGCAGAGGAAAGGCTCCCAGGAAGCTGATCGAGAAGATGTACGGTGAAGGCATTTTCCTTGAAGAAGCCATCAACGATACGATCAACAGCACCTATCCCGAGGCTGCGCAGAACTGCGAGATCAGCTCCGAGATCTCTTCCAATCCCGAAATCGGCCTCGAGCAGGCCCAGGCAGGTATGCCTTTGATCTATACAGCAACTGTTGCAGTGAAGCCTCCGGTAGGACTCGGCAAGTACAAGGGCGTAGAGATCGAGAAGATCGACACGGCTGTCACTGATGAGGAAGTCGAGGAAGAGCTTAAGAGAGAGCAGGAAAAGAACGCTTCCATGAAAGAAGTGACCGACAGAGCAGTCAAGGACGGCGACCAGATCAACCTCAACTTCGAGGGATTTATTGACGGCGTCGCATTCGAAGGCGGCAAGGGCGAGGACTATCCTCTGACCATCGGTTCCGGATCTTTCATTCCCGGCTTTGAAGAGCAGCTCATCGGCGCTGAGATCGGCAAAGAGATCGAAGTAAACGTCACATTCCCCGAGAACTATCAGTCCAAGGATCTGGCAGGCAAGGCTGCAGTGTTTAAGTGCACTGTTCTTAAGATCACCGAGAAGATCCTTCCCGAGCTCAATGATGAGTTCGCGGACGATGTTTCCGAGTTCGACACACTCGAGGAGTTCAAGGCTGACATCCGCAAGAACCTGGAGACCAGAAAAGAGGAGAGAGCAAGAACCGAGAAAGAGAACAAAGTCATCGACGCCATCATCGCTGATTCCGAGATCGAGATTCCCGAGCCCATGCTCAAAGCACAGCAGGAGCAGATCGTCGACGAGTTCGCACAGAGACTTCAGTCCCAGGGCCTTAGCATCGACCAGTATTTCGCTTACATGGGAATGACCAGAGAGAAGATGGTCGAGGACTCCAAGGAGCAGGCTGAGAAGCGCATCCGCACTCGCCTTGTGCTTGAAGAGATTGTAAAGGTTGAGAATATCGTCGCCACCGAAGAGGACTTCGAGACAGAGCTCACAAAGCTCGCAGAGGCTTATGGTGCAGACCTTGAGACCGTGAAGAAAATCTTTGAGGGAAGAGAGAAAGACAGAATGATGGAGGACATCGCCGTACAGAAGGCTTTATCCTTTGTCGCTGATAATGCTGTAGAGAAGTGATCGGCTGGCGGAGCGCGGAAATGACCTGCGCTCCGCCACTTACACTTTTACTTCGTGGAGGTTATTATGGCAAATTTAGTTCCTTATGTAATTGAGCAGACGGGCACCGGAGAGAGGTCTTACGATATTTTCTCCAGACTTCTCAAGGAGAGGATCATCTTCCTCGGCGATGAAGTGAACGATACGTCTGCACAGCTCATCGTCGCGCAGATGCTTTTCCTCGAGGGAGAGGACCCGGATAAGGATATTCAGTTTTACATCAACAGTCCCGGCGGTTCCATCTCCGCAGGTATGGCGATCTACGACACAATGCAGTTCGTAAAGTGTGACGTCTCGACCATCTGCGTCGGTATGGCAGCCAGCATGGGAGCGTTCCTTCTGGCGGGCGGCACAAAGGGAAAGAGATATTCCCTTCCGCACTCGGAGATCCTGATCCACCAGCCTCTGGGCGGAGCGCAGGGACAGGCCTCTGATATCGCGATCCAGGCGGCGCACATGGCAGCTACTAAAGAAAGAATGAACAGGATCCTCGCTCAGAATACGGGACAGCCTTATGAGAAGGTTGTCATGGACACTGACAGGGATAATTGGATGACGCCTGAGCAGGCCCTTGAATACGGCCTGATCGACAGGATCTATACAACCCGCAAGGAGATTACTGATGGCAGATAAGACGAAAATGCAGCCGCGCAGATGCTCCTTCTGCAACAGGACCGAGAATCAGGTATCCAAACTGATCGCGGGACCTGAAGGAGTCTACATCTGCGATGAATGCGTTGCGATCTGCGCCGATATCATTGACGAGTCGCTCCAGGAGGAGGACTATACAGAGGAAGAAGATGCGGAGGACGGCATCAACCTTCTCAAACCGGCGGAGATCAAGAAATTTCTCGACGAGTATGTGATCGGGCAGGATGAAGCCAAGAAGACACTCTCTGTTGCCGTTTATAACCACTATAAGCGCATCAAGGCTAAACCCGGCAAGACAGAGGACGACGGCGTTGAACTTCAGAAGAGCAATATTCTGATGCTGGGGCCCACCGGATCCGGTAAGACCTACCTCGCCCAGACGCTGGCCAAGATCATCAACGTTCCCTTCGCGATCGCGGACGCGACCACGCTCACAGAGGCCGGTTACGTCGGTGAAGACGTGGAGAACATTCTTCTGAAGCTGATCCAGGCCGCGGATTACAACATCGAGAGAGCTCAGATCGGTATCATTTATATCGACGAAATTGACAAAATATCGAAAAAGGGCGAGAACGTCTCCATAACAAGAGACGTCTCGGGCGAAGGCGTACAGCAGGCTCTGCTTAAGATCATCGAGGGAACCAATGCATCGGTTCCTCCGCAGGGCGGCCGCAAGCACCCTCAGCAGGAACTCATTCAGATCAACACGACGAATATCCTGTTTATCGTGGGCGGCGCCTTTGACGGCCTTGACAGAATCATTAACGCCAGAACCGGCAAGAGAGCCATCGGCTTCCACGCGAACGTTGAAGGCAATGAGTCCAAGAAGCTGGATGAGACGCTCGCGCAGGTGCTCCCGCAGGATCTCGTAAAATTCGGCCTGATCCCCGAGTTTATCGGACGTGTTCCGGTCGTCACTACGCTCAATGAACTGGATCGCGACGCTCTGATCCGCATTCTCAAGGAGCCCAAGAACGCCCTGAGCAAACAGTACAAAAAGCTGTTTGCCTATGACGATGTCAAGCTCTCCTTCGAGGACGGCGCTCTCGAGGCCATCGCGGACCTGGCGGTGGAGCGCGGGACCGGTGCCAGAGGACTTCGCTCGATTATGGAGAAGGTCATGATGGACGTCATGTTCACCATTCCTTCCGACAAGACCATTAAGGAGTGCATCATCACCAGGGAGTCGGTTGTCAGCGGCGAAGCGCCCAAGGTGATCAGAGAGGCTCCGGAGATCAAGACTATTGAGCTTCTGGAGGCTAAGTGAAGCGTGTGATATTTTGACACAGGTCAGATCGTGAACAGCGCTTCTGCAATATTTTGACATAAGTCAGGTCATCAACATCGCTTCTGCAATATTTGCAGAAGCGATTATTGTATAGTTACAGGAATGAATTTGTAGAGTCACGGAAAGGGATATGTATGGTCATAAAGACAGTAAATCTGGAGACAGTGTGCGGGATCACCAGTAAGCTCCCGGAAAACACAAAGCCTGAATTCGCATTTGCGGGAAAGAGCAATGTGGGAAAATCGACTCTGATCAACGCGCTCATGAACCGCAAAGCCTATGCGAGGACCAGCGCCACCCCCGGCAAAACGCAGACGATCAATTATTACAATATCAATGACGAGTTCTACCTTGTAGATCTGCCCGGTTACGGCTATGCGACAGCCGGCGTCAAAGTAAAGCAGAAGTGGGGGAAAATGATCGAGAACTACCTCCATACCAGCAAGATGCTCCAGGCGGTTTTCCTTCTTGTCGATATCCGGCATGAGCCGTCGAACAACGATGTGATGATGTTCGACTGGGTTCTCGCGGCAGGGTTCACTCCGTACATCATTGCGACCAAATCCGACAAGATCAAGAGAAGCCAGATCGCCAAACAGACGGCTATGATCCGGAAAACAATCAAAGAAAAGAGCACCGTGAGCCATGATGTGAGTTTCGAAGTGATTCCTTTCTCAGGCTTAAACAAAGCGGGAAGAGAAGACCTGTACAATCTGCTGGATAGCTTTCTTGCGAGTGAGGAAGATGTGCTATAATTTATATACACGCATGCGGCGTGTCGGCTCGCACGGCGAGCCTTAACTTAATGCAGATTCGATTTCGGTCGGAGTATAGTCTGCGTAAACAGTCTGTGAATCAGAGAATGGGGGAAATTCAGGTAGTGTCAAGTGACCTATGAAA
>DGWK01000019.1:123240-284913 GCA_002395235.1 Lachnospiraceae bacterium UBA4260 | reverse complement strand
ACAGGTAGTGAACTTGACACTACCCGATCAGTAAGGGAGGAACCATAATGAAAATGACAGGTGCTGAGATCGTCGTCGCCTGCCTGCGCGAGCAGGGAGTGGATACCGTATTCGGCTATCCGGGCGGCGCGATCCTCAATGTCTACGACGCTTTATATAAACATTCCGATGAGATCCGCCACATCCTCTCGTCCCATGAGCAGGGCGCTTCTCATATGGCCGACGGCTACGCCAGGGCTACCGGCAAGGTCGGCGTGTGTCTTGCGACCAGCGGTCCCGGCGCCACAAACCTCGTGACCGGTATCGCGACCGCTTATATGGACAGTGTCCCCATGGTCGCGATCACCTGCAACGTGACGCTGCCGCTTCTGGGCAAGGACTCTTTCCAGGAGGTGGACATCGCCGGCATCACCATGCCGATCACCAAGCACGGCTATATTGTCAAGGATGTAAAGAACCTGGCGGATACCATCCGCAAGGCATTCCGGATCGCCACTTCGGGAAGACCCGGACCGGTCCTGGTCGATATTCCCAAGGACGTCACGGGTGCAGTCACGGAATATGTCCCTATGAGCCACACCAGAAGACTTGTGGGAGAGGGCCGCAGATACAGCGATTCCGACATCGATCATGTGATCGAGATGATCAAACAGTCTCACCGTCCCTTCCTCTATGTCGGCGGCGGAGCGGTGATCTCGGGTGCCAGCGAGGAACTCAAGAAATTTGTCGAGCTGATCGACGCCCCTGTGTGCGACACCCTGATGGGCAAGGGCGCTTACGACGGCCACGAGGACCACTACACGGGCATGATCGGAATGCACGGCACCAAGACTTCCAACCTGGGCGTCAGCAAGTGCGACCTTCTCATCGCCATGGGTGCCCGCTTTACGGACCGCGTGATCGGAAATCCCAATAAATTTGCAACCAATGCGAAGATCCTTCACATTGATATCGATCCGGCCGAGATCAACAAGAACATCAAGGTCGATTTTTCCGTCATCGGAAACCTCAAAGATGTGCTGCACGACCTGAATGCTAAACTCAGCCCGATGCGCCATGAGGAGTGGATGAAGCAGATTCAGGAGATGAAGGCCAAATATCCCCTGTTTTACGACAAGACAAAGCTCACCTGTCCCATGGTCATCGAAAAGCTCGATGAGCTCACAAAGGGCGACGCGATCATCACAACGGATGTCGGACAGCACCAGATGTGGGCGGCCCAGTATTACACCTTCTCGAGGCCCCGCACACTTTTGAGCAGCGGCGGACTGGGAACAATGGGATACGGACTGGGCGCGGCCATCGGCGCGAAAGTAGCTTTCCCGAAACGGCAGGTCATCAACATCGGCGGAGACGGGTGTTTCCGCATGAATATGAACGAACTGGCTACCGCGAGCCGCTATAATATCCCGATCATTGAAATTGTCATTGACAACAGGGTCCTCGGAATGGTAAGACAGTGGCAGACTCTGTATTACGGAGAGCGCTACAGCGCGACTGTGATCGAGGATAAAGTCGATTACTGCAAGGTCGCGGAAGGACTTGGGTGCCTGGCGATCCGCGTAACCGAACCTTCCGAGGTGGAGCCCGCTCTCAAGAAGGCACTCTCGGCGGGAGTACCCACGCTCATCGACGTCGTCATTAACGAAGATGACAAGGTATTCCCTATGGTCTCACCCGGTGCTCCGATCGAGAAGGCGTTCGACGCCTCCGACCTGGAGTCACTGAGCAGCAACTGACAATCACACTGCAAGGAGGAAATATACAGTATGGCAAGAGTCTATAACTTTTCAGCCGGTCCCGCAGTATTGCCTGAGGAAGTTCTCAGGGAAGCGCAGGAAGAGATGCTCGACTACCGCGGATGCGGCATGTCGGTAATGGAAATGAGCCACAGAGGCAAGGTCTTCGACGGCATCATCAAGGAAGCCGAGAAGGATCTCCGCGAGCTCATGAACATCCCGGACAATTACAAAGTCCTGTTTCTGCAGGGCGGCGCGCACCAGCAGTTCTCAGCGGTTCCCATGAACCTCTATAAGAACGGCAAGGCCGCTTATATCATCACGGGACAGTGGGCCAAGAAGGCGTACCAGGAAGCGACGAGATACATCGACGCAGTAGCAGTAGCTTCTTCCGCCGACAAGACATTCAGCTACATTCCGGACTGTTCCGACCTGGATATCCCCGAGGACGCGGACTATGTCTATATCTGCGAGAACAACACGATCTACGGCACCAAATTCTGGGAGCTCCCCAACACCAAGGGACATGATCTTGTATCGGATATTTCCTCCTGCTTTTTGTCTGAGCCTGTTGACGTCACCAAATACGGCGTTCTCTACGGCGGCGTTCAGAAGAACGTGGGACCCGCAGGCGTAGTCATCATGATCATCCGCGAGGACCTGATCAGGGACGACGTTCTTCCCTGCACGCCCACCATGCTCAAATGGAAGACCCAGGCCGACGCCGATTCCCTCTACAATACGCCTCCGGCCTACGGCATCTACATCTGCGGCAAGGTGTTCAAGTGGATCAAGGCCCAGGGCGGCCTCGAGGCCATGAAAGAGCGCAATGAGAAGAAGGCAGCTCTCCTCTACGATTATCTTGACAGCAGCAGCTTCTTCAAGGGAACCGTTGAGAAAAAGGACCGCTCCATCATGAACGTTCCCTTTGTCATCGGCGACAAGGAGCTCGAGGCGCAGTTCGTCAAGGAAGCCGAGGCGGCAGGCCTTACCAGCCTCAAGGGACACAGATCTGTCGGCGGCATGCGCGCCAGCATCTACAACGCAATGCCTTACGAAGGCGTTGAGGCCCTGGTGGCGTTTATGAAGAAATTTGAAGAGGAACACACGGAGAAATAATCATGACATATAAATTTGCTTGCCTTAACAACATTTCCCCTATAGGGCTCAAGAACTTTACCAACCGCTATGAGCAGGTCAGCGATCTTCAGGAGGCAAACGGAATCCTTGTCAGGAGCTCATCGATGCACGACATGGAATTTTCGGAAAACCTCTACGCGATCGCCAGAGCCGGCGCCGGCGTCAACAACATCCCTCTGCAGAAATGTGCGGAGAAGGGCATTGTTGTCTTCAATACGCCCGGTGCCAACGCGAACGGCGTAAAGGAACTGGTCTTCGCGGGAATGCTGCTGGCATCCAGAGACGTCGTCGAAGGCGTCGACTGGGTACGCGCAAATAAGGACAAGGCGGATATTGCCAAAATAGCGGAAAAGGAAAAGAAAAAGTTCGCGGGCACGGAGCTGCAAGGCAAAAAGCTCGGCATCATCGGACTGGGCGCGATCGGCGTCATCGTCGCGAACGCCGCCGTAAACCTCGGAATGGATGTCTACGGCTACGACCCTTATGTATCGGTCGACTCCGCATGGCACCTGAGCCGCAAGATCACACACGTTCTCAACGTGGACGATATCTATAAGAACTGCGACTTCATCACGATCCACGTTCCGCTCCTGGATTCAACAAAGCACATGATCGGCAAGGAAGCGGTCGCCAAGATGAAGAAAGGCGTCATCCTGATCAACATGGCCAGAGACCTTCTTGTGGATGAAGAGGCCGTCGTCGCGGCGATCGAGGCCGGCAAAGTCCGCAGATATGTCTCTGATTTTCCGAATCCTACAGTGGCGGGAAAGAAGGGCTGCATCACGACCCCTCACCTCGGCGCTTCCACGGAGGAGTCCGAGATCAACTGCGCGAAAATGGCGGTGGACGAACTCAGGGACTATCTCGAAAACGGAAATATCAAGAACAGCGTGAACTATCCCAATTGCGATATGGGCGTGTGCACGGCGGGCAGCCGTATCTGCATCTTCCATAAGAACCAGCCCAGCATGATCACGCAGTTCACACAGATTCTCGGCGCTTCGGACGTCAATATCGCCGGCATGGCCAACAAGTCCAAGAAGGAAGTAGCCTACACGCTGATCGATTTTGACAGCCCCGCAGACAAGGAGCTCATCAAGAAGCTCGCGGAAGTCAAGGACGTTTACAGAGTCAGAGTGATCAAATAAGGAGTTTCTATATGGCGAAGATCAGGGCGTTCGCGGCACTTCGGCCCGCGAAAGGACTTGAGGACAAAATAGCGGCGCTGCCATATGATGTTTACAGCAGAGAAGAAGCAAAGCGGGTTGTAAAATCCAATCCGCTTTCTTTTCTTGCGATCGATAGAGCGGAGACGCAGTTTCCCGATTCAGTCGGCACCTATGAGGACTGCGTCTACGACAAAGCGAGAGACATGCTGGATACGGCGATCGAAAACGGAAGCTTCGTTCAGGACAGCGCGCCCTGCTACTATCTGTATGAGCAGACCATGAACGGACGCGCGCAGACGGGCATCGTCGCCTGCGCCTCCATCGACGACTATCTCTCGGGCGTCATCAAAAAGCACGAGAACACAAGAGTGGACAAGGAAATCGACAGAATCCGTCACGTCGACACCTGCAACGCGCAGACCGGTCCGATCTTTTTGTGCTACAGAAATATCGAAGCACTCGATAAGCTGACAAGGCAGCAGAAAGAGAGACCGGCGGAATGCGATTTTCTCTCGGACGGCGGTATCCGGAACCGCGTCTGGATCATCTCGGATGAAGAGTCCAAAAAGACGATTCGTGAGGCATTTGCGGGGACGGACCGGATCTATATTGCCGACGGCCATCACAGATGCGCATCGGCTGTCAAAGTGGGGCTTAAAAGGAGAGAGCAGTTCCCGGACTACACGGGAGAAGAAGAGTTCAATTACTTCCTCGCTGTTTTGTTCCCGCAGGACCAGCTGATGGTCATGGATTACAACAGAGTGGTAAAAGATCTGAACGGTCTGAGCGCCGCGCAGTTCCTGGAAGTGCTCGGCAAAGATTTTACAATCAGCTGTGAGGGGAAAGAGCCGGTCCATCCGGCCCGCAAAGGAGAATTCGGTCTCTACCTCTGCGACGGGAACTGGTACAGGCTCACAGCGATCGGGCAGCCTGACGGCAGCGATCCCGTAAAGAGTCTGGACGTCTCCTTCCTGCAGGATCAGGTCCTCGAACCGGTCCTGGGCATCAAAGATCCCAAGGAAGATCCCAGGATCTCCTTTGTCGGCGGCATTCGCGGGCTGGAAGAGCTACAGAAGAGGGTGGACAGCGGGAAAGACATGGCCGCTTTTTCCATGTATCCCACTTCCATGAACGAGCTGTTTGCCGTGGCCGACGCCGGAGAGCTGATGCCTCCCAAGTCCACATGGTTTGAACCCAAACTTTTGAGCGGCCTTTTTATTCACAGACTCTGATCAAACGTAGAAAAAAAGCTCTTGCATTAAATCTTCAAAGTCTATATAATACTAAAGACGCTTATAGCGCCGTCAGTTTGACGGCACATGCTGGAATAGCGCAGTCGGTAGCGCAACTGATTCGTAATCAGTAGGTCGAGGGTTCGAGTCCCTTTTCCAGCTTAAGTCGGAAAGTGCGGGGGACCTGATCGGTTTCCCGCTTTTCTTTTATTTTGATTCATACGGAGGGAATTCTATGGCACAGCTTTGGGGCGGCCGCTTCACCAAACAGACCGATGAAGCCGTAAAAGCATTTAATGACTCGATCGGTTTCGACAAGAGACTCTATAAAGAGGACATAGAGGGGAGCATCGCGCACGCGCAGATGCTCGGGGCGCAGGGAATCATTACGGAGGAAGAAGCCGGCCTGATCACTGCGGAACTCGCCAGGATCCTCGCGGACGTGGAGAGCGGCGCTCTCCCGATCACCGGCGAATATGAGGACATCCACAGCTTTGTGGAAGCCAACCTGATCGACAGGATCGGGGACGCCGGCAAGAAGCTTCACACCGGCCGGAGCCGGAACGACCAGGTGGCACTGGATATGAAGCTCTATACCCGCCGCAAGACCCGCGAGATCCGGGAAGAGCTCGGCACTCTTCTGGATACCATTTTGAGGCTCATGGAAGAGAATACCGACACCTATATGCCCGGATTCACCCATCTGCAGAAGGCGCAGCCCACCTCGCTGGCCCATCACCTGGGCGCCTATTTCGAGATGTTCAGGCGGGATGCGGGGAGACTCGACGACTGCCTGGAGAGAATGAACTTCTGTCCTCTGGGGAGCGGCGCGCTGGCAGGCACCACATATCCCCTGGACCGCTATATGACCGCGGAAAAGCTCGGATTTGCGGGCCCCACGCTCAACAGCATGGATTCCGTCTCCGACAGGGATTACCTGATCGAGCTGATGTCGGATCTCTCGCTCATCATGATGCACCTGAGCCGTTTCAGCGAGGAGCTCATCACCTGGAATTCCAACGAATACCGCTTCGTGGAGATGGACGACGCTTTCTCCACCGGCAGCAGTATCATGCCGCAGAAGAAGAATCCGGATATCTGCGAGCTGGTGAGAGGCAAGACCGGCAGGGTATACGGCGATCTCATGTCGCTTCTGACCACCATGAAGGGCCTGCCGCTGGCCTACAACAAGGATATGCAGGAAGACAAGGAGCCCGCTTTCGACGCCATCGACACGGCGCTGGCCTGCCTGTCGCTCTTTAGCGGTATGCTGGCCACGATCACCTTCCGCAAGGAAGTCATGCGCCTTAGCGCGGTCAGAGGCTTTACAAACGCCACCGACGCGGCCGACTATCTTGTCACCAAGGGCGTACCTTTCCGGGACGCGCACGGGATCATTGGAAGGCTCGTCCTTCACTGCATCGATGAAAACAAGAGCATTGAGGATCTGTCCGTGGGCGAGCTGAAAGAATTCAGCCCCGCTTTTGAGGAAGATATATACGAGGCTGTTTCTCTGCGAACCTGTGTGGAGAAGCGCCTGACGCTCGGAGCTCCCGGCTCCGAGATGATGAAAAAGGTCATCGAACAGGAGAAAGAATGGCTCGCCGGATGGCACAGCCGGATCAATCTTTGAGACAAAAAGGTGAAAAACCACTTGTTTAAGGAGGAAATTGAAATGAACAAGAAACTTCGCGCAGGTATCCTTGGCGGAACAGGAATGGTCGGCCAGAGATTTATCTCCCTTCTGGAGAACCACCCCTGGTTCGAGGTCACTACGATCGCGGCCAGCCCCCGAAGCGCGGGCAAGACCTACGAAGAATGCGTCGAGGGAAGATGGAAGATGGACACGCCCATCCCCGAATCCGTCAGGAAGATCGTTGTAAAGAATGTCCAGGATGTCGAAGCGGTCGCTTCCGAGGTGGATTTCTGCTTCAGCGCGGTTGACATGTCCAAGGACGCGATCCGTGCCATCGAAGAAGAGTACGCCAAAACAGAGACGCCTGTCGTTTCCAACAACAGCGCTCACCGCTGGACCCCGGATGTTCCCATGATCATTCCGGAGATCAACCCCGAGCACACCGCCGTCATCGAATACCAGAAGAAGAGACTGGGCACTACCCGCGGATTTATCGCGGTCAAGCCCAACTGCTCCATCCAGAGCTATACGCCCGCTCTGGCAGCATGGAAAGAGTTTGAGCCCTATCAGGCAGTAGTATCGACCTACCAGGCCATCTCCGGTGCCGGAAAGACCTTCAAGGACTGGCCCGAGATGAACGGCAATATCATCCCCTATATCGGCGGGGAAGAAGAGAAGAGCGAGAAGGAACCTCTCCGCATTTTCGGTCACATCGAAAACGGCGTGATCGTTCCCGGAGAAGGGATCACCATCACGAGCCAGTGCATCCGCGTTCCCGTTCTCTACGGACACACCGCGACCGTATTTGTCAATTTCCGCAAGGATCCCACCAAGGAGCAGCTCATCGAGGCGCTCAGGGCATTCAGCGGCGTGCCGCAGCAGGAGAAGCTTCCCAGCGCTCCCGCGCACTTCATCCAGTATCTTGAGGAGGACAACCGCCCTCAGGTCTCCCTGGATGTCAATTATGAGAACGGTATGGGCGTATCCATCGGCCGTCTGAGGGAGGACACCCTCTTTGACTGGAAATTCGTCGGTCTGTCCCACAACACGATCCGCGGAGCCGCAGGCGGCGGCGTCGAGTGCGCGGAACTTCTCACGGCTCAGGGATACATCACAAGCAAATAAAACAGCTGCAACCGAGAGAGTGTGAATGAGCAAAAGAGTCTTTATCGCAGAAAAGCCCAGTGTCGCCAGGGAATTCGCAAATTCCCTGGGGCTGCGCTTTACATCGAGAGATGGATATATGGAAGCGGAGGATACAATTGTGACCTGGTGCGTAGGGCATCTGGTCACAATGTGCTATCCTGACGCTTATGACCCCAAATACAAGAAATGGTCGCTGGCAACGATCCCTTTTATCCCGGACGCCTACAAGTACCAGGTGATCGACGGCGTAAAGAAGCAGTTCGGGATCGTAAAGAGGATCCTCACTGACAAGGATGTGGACACAATCTATATCTGCACGGACTCCGGACGCGAGGGAGAGTACATTTACCGCCTGGTCGCGCAGGAGGCCGGCGTCCGGGGCAAAAGACAGCTGAGAGTCTGGATCGATTCCCAGACCAAAGAAGAGATACTCAGGGGAATCAGAGAAGCCAAAGAGGACTCCGAGTACGACAATCTGGGCTCCGCCGCCTACCTTCGCGCCAAAGAGGACTACCTGATGGGAATCAACTTCTCCAGGGCCCTGACGCTCAAGTACGGCGACGGCATCAGCCGGGTCCTGGGGACCAAGTACTCCGTGATCGCCGTCGGCCGGGTCATGACCTGCGTGCTGGGCATGGTCGTAAGGCGGGAGAGAGAGATCCGGGATTTCGTCAAGACGCCCTTCTACCGGGTGCTGGGGACTTTTAAGCCCGCCTCGTCCGAGGAAGAAGAGGAAATCACCGCGGAGTGGCACGCGGTGGAGGGCAGCCGCTATTTTGGCACCCCCGCCCTTTACAAAGAGAACGGCTTTAAAGAGAAAAAGGACGCGGAGGCGCTGATCGATTACCTGCAGGAGCCCATCGCGGCCGGAGACTGCCAGGTGAAGTCCCTGAGCAGGAAAAAGGAAAAGAAGAACCCGCCGCTCCTCTACAACCTGGCGGAGCTTCAGAACGACTGCTCGAGGTTCTTCAAGATCAGCCCCGACCAGACGCTGCAGGCGGCCCAGGAACTGTATGAAAAGAAACTGACAACCTACCCCAGAACGGATGCGCGCGTTCTCTCTTCGGCGGTGGCAAAGGAGATCGGAAAGAATCTGAAAGGTCTCTCCTCCATGCCGATGTACCGCCCCTATCTGCAGAAGATCCTGGAAATGGAATCTTACAAGAAGATCGGAAAGACGCGCTATACGGACGACAAAGCGATCACGGACCACTACGCCATCATTCCCACCGGACAGGGTCTGAACGCACTTCCATCTCTGTCGGCGACCACCGCCAAAGTCTACGAGCTGATCTGCAGAAGGTTTCTGGCCATCTTTTATCCTCCGGCGATCTTTGATAAAATAGCACTTGAGATACGTCTCGGAACGGAGATGTTCTCCGCTTCCTTCCGCACCTGTATCGACAAGGGATATCTCGAAGTCATGGAGTATTCTTTTAAGAAAGACAAGGGCGGGGAAGGAGAGGCCGACGGTGAAAAGGGAAAAGAAGGCGCAGAGTCTGAGGCAGACAAGGTTCCTCCCTTTGTCTCTTCACTGAAGCGCGGGAGCAAAATGGCCTGCACCGGACTTTTCATCAAGGAAGGCGAGACTAAGCCGCCCAAGCGCTACAATTCGGGCAGCATGATCCTGGCCATGGAAAACGCCGGCCAGCTGATCGAAGAGGAAGAGCTGAGGGAACAGATCCGCGGCAGCGGAATCGGAACCAGCGCGACGAGAGCGGAGATCCTGCGAAAGCTTTTCAGCAACAAGTATCTCTCGCTCAACAAAAAGACGCAGATCATCACTCCGACGCTCCTGGGCGAGATGATCTACGACACGGTGGACTGCTCGATTCGGTCTCTTCTCAATCCTAAGCTGACGGCGAGCTGGGAGCTGGGACTCACAAGAGTCGCGGAAGGAACGGTAACCGAAGAGGAGTATCTGGAAAAACTGAACGGTTTTGTGGCACGCAACACAAATAATGTGAAGAACAGTAATTTCGGCGGAGCGCTGCAGCAGATGTACATGAGAGACAGTCAGTTCTACAAGCGTACGCCCGCCTCCGCTTCAAAAAGCCGGAAGAAACCCGGCAGAAAGGACAAATAATATGCAGATTCAGGACTTTACCATTGAGAAACTTATGGATCTTAATGAGACGATCGCCGCCGACCTGTTCAAGGGAAAGACTTATCCCTGGGAAGTTCTGGGGGACATCAAGGACTTTATCATCGCGCTGGGAAACCAGCTTCCCGAAGACAGATTCGAGAAGAGGGGCGAGAACATCTGGGTGGCGAAGAGCGCCACAGTCTTCGACAGCGCCTATATCGGAGGTCCCTGCATCATCGATGAGAACGCGACGGTGAGACAGTGCGCCTTCATCCGCGGCAGCGCCATCGTCGGAAACGGCACGACAGTAGGAAATTCCACTGAGCTCAAGAATGTAGTCCTTTTCAACAAGGTCGAAGTTCCCCACTACAACTATGTGGGCGACAGCGTTCTGGGCTTCCACGCGCACATGGGCGCGGGTTCCATCACCTCCAATGTCAAGGCGGACAAGAAGAATGTCGTCATTCACTGCGGAGAGGAGAACATGGAGACGGGGCTTCGCAAGATCGGCGCCATGCTGGGCGACTGGGCGGACGTCGGCTGCAACAGCGTTCTCAATCCGGGAACCGTGATCGGTCAGCACACGAACCTCTATCCCCTTTCCATGGTCAGAGGCTGCGTCCCTTCCTGGCATATCTATAAAGACAAAGACAACATCGTGGAAAAGATCAGAGAATAACTCAGGGATATCCCACGCTTAGTTATTCGATGCACACGCCTTGAATACAAAGGAGCACTGGGCATGAGAGCTAATGTAAAGAACAGTCTGAATTATATACGCAAAATAACGGATTTTGTGCCTGATGTCGCGCTGATCCTGGGTTCCGGCCTGGGCGGATTTACAAAAACAATGGAGGAGGTCGTCTGCTCGATCCCTTACAACAGGATCCCGGGATTTCCGGTCTCCACAGTGTCCGGTCACGCCGGAAAATATGTGATGGGTTACATCAAGGGCGTTCCGGTCATCTGCATGGAAGGAAGGGTTCATTACTACGAGGGATACACGCCCGAGGAAGTCGTACTTCCCGTGCGCGTCATGCGCGCGCTTGGCGCCAAAGTCCTCTTTATCACCAACGCGGCCGGCGGGATCAGCGAGGACCTGCAGCCGGGTTCCCTTGTCGTCCTCAGAGACCATGTTTCCCTCTTTGTGCCCAACCCGCTCAGAGGGGCCAACGATCCGAGTGAAGGAGAGCGCTTCCCCGATATGACGGAAGTCTATGACCGGTTCCTTCGAAAGATCATTGAGCAGAACGCAGCCCGCTCCGGCATGCCGATCAGCGAAGGCGTCTACTGCCAGCTGTCCGGCCCTTCCTACGAGACTCCTTATGAGATCAAGATCCTGGCCCAGATGGGCGTCGACGTGGTGGGCATGAGCACTGTCATGGAGGCGATCGCCGCAAACCACATGGGAATGAATGTGTGCGGCCTCTCCCTGGTGACAAATATGGCGGCAGGTATTAATACGGAACGGCTCAGCCACAATGATGTAAAAATGGCGGCCAAGGACGCGGAAAAGCGATTCGCCGCCCTGATCACCGCATCGATCGGTGATGTCAAACAGTATCTGGAGACATTGGACAAGTAATGGAAACGTATTTGACGATGATCGGCATTGTCGCGCTGTTTCTGGTAATCTCGGCGGCGATCGGGATCCGGGACGGCAGGCAGCGCGAGGCCAGACAGAGAAAAATGCTCCGGGAGTCCTTCGGAAAACCGGGCGCCAAGGAATATAGGGACGGGAGGCTTTCGCAGATCCCGGGATACCTGTTGAGACATCGGAGCGACTTCGAGATCGACGATATCACCTGGAACGATCTGGATCTCGAACTTCTTTACCGCAGGATCGACAGCACCTGCAGCGGAGCCGGGGAAGAGTATCTTTACCGGCTGCTTCGCTGTCCCCGCACAGACGGCGGTACCGACCTCTCCGAGGAGGGCATGCAGTGGTGGGCCGCCCATGAGACGGAGCGCGTCGACGTGCAGCGCACCCTGCAGGACCTGGGCCGCGACAGCAAATATTCGGTCTACGACTATCTGGACCTCATGGACGATCTTCCGGACAGGAGCCTGTCCGCAGATCTGCCCGCGATCGTGCTTCCCGTCGTCTCTTTCGGGATCATGCTCATCAGTCCGCCTGTGGGACTTATAGCCCTGCTGGCAAGCCTGGCCTTCAATATGATCACTTATTTCCGGGTCAAAGGAGAGATCGAGCCCTATCTTTCTACCTTCCGCTATGTGATCCGGCTCCTGGACTGCGGGAAAAAGCTCTCCGAAAGGACATTTCCCTGCTATGACCGGGAGAAGGAAGTCATGAAGGCGACCTGCCGGTCTTTCAGCGGATTTATGAGAGGCAGCGGCATTCTTCTGAGAGGAAAGGGAGGAATGACCTCCTCGAATCCCGCGGATCTGCTCCTGGATTATCTGTGCATCATCTTCCACATCGACCTGATCAAGTTCGGCTCGATGCTGAAAGACCTGCGGGGAAAGGGAGATGAGATCGACGCCCTGATCACCGCCGTCGGTTCCGTTGACGCGCAGATCAGCGTCTCCTCCTGGCGGGAGAGCCTTCCGGTATACTGTGTTCCGGATCTCACCGGCACCTGTTATGAGGTAAAGGACCTGGTCCATCCTCTGCTGGAAGCACCTGTTCCAAACAGTATATCGGTAGACGCGCCGGTCCTTCTGACCGGCTCCAACGCCTCGGGCAAATCCACGTTTCTTAAGGCCGCGGCGCTGGCCGCTGTTCTGGCGCAGTCCCTGCACACAGTGCCCGCCGCCTCGTACCGCAGTCCCTGCTACAGGATCTATACCTCCATGGCGCTGCGAGACGATATAAGAAGCGGAGAGAGCTATTTTATCGTGGAGATCAGGTCTCTCAAGAGAGTGCTGGACGCGGCCTCCGAGGACTCGAAAGTCCCTGTGCTGTGCTGTGTCGATGAAGTGCTGCGCGGCACCAACACGATTGAGAGGATCAGCGCCTCGACGGAGATCCTGAAAAGCCTTGCCAAGGAGCACATACAGATCTTCGCGGCGACCCACGACATGGAGCTCACACAGCTCCTGGAGGGCACCTATGTCAACTATCACTTCTCCGAGATCCTGGACGGAGACGATGTGAAGTTTTCTTACCTGCTTCAGGAAGGACCCGCGGACAGCCGCAACGCGATCCGGCTTCTTCGCGCGCTGGGATACGATCCCGGCATTGCGGACAGGGCGGAAGAGAGGGCGAAGCATTTTATGGCGTCAGGGGAGTGGCAGCCGTAAGAGATGCGGCCCGGCAGAAAGGACAACAGTACAATGCCAAAGCATGTAAAGATATTTTCGGACGGCTCCGCCAGGGGAAATCCCGACGGACCGGGAGGATACGGCGCGATCCTTCAGTTCACGGATTCCCGGGGAGTCCTGCACGAGAAGGAGCTGTCGGAAGGATTTGAGAAGACCACCAACAACCGGATGGAGCTTCTGGGCGTGATCGTCGCACTGGAGTGCCTGCGCGTTCCCTGCCTCGTGGACGTCTACTCGGACTCCAAATATGTCGTCAGCGCTTTCAATGAGAACTGGATCGGCAGCTGGCAGAGAAACGGGTGGAAGACCGCTTCCAAACAACCCGTCAAGAACCGGGAGCTCTGGGAGAGGCTCCTCAAGGCAATGGAGCCGCACACCGTGACCTATCACTGGGTCAAGGGGCACGCCGGACATCCCGAGAACGAGAGGTGCGACGCCCTGGCGACGGCGGCGGCGGATGCGGCGAGAAAGTCATGATCCGACCTTTCGCACACACATTTTTACCGGAAACAAAGGAGACAGAGCTTATATGAGCGGATCCATAAATGTCAGATTCAGGAAAGTCAGCGAGCTCGCCCATATACCGACGAGAGGAAGCGAAAAGGCCGCAGGTTACGACCTCTACGCGGCACTTCCGGCGCCTGTCAGAATCGCGCCGCATGAGACTGTCAAAATAGATACGGGCCTTCAGTTCGAGCTCCCCGACGGGTATTTCGCCGCGATCTACGCAAGGAGCGGACTGGCCGCCAAAGAGGGGCTTCGCCCCGCCAACTGCACCGGCGTGTGCGACTCGGACTACCGGGGCAACTACATCGTGGCGATGCACAACGACAGCGAAGAGACCAGGATCGTAGAGCCGGGCGAGAGGATCGCGCAGATGGTCGTGATCCCTTATCTGAGCGTCACCTTTGAGGAATCCGACACACTTACGGATACGGAGCGCGGCGACGGCGGGTTTGGAAGCACAGGAAAAAAGTGACCGAAAGCTTCTTTCGGATTACTATATATATCGATAACACGGAGGAAACAACATTATGAAGATCAGAACACGATACGCCCCGAGCCCCACAGGCCGCATGCACGTCGGAAACCTGAGAACGGCGCTGTACGCCTATCTCATCGCCAAACACGAGGACGGCGATTTTATCCTGCGCATCGAGGATACCGACCAGGGCCGCTATGTGGACGGAGCTGTCGATATCATTAAGCGCACCATGGCGGACACAGGCCTGATCGAGGACGAAGGTCCCGACAAGGACGGAGGCGTAGGCCCCTATGTGCAGAGCGAGAGAATGCGCGCCGGTATTTACGGAAAATACGCGCAGGAGCTGATCGATAAGGGCGAAGCCTACAGGTGCTTCTGCACGCCGGAGAGGCTCTCTACGCTCACCCAGGTGGTGGACGGCAAGGAGATCAGCGTCTATGACAAGCACTGCCTGCACCTGAGCCCCGAGGAGATCGAGAAAAACCTGGCGGAAGGAAAGCCTTACGTCATCCGTCAGAACAATCCGACCGAAGGGACGACCACGTTCCACGACGAGCTCTACGGAGACGTAACCGTTGACAACAAGGAACTGGACGACATGATCCTCATCAAGTCGGACGGCTATCCCACCTACAACTTTGCCAACGTCGTGGACGACCATCTGATGGGCATCACGCACGTCGTAAGGGGAAATGAGTACATCTCCTCCTCACCCAAGTACAACCGCCTGTATGAGGCTTTTGGCTGGGAAGTGCCCAAATACATCCACTGCCCGCTGATCACAGATGAAGATCACCACAAGCTGTCCAAGAGAAGCGGCCACTCCTCCTACGAGGACCTGATCGAGCAGGGCTTCCTTCCCGAGGCGGTCGTCAACTTCATCGCCCTTCTGGGCTGGTCTCCCGACAGCGACGAGGAGATCTTCAGCCTGGAAGAACTTGTGAAGATCTTCGATTACCACAGGATCAACAAGGCTCCTTCCGTATTCGACTACCAGAAGCTTCGCTGGATGAACGGAGAGTACCTCAAGGCCATGGATCCGGACAAGTTCTATGAGATGGCGGAGCCCTACCTGACTGCGGCGCTGGGCGAAGGCCTTGACCTTCGAAAGATCGCCGAGATGGTCCGCACCAGGATCGAGATCTTCCCGGACATCGCCGAAATGGTCGATTTCTTCGGAAAACTTCCGGACTATGACGTCTCGCTCTTCACACACAAGAAGATGAAGACGAACGCGGAGACTTCTCTGACTGTACTGAAGGAACTGCTTCCGATCCTCGAAGCGCAGGAGGACTTCTCCAACGACGCCCTCTTTGCCGCCGTAAAGGCTTATATTCAGGAGAAAGGCTACAAGAACGGCTATGTTCTGTGGCCCGTCCGCATCGCCGTCTCCGGCAAACAGACCACGCCTGCCGGCGCGACGGAGATCATGGAAGTGCTGGGCAAAGAAGAGTCCATCGCCAGGATCCGCGAGGCGATCCGCCGGCTTGAGGCCTGAGAGAAACCTCTCCTGAGACGCTGACATCTATGTATTCAGATCTTGATCCCTCCCAGCGGGAGGCGGTCTGCCGTGACCTGCGGCCCTGTGAGATCATCGCAGGGCCCGGGAGCGGTAAGACAACGGTTCTCACAAGCCGCATCCTGTATCTTCTCGATCACTATAATTTCAATCCTTCCCAGATCCTCGTCCTGACCTTCAGCCGCAGCGCCGCTGTGGAGATGAAAGAGCGATTCTTAAAAAAATCGGGAAATAAAAGCCTGAGTGTGCGCTTCGGCACGTTTCACTCCGTCTTTTTCCATATTTTGAAAGAGACCACCCGAAAGAACTATTCCATATTGGGGCAGGCGCAGCGGGACAGGCTCTTAGAGCATCTGATCAAAAACCACTATCCGGATGAAAACGACAGGCCCACCGTCGAAGAGACGGAGAAAATGCTGCGGAGGCCGCCATCCTCCTTTTCCGGAAGAGAAAGGGAAGCCGCCCTGCAGAAAGAGTACCGTGTCTATCTCAAAGAGAACGGGTATCTCGATTTTGACGATATGATCTTGGAGTGCGCGCGCCTCTTAAAGAGCGACGAGAAAGTGCGGGGATACTGGCAGAGCATGTTCCGGGCGATACTGGTGGACGAATTTCAGGATGTCAACCGCCAGCAGTATGAGATCCTGAAGATCCTCTCGACCGGAGAGGGTCTGTTTGTCGTGGGCGACGACGACCAGAGCATATACGGGTTTCGGGGAAGCGCGCCGACGATCATGCGGCAGTTCATGGAAGATTATCCGGACGCAGTCCGCATTTTTCTCGGGTTTAACTACCGGTGCAGCGCCTCGGTCTGCAAAGCTTCCGCCCTGATGATCGGACAGAACAAGGACAGGGTCCCAAAAGAGATCCGCACTGTGCGTCCGCCCGGAGACAAAGTGACCCTGCAGGCATTCCGAGAGGACAGCGAAGAGTACCGCTACCTGCGCGGGGCGATGAGCGCGCTGTCCCGGGAAGAGCTTGACCGGACGGCCGTCATCCTAAGGACCAATACACATGTGGCCAGGATCAGCAGCTATCTGGCCGGAGAAGGGATCCCCTGCCGGGAAATTACTAATCCTTCGGGCCCGGTACGAAGCGCCGTGATCCGGGACATAGAGGCCTATCAGCAGCTCGCTCTGGAGTTGAAGGGGGGAGAGCTGTCCAGAAGCGCGCTCCTGAGAGTACTGAACAGGCCGGAGCGGTACCTACTGCGGTCCGCTCTGCCGGGAGAGAGATGCTCGCCGCGGCAGCTTCTTATGCGAAGCCATGGAAATCGGGCCGCCGAGGAAGCTGTGCGCGATCTTCTCAGGGATCTCCATGTGCTGGGGCGCCTGACTCCCGAAGGATTTATGAAATACCTTATGGACGGCGTGGGGTACGCAGAATGGGCCGTCACCCGGCTCGGCGAAAAGGAGATCGTGGAATCCGCGCTGGCGGAACTCTTAAAGGAAGCCGGCCGCGCGCGCGACCTCAGGGAGCTTTCGCAAGTACTTCGAAGGATTCCCGAGCAGCGGACCGGCCCTTCCGGAAAGGGAGTCAGAGTCATGACCATGCACGCCTGCAAGGGGCTTGAATTTGACAGAGTTTATCTGCCTGCCCTCAACGAAGGCATCATTCCGGGAAGGCGATGCACGCAGCCGCAGGATTTCGAGGAGGAGAGGAGGCTTTTGTATGTGGCCATGACAAGAGCCAGAGACCATCTCGAACTTCTCTACGTCACGGGCACGAGAGAGAATCCCAGGCCGCCCTCGCGATTCCTGTCCGTTTATGGAGTCAGAGGCTTTGTATCCTTATAAGTATTGTGTTAAAATATAATACTGATCAAAAAAATAATGTAACTATTCAGCACTCCACGTCCCAAATGCTCCGCATTCGGGACTGTGGGCGTCCAGAGGCGCTCCGCGCCTTGTCCGCCCCGGAAAAAAGATCAAAAACGTTCCGGTGAGCGAGCTCCCCGAACCTTATTTTGATCTTTTTTCCGGGGTGCTGAATAATTACAAATCAAAAGCAATTAGGCAGGGAGGCAAAAGTGGGCCAGAATTTTAAGATAGAACCCGCACACAGTATGAAACCGGGCGTTACCGTGATGAAAGACGGCGTCATCATAGCCGCTGTATTTCGCGGCCCCGAACCCTGCGGACTCGTCCTGTATAAGAAGGAGGACGGGAGCGAGATCGGCGTCCCGTTCACGGATGAATACAGGTTCGGAAGTCTCTATTCCGTGAAGATCACTTCCATCGATCCCTCTCAGTGGTGCTACAGACTGTACTGCGGCAGCACTTACTTTGTGGATCCCTGCTGCCGGAGCCTCGAATCGGTCCGGATCGGCGATGCGACGGTGCGAGCCGGAGGCTTCTTCTACGAGCCCGATGAGAAACTCCCCGTCTACAGGGAGAGCGCCCATCGCCGCGGGGGCGAGACTGCCATCTACTGCCTCCATGTCCGCGGGTTTACCATGCTGGCCGAGGGTCTGCAGGCGATGCCGGGCACTTTTTCGGCCGCTGCCGAGATGGCTCCTTATCTGAGGCAGCTGGGCGTCACGACCGTAGAACTCATGCCTGTCTATGAGCTGCAGCCAATCACCAGGGAGCAGAGCGGTCCCCGCACGATGGAAGACGCGCTGGCCCTCTATCCCGTGAGCAAGGAAGGCCTTCCCGTCAGGGACCTCTCGGTCAAAAAAGTCAATTACTGGGGCTACGCGAGAGGGTTTTACTACGCGCCGGCCGGCGCCTACAGCACGCCCGGTTACGAGGGCGGCCCGCAAAAAGAATTTGCGGATATGATCGAAAAGTTCCACCGGGAAGGGATCGGCGTCTGTCTGCAGCTCTATTTTCCTCCTTCCGTCACCTCCCAGCAGCAGATTGAGATCGCCAGGTTCTATGCGACGCACTATGCCGTGGACGGTTTCCGCCTCATGGGGAGCGTCGCCGATATCCGGGCTTTTTCCTCGGACCCGCTGCTCTCGGATGTGCGACTCTTCCACACGGATTTTCCTTACGATGAGATCGAGGGCATGGATGCGGAGAACCCGGAATCCGGCGCGGTGCTTACTGACAATCTCTTCAGCTATAACAACAGATTTTCCGTCCTGATCCGGCGCTTTGTAAAGAGCGACGACTATGTGATGCGCGAGTTTCTGTATGAATTTCTGAAGGTTCCGGCCGGACACGGAAATGTACACTATGTCTGCAGCAGCGACGGCTTCACCCTGCGCGATCTGGTCTCCTATAACGACAGGCACAACGAGCCGAACGGAGAGGGCGGCCTGGACGGGACAACGGTCAATTACAGCTGGAACTGCGGCCAGGAAGGCGACAGCGACCGGGAAGATGTCCTGAGGCTGCGCAGAAATCAGATCCGCAATTTCCTGGCGCTTTTATTCCTCTCCCAGAGTACGCCCATGATCAACGCGGGAGATGAGTGTTTCAATACGCAGTACGGCAACAACAACCCTTACTGCCAGGACAATGAGACAGGCTGGACAGGGTGGAACAACGGCGAGACCGGTGACTCCGTCCGCGAATTTGTGCGTAAGATGATCCGCTTCCGTAATGAGCACCCGGTGTTCAGCGGCCTTAAGCCCTTTAAGAATACGGATTACATCGGCTGCGGCTATCCGGACCTCTCCCTGCACGGAAATGAAGCCTGGAAGCCGGACCTGGGTCATTTCAGCCACGCCATCGGCATCTGCCTGTGCGAGAACTATGTGAGGGGCTCGCAGAAGACCGAGCTTATTTACCTGGCGATCAACATGCACTGGGAGACGCAGGAGCTGGGGCTTCCCAAGCTCGCCCCCGGAAGGCGCTGGAATGTCCTTATGGATACGGCGCTCGAGGATTCTTTCCTGCAAAGCGAACTGATCCTGGACGACCAGCACGTGGTGGAAGTCGCCCCCAGATCCATTCGCATCCTGTGCACGGTGACGTCCAATAAACCGGTCCGGCGCAGGAAGAAAAAATCCTCTAAAAAGGATGAAAGTAAAAAGGCCGAAAACAAGAAGGCCGCGGAGGTCACTCCGGTTACTGTCCCGGCAAAGGACGACGCTCCGGTCGTCCAAAAGACTGCCGACGTCGAAAAAAAAGAAGAAGAAAAAAATGAAGAGTAAAGAAAAGATCACTGCCCGGAAAACCGCGGGTCATTTTAACACCGTGATGAAACATAAATACCTGGTCATGAAGGGGTGCTTCAGCGTAGGACTCTACAGACAGGGCCTGCTCCACGACCTGTCCAAGTTCGCGCCGACCGAGTTTCTGGTAGGCGCCAGGTACTGGCAGGGAAACCGCTCTCCCAACAACGCGGAGAGAGAGGAAAAGGGGTACAGCGCCTCCTGGCTTCACCACAAAGGGCGCAACCGCCATCACTTTGAGTACTGGGTGGACTATAACCTGCGCGGAGAGATGGGAAGCGGTCCTGTCATCCCCGTCAAGATGCCCGGAAGATATGTGATCGAAATGCTCATGGACCGCATCGCGGCCAGCAAAGTTTACGCCGGCGACAAATACGACGACACTTATCCTCTCAAATATTTTGAACAGGGGACGCATGTGATCAGTTTCATGCATCCCGAGACGGCGAAGCTGCTCCACATGCTGCTCAAGATGCTGGCAGAGGAGGGGGAGGAGAAAACATTTGCCTATGTGCGCAGACACCTGCACAAATAAAGACACAGACGCAAGGTTCCGGCAGGCACTCGACCGCGTAGTCCGCCTGCAAGAACGAGAGCGCCACGGTATCGGCATGCAGAAGGAAAAGACTCTGCATGCCGTTCTTAAGGCTTATGAGGACCCCGACGAAGACCACCACGAGATCCCGATCGAGAACTATATAGCGGATATTTACTGCGAAGAGACAGGCACCATCACGGAGATCCAGACGGCCAATATGGGGTATCTGCGGCAAAAGCTCGATGTTTTTCTGCCTCTTTACCGTGTGCGGGTGGTCTATCCGATTCCGGCCGTCAAGTGGGTCACCTGGATCGACCCCGAGACGGGCGAGCTTGGCAAGCGAAGCCGTTCTCCCAAAAAGGGCAGCTTTTACAGCGCCTTCCGCGAGCTCTACAAAATATCGTCCTATCTGGACCATCCCAACCTTTCCATTAAGCTGATCCTCCTGGATATGGAGGAATACAGGCTCAAGGACGGATGGGGCAGGGACGGAAAGCGCGGCTCCCACCGCTACGACAGAGTCCCCACAAGGATAGTGGGGGAGACCCTGCTCACAGAGCCCAGGGATTACATGCAGTTCATTCCCTATGAGCTCGACGAGCCCTTCACGGCCGCGGACCTGGCAAAGAGCTGCGGGCTCAGGGTAAAGAGCTTCTCCACCGAGGCGCTGATCCTGCGCAAAATGGGCGTGATCGAGCAGGTCGGAAAGAGAGGGCGCTCCTATCTATACAGAGTAGCGAACTGAAACGGCCGCTATTAGAATACAGTACATGAGGAAACAATATGTCTAGCGATACACAATTTGAAAAGGAACTCGCCGCCATCGACCTGCTCGGCCCCGAGCCTTCGGACGAGCACAGCCGCGAGCTATACTATATAGGGAAACTGAGAAAGCTGATCGCCGACAGATCACAGGCGGCGGGAAGGCCACTTACCGCCTGCACGGTCACCTTCGGCTGTCAGATGAACGCCAGGGACTCCGAGAAGCTGATCGGAATCCTGATCAAATCCGGATTTGCGCCCACGGAGTCGGAGGACGCCGATTTCGTCATCTTCAACACCTGCACCGTCAGGGACAACGCGGACCAGAGGACTTTCGGGCGCCTTGGAAGGATCAGCCATCTCAAGAAGAAGAACCCGCACATGAAGGTCGCGATCTGCGGCTGCATGATGCAGGAGAAGGGAAATGTCGAGAAAGTCAGAAAGAGCTATCCCTTTGTCGACCTGATCTTCGGGACCCACAATATATACCGCTTCGCCCAGTATCTGTGGGAAGTCTATGACACGGACCGCAAGGTCACCGAAATCTGGGACAAGACCGACAAGATCGTGGAGAACCTTCCTGTCGAGAGAAAATATCCCTATAAATCCGGCATCAACATCATGTTCGGCTGCGACAATTTCTGCAGCTACTGCATTGTTCCCTATGTAAGGGGCAGAGAGCGCAGCCGGGATCCCAGGGAGATCCTGCGCGAATGCGAAAATCTGGCCCGCGACGGCGTGACCGAGATCATGCTGCTGGGACAGAACGTCAATTCCTACGGCAAGGGACTCGAAAATCCGATCAGCTTTGCCCAGCTCCTCGAAGAGGTCTGCAAAGTGGAAGGAATCAGGAGAGTCCGCTTCATGACGCCCCATCCCAAGGATCTGTCCTATGACCTGATCCGGGTGATCCGGGACAATCCCAAGGTCGCCAGACACGTGCACCTTCCCCTCCAGAGCGGCTCCGACAGGATCCTCAAAAAGATGAACCGCCACTACACCAAAGAGCAGTTCATCGCGCTGGCGCAGAAGATCCGTGAGGAGATCCCGGATGTGGCCATCACGACGGACATTATCGTCGGATTCCCCGGCGAGACCGCGCAGGATGTGGACGACACCGTGGATGTCATTAAGAGAGTGCAGTTCGACAACGCCTATACCTTTATCTATTCCCCCCGAAGGGGAACGCCGGCGGCCAAAATGCCGGACCAGGTTCCTGCGGACGTCGTCAAGGAAGGGTTTGACAGAGTTCTTCTGACCGTGCAGGAAAACGCCAGGACGAGGTCGGCGCTGCTTGAAGGCCGCGTCATGGAAGGCCTCGTCGAGGAGCTGAATTCGCAGAAGGAAGGCTATGTGACATGCCGCCTCTCCAATAACATGATCGTCCATGTGCCGGGAGACGCCTCCCTGATCGGCACCTATCAGCCGGTCCGTCTCGAAGAGTGCCGCGGCTTTTACTATTTTGGCCATATCGAAAAAGAGGCGTGAGGCCAGGTGCGGATTTTGCCAAAAAAGCACAGAAATGAAGGAAATGAATGAGTATTAAGCTGGAAGAACAGGATTTATCCAAACTCAGTCCCATGATGCAGCACTACCTGAGGACCAAGGAGGAGTACCCGGGCTGCATCCTCTTTTACCGCCTCGGCGATTTCTACGAGATGTTTTTCGAGGACGCCGAGATCGTATCGAGGGAACTGGAACTGACGCTGACGGGAAAGAGCTGCGGCCTGAAGGAGCGGGCGCCCATGTGCGGCGTCCCTTACCACGCGGTGGACAGCTACCTGACGAGACTTGTCGAAAAGGGCTATAAAGCCGCCATCTGCGAGCAGGTGGAGGATCCCAGGACCGCCAAGGGAATGGTGAAGCGGGAGGTCATCCGCATTGTCACGCCCGGCACAAACCTCGACATGGAGTCCATTGAGGAGGGGAAGAACAACTTTATCTTCTGCATCCTCTACAGCGGGCAGGGAAAAAGCGGGATCGCCGTGGCGGACGTCACGACCGGCGAATTCTATATGACGGAGACAGAAGGCGACCGCAAGATCTACGACGAGATCGTCCGCTATTCGCCTTCGGAGATCATCTGCAGCGACAGTTTTCTCCTCTCGAGCCTGGACCTGGGAGATATTCGGGACAGGCTTGGCATCATCGTCAATACGCTGGGCGCTCACTATTTTGACGAGGCGGCGGCGCAGAAGGTCCTGCTGGAGCACTTTCACGTGTCCAGCCTGATCGCGCTGGGCATGGACGACAAGCGGACCGGCGGGGCGGCGGCGGGAGCCCTTCTTCGCTATCTGTACGACACGCAGAAGAATTCGCTCTCCAATATAACGGGAATCAGCGTCTACGCGGCCGGCAAGTATATGCTTCTGGACAGCTCCACGAGAAGAAATCTGGAGCTCACGGAGACCATGCGCGAGAAGAAAAAGCGGGGCTCCCTTCTGTGGGTCCTCGACAGGACGGCGACGGCCATGGGCGCGCGCAGGCTCCACCAGATGATCGAACAGCCCCTCGTGGACCGCGAGATGATCGAGCAGAGGCTGGACGCGGTGGACAAATTGTGCGGCAATACAGTCGACCGCGACGAGATCCGGGAGTACCTGCAGCCGGTCTACGACCTGGAGAGGCTCATGACCAGGGTCAGCTACGGCTCGGCCAATCCCAGGGACCTCATCGCTCTGCGCGGGTCCCTCAAAATGTTCGCCCCCATCCGCCAGGTCCTGCAGGATTTCGACGGCGGACTGCTCGCGCAGCTCCGGGACGACATGGTCGATTTCGACGAGATCGTGGACCTTCTGGAGAAGTCCATCGAAGACGAGCCTCCGCTCCAGGTCAGAGAGGGCGGCATCATCAAGACAGGGTTTGACCCCGATATCGACATGCTCCGGGAGGCCAAGACCCAGGGGCGAAAGTGGCTGATGGATCTGGAGGCTGAGGATCAGCAGCGCACCGGCATCAAGAACCTGCGCATCAAGTACAACAAAGTCTTCGGCTATTACTTCGAGGTCACCAACTCCTTCAAGAACCTGGTCCCGCCGGATTACCAGCGAAAGCAGACCCTTGTGGGCGCCGAGCGCTACACCTCCGACAAGCTCAAGTCCCTGGAGGACACGATCCTGAACGCGGAGGACAAGCTCAATACGCTCGAGTACGACAAGTTCTGCGAGATCCGGGACACCGTGGGCGGGCAGATCTCGGTGATCCAGAAAGCCGCCAGAGCGCTTGCTATGCTGGACGTTCTCTGCTCCCTTTCCCTTGTCGCGGAGAGGGGCCGCTACGTGCGCCCTTCCATCAATGACAAAGGGTATATAAAGATCAAGGAGGGCAGGCATCCGGTCGTCGAGAAGATGCTGCAGGGAGAGTTTATCTCCAACGACACGTTCCTGGACAGCAAAAAGAACGCGATCGCCATCATCACCGGTCCCAACATGGCCGGCAAGTCCACCTACATGCGCCAGACGGCGCTCATCTGCCTGATGGCCCAGATCGGGAGTTTTGTCCCCGCCACCTCGGCGGATCTGTGCGTGGTGGACAGGATCTTTACCAGGGTCGGCGCCTCCGATGACCTGGGGAGCGGCCAGAGCACCTTCATGGTGGAGATGAACGAAGTCGCCAATATCCTCAGGAACGCGACGCCTTCTTCCCTCCTGATCCTGGACGAGATCGGCAGAGGGACTTCCACCTACGACGGCCTGTCCATCGCCTGGGCCGTCATCGAACACATCAGCAACAAGCGGTTTCTGGGGGCCAAGACGCTCTTTGCGACCCACTACCACGAGCTGACGGAGCTCGAGGGCAAAATAGACAATGTCAGCAACTACTGCGTCGCCGTCAAGGAAAAGGGCGATGACATCGTTTTCCTGCGAAAGATCATAAAGGGCGGCGCGGACAGAAGCTACGGCATCCAGGTCGCCAAACTGGCGGGCCTTCCCGACATCGTGATCGACAGGGCCAAGGAGATTCTCGAGCAGCTCACGGACAGCGATATAACCGAGAGCATCAAGAACATCGAGACCAAAACCGGCCAGAGCGCGGGAAAAGCCAAAAAAGCCAAGCACTACGACGACGTGGACCTGGGACAGATGTCCCTGTTCGAGACGGTGAGCGACACCGATGTGCTCAAAGAGCTGGAGCAGATCGACATCTCGAACCTGACGCCCCTGGATGCGCTGAACACGCTGTACCGCCTTCAGACGCAGCTCAAGAACCGCTGGAGCGTATAACTCAGGGAGGATGTCACCCGCCTCTACAGGCGGGTGACAATCCCCCTCTGAGTTATATGATGCACACGCGCGCGGCTCGCCATGCGGGCTATGTAAGAGGACAGAGTATTGGAAATTCATTTACTGAGTGAAGAAACGATAAACCGGATCGCCGCCGGAGAAGTGGTGGAGAGGCCCGTAAACGTGGTGAAGGAGCTGGTGGAGAACTCCATCGACGCCGGCGCCACCGCCATCACCATAGAGATCCGGGAGGGCGGAAAGAAGATGATCCGCGTCACGGACAACGGCTGCGGCATAGAAAAGAGCCAGATCACTAAGGCGTTCGAGCGTCACGCGACCAGCAAGATCCGCGACGACAGCGACCTGACCCGGCTCGTCAGCCTCGGATTCAGGGGGGAGGCCCTGTCCAGCATTGCCGCGGTCGCCCAGGTGGAGATGATCACCAAGACCAGGGACTCCCTGACCGGGATCAGGGCCACCAATCAGCCACTGAGCGGCTTTTCGGAGAATGAGCACATAAAGCTCGATCTCGAAGAGATCGGCGCTCCTGACGGCACCAGCGTAGTCGTCCGTAATCTCTTCTACAATGTCCCCGTGCGCGCCAAATTCCTCAAACAGCCGCAGACGGAAGCCGGCTATATCACCGACCTCGTGGAGCGCCAGGCGCTCTCGCACCCGTCCATTTCCTTCCACTACCGGGTGGACGGCAAGGAAAAACTGCACACGACGGGAAACGGCGATCTCAAGGAGCTTCTGTACAGGATCTACGGGCGCGAGATCAGCAAAAAAGTGCTGCCCGTAAAGGTATCGGACGGACACTACTCGCTGGAAGGATTTATCGGAAGGCCGGAGATCAGCCGGTCCACCAGAAACTTCGAGATCTTCTTTGTGAACGGAAGAATGCTTAAGAGCAATACGCTCTCCAGAGCAGTGGAGGCCGGCTACAGGACCGACCTGATGCAGCACAAATTTCCCTTTGCGGTCCTGCACCTGGGCATCCCCACCGAGGAGGCCGACGTCAATGTGCACCCGACCAAGATGGAAGTGCGCTTTTCACAGCCCGAAGCCGTCTTTCACTTTATCGATGAGAGCGTTCACGGCGTTCTGCACAGCGCGGAGCTGATCCCGGCAGAAATTCTGGAGACGCAGGCCCAGGAACGCGCAAGAAAGAGAGAAGAAGCGGAGGAGGCGAGACGCCGCCTCGAGAGCGCCCCTCACCCGGAGCCTTTCGAGCGGGCGAGATTCGTGTCGGACCCTGTGGCCGGCTACGGAAGTGATGGCGCGGGAAAAACAGCCGCGCCGGGCGCTGTCCACGCGTCAGGTTCCTCTCTGGAAATCATATTCACGGACCCGGAACCTGTGAGCCCCAAGGGCCCCGCCAGAGTGGAGACCGAAGATTTCCTCTTTGAGGATAAAAGGATCCCTGCTTCCGGCTCCGACAAGGGATCTGCCGGGTCAAAAGAGCGAGACCAGGAAGTTCCTCTGTCCCAGGCCCCGGCCGCCTCACAGCCGGAGCCAAAAAAAGGCAGCTACCAGCAGGCCAGTCTGTTTGAGCGCACCGATTTTTCCGCCCCGGATGAGGAGAAGATGCTGGTCGAGGACAACCGCCCGAAATTCCGTATCATCGGCCAGGTATTTGAAACCTACTGGCTGATCCAGTACGAGGGAAAGCTTCTCGTGGTCGACCAGCACGCCGCCCATGAGAAGGTAAACTATGAGCGCCTCATGAAGCGGCTTAATGACAATGACCCTTCTTCCTCCGGCTCCCAGATGCTGCTGCCCGCTGCCGTGATCACACTGACCGGCCGGGAAGAGGGCGAGCTGCACACGCACGAGGCGGTCTTTAAGTCCATGGGCTATGAGATCGAACCTCTGGGCGGCAGCACCTACGCGATCCGCGCCGTCCCCATGGAACTCTACGGCAATGACGCCACGGAGCTTCTTCGGGATACCCTCGAGGAGATGGTGGAAGATAAGATGACGGGCACGCCCGCAGCCATCCTCGCCAAGATCGCTTCCATGTCCTGCAAGGCCGCCGTAAAGGGCAATTCGCTCCTGTCGGAGAAAGAGGCGCAGGTCCTGATCGATGAGCTTTTAAAGCTTGATAATCCTTATCACTGCCCGCACGGAAGACCGACCATGATCGTCTTCTCCCAGGCGGACATGGACAAAAAGTTCAAGAGGATCGTCACATGAATGCAAAAACGCCATTACTGATCATCGCAGGTCCGACGGCCACCGGCAAGAGCGCCGCCGCCGCGGAACTTGCGCTGCGCATGGGCGGAGAAGTGATCTCCGCGGATTCCATGCAGGTCTACCGGGGAATGGATATAGGGAGCGCCAAGGTCACAGAGGAAGAGATGCGGGGCGTTCCCCATCACCTGATCGACTGCGCGGACCCTTCCGAGACCTGGAACGTCGTCCGCTTCAAGGAGCAGGCGAAAAGGGCTGCGGAAGACATCGCCGCAAGGGGCAAACTTCCCATATTGTGCGGCGGAACGGGCTTTTATATCCAGGCGCTCCTGTACGACATTGATTTCACACAGATGGAGGAGAACACCCCTCTGCGGCAGCGCCTCGCGCAGATGGCCAGGGAGCACGGGCCGGAAGCGGTGCACGCCCTGCTCGCGCAGAGAGATCCCGCCTCCGCGGCCGCCATCCATCCCAACAATATCAAAAGAGTGATCAGAGCCCTGGAATTTGCCCGGGAGAGCGGAGACTCCATTGCGGCCCACAACGCGGAGCAGAGGGAGAAGGAGCCCGCCTACAACGCGGTCTTTTTTGTCCTGACCATGGACCGCGCCGCACTGTATGAGCGGATCGACATGCGGGTGGACCTCATGATGGAGCAGGGCCTTTTGGAAGAAGTCACAAAGCTCTATAAAATGGGAATCCCCGGGGACAGCACAGCCATGCAGGGCATCGGCTACAAGCAGATCTACGGCCATCTGGAGGGCAAATACAGCCTGGACGAAGCCGTCCGCCTGATCAAGCGGGACACAAGGCACTTTGCCAAAAGACAGCTCACCTGGTTTCGCCGCGAAAAGGGCGTCCACTGGGTGGATGTCGACCAGTTCGCAGACCGAAATGAGCTGTGGGACTATATGCAGGAGACCGCGCAGAAAGCGCTCGGGATCTGATTTATACAAATTGAATAGACTAACCTTGAAGGAGACAGATATATATGCAATCGATTTACCGGCAGTTCGGTATAACGGATCAGGTACTTAATTACGCCGCGCCCGTACTGGAGAGACTCTCCGGGCGCTTTGAACAGATCGATGAGACGGCCGAATACAATCAGCTGCGGATCATCAAAGCCATGCAGGACGCCCATATCGGCGAAGCCAATCTCAAGGGCACGACGGGCTACGGCTACGACGACATAGGAAGGGACGGCCTCGAGAGAGTCTACGCCTCTTATTTTCACACGGAAGACGCGCTGGTAAGGCCCCAGATCACCTGCGGGACCCACGCGCTGGCGCTGGCCCTTATGAGCAACTTAAGGCCCGGGGATGTGCTTCTCTCGGCGGCCGGAGCGCCCTACGACACGCTTCAGGAGGTCATAGGCATCAGGCCCTCCAGAGGGTCTCTCGCGGAATACGGCATCGGTTACAGGCAGGTGGACCTGCTGCCCGACAGCACCTTCGATTTCGAGGGGATTAAAGCCGCCCTTGCGGATGATAAGATCCGCCTGGTCACCATTCAGCGCTCCAAGGGATATCAGAGCCGCCGGACGCTCAGCGTCGCGCAGATCGGAGAGGCCATCGGGATGATCAAGAAGATCCGGCCCGACGTCATCTGCATGGTGGACAACTGCTACGGAGAATTCGTAGAGCGGACAGAGCCCTCGGACGTCGGCGCGGACATGATCGTTGGGTCCCTCATCAAGAATCCCGGCGGTGGACTTGCCCCCATCGGCGGCTATATAGCCGGGACAAAGGAGTGCGTAGAAAACGCCGCTGTGCGTCTGACATCACCGGGACTCGGCAAGGAAGTCGGCGCCACCCTGGAGGTCCTGCCTTCCTTCTACCAGGGCTTCTTTATGGGTCCTGTGGTGACCGCTTCCGCCCTCAAAGGCGCGATCCTGGCCGCCAATCTGTACGAGCCTCTGGGCTTTGCCGTGCTTCCGGACAGCACCGAGAGCCGCCACGACATCATCCAGGCAATCACTTTCGGAACGCCGGAGGGCGTGATCGCCTTCTGCCAGGGCATCCAGGCCGCTTCCCCCGTCGACAGCTTTGTCACGGCGGAGCCCTCGGATATGCCCGGATACGACAGCCAGGTAATCATGGCCGCCGGAGCCTTTGTGTCGGGCTCCTCCATCGAACTTAGCGCGGACGGCCCGATCAAACCGCCTTACAACGTATATTTCCAGGGCGGACTGACCTGGCCCCACGCCAAACTCGGCATTCTCAAGACGCTCCAGAACCTTCTTGACAGAGGGCTCTGCCGTCTGGACTGAACGGAATAGAACCAGGCGGCGCGGCGGCCTGCCATGAAAGGCCCCTGTCCGTATTGTCTGTCTTTGCGGCGCCCGGAGAGGCCGAAGGAGACAGAATGGAACAGTTCAGTAATCAAAACATTGATCGGAACAGAGATTATAACAGAGACTGCAATGGCGAACAGCCCTACGAGCGCTTTCTCGCCTGCGGGGCGCAGAGCCTCACCAATGCCGAGCTGGTCGGGATCATCCTCAGGACCGGCACCAAAGGCGTAACAGCCGTGGAGCTGGGACGGAGAGTGCTGGAAATTCATGATCCCGAAGGCGGCTCTCTGTCAGCGCTCCCGAGACTTACGATGAAAGAGCTCAGGGCGCTTCCCGGGATCGGCGAAGTGAAGGCGGTAAAGCTCCTGTGCCTGTCCGAGATCGCCCGCCGGATCGTGAGAGAGAAGATCCGAAGGCAGCCGCGGCTTGACAAGCCCGATCTGATTGCCGAATATTATATGGAAAGCATGCGGCACCTCGAGACCGAGCAGACAGTCCTGCTGCATTTTGACAGCAAAATGGCGCTGCTGGGGGAAGATGTCCTGACAACAGGCACCGTAAACGGAGCGCTGATCTCCCCCCGGGAGATCTATATCCAGGCGCTGCGCAGAGGAGCTGTGAGGATCGTCCTTCTGCACAATCATCCGAGCGGGGATCCCGCTCCCAGCAGAGAGGACATAGAATCCACAAGACTGATCAAAAGAGCCGGAGAACTGCTCGGGATCGGCCTGACGGACCACATTATCATCGGAGACCTTTGTTATTGCAGTTTAAAAGAAATGGGAATACTAAGTGATGAAACTACCGAATTTTAGGAGCCGGCCGATCTTTCTGGCCTTCATCTCCGTCCTGATGGCGCTGACCCTCGTCGGCCGCCTGTACTACCTGCAGATCATCCGCGGCGCAGAATTCACCCAGTCCTTCGAGGAGAGCGTCTCGAGAACCGTCAGCATCCCCGCGAAGAGGGGACGGATCCTGGACCGAAACGGAAATGTGATTGCCGATACGCAGGCCTCCCAGAATGTAACCATCGTGGATACCACCGGCAATTCGAGCGCCGAAAACGACAGGCTCAACAGGATCATTCAGAAGACGCTCGGGATCCTGCTCGATAACGACGAGGACTTTGAGGAGGACTTCGGGATCTCCTGGAACGGGTCCGGGTATGAATTTAACTATGACGGTTTCAATCACCTGCGCTTTCTGGCGGACGTCTACGGGTATCCGCTCATCGATACGCTCACCCCGGAGCAGCGGGAGAGCAGCGCAGAGGATGTAGTCTTTATGCTGGCGGACCGCTATAGGATCCCCAGGGATATGAACACATCGAAGGACAGCATCCTTCTTCTCGACACAGTCATCACCCGCTACCGCCTTGCCCTGAACGCTTTCCAGAAATATATCCCCACGGTCCTCGCCAGAAATGTGGGGACGGACACCGTGGACGCGATCATGGCGGAGAGCGACCTGGACGGGATCAGCATAGCCAACACCTACAAGCGGGTCTACAACGACAGCAAATACATGTCCGGCCTTACGGGCTACATCAGCCTGGTCAGCGCCAAAGAAATAGAAGAGAACGAAGGAGTCTATGACGCGGGCGACTATGTCGGCAAGGTGGGCCTTGAGGCCAGCATGGAAGAGACCCTGCGCGGAAAGAACGGCTATCGCGAGATCAGCGTCGACAACCTCGGAAGAGAAAAGAGCGAGATCTCCTATACGCGGCCGCAGGACGGAAACGACGTTTATCTGACCATCGACAGCGATCTGCAGAAGACCGTCTACAAACTGCTTGAAAAGACAATGCGGGACATCATCCTGTCCAAACTCACGGACAGCGTCACTTCCTTCGAGATCACCGAGGAGACGGACGGATCCGACATCCTGATTCCGGCAGCGGACGTCTACGGCTCCATCCTCAGCTATATCATCGACAGGGACCACTTTGACTCGGAGGACGCCTCGGAGAGCGAAGAGCAGATGCGCGGCATCCTGCAAGCCTATCTGGAGAGCGTCAAGGAAGGAATCCGCTCCGAACTGAGGGCGGGACGCACGCCTTTCAATGCTTTGACTCCGGAGTACCAGCAGTACGCCTCCTACATCAGCCGGGCCCTCTTTGACAGAGGCGTGATCGACACGTCTGTCGTGGACGCGGACGACGAGATCTACAGGGAGTGGACCGGCGGCAGCACGGAGTCACTCGGAGGATTTCTCTATCACGCCGCCGCGGAGAAATGGATCGACAGGAGTCTCATCGGAACAGACTCCGAGGATACGGACGAGGTCTTCGAGGCGCTGGTACAATATGTGCTGGATGAGCCCTGTGAGGACTACAGTTTCGGTAATATCATGTGCAAATACATCTGCGAGTCAGGCGCCGTGAGCGGCGAGCTGGTCTGCAGGATCCTCTTTGACCAGGAGATCTTCGATCCCGCCGAATCGGAGAGAGACGGCATAGAGTCGGGCCGCAAGGGGGCCGCTTTCGACTATGTCAAAAGACTGATCGAGAGCGATGACCTGACGCCCGGCGACCTGCACCTTTATCCTTTCTGCGGGTCGATCGTAGTCACCGATCCCCGCGACGGCTCCGTACTGGCCCTTGTCAGCTATCCCGGCTACGACTGCAACCGCATTCAGGAGAGCGGTTATATCGACAGGATCTCGTCGAATCCCTCGAGGCCCCTCCTCAATCACGCCACGCAGCAGAGATACGCCCCCGGATCCACATTTAAGATGGTCACGGCGGCAGCGGGCATCAGTGAAGGCGTGGTCTCGAGATCGGATACCATCAGCTGCCACGACCGGTTTGACAAGATCGACCCGTCGCCGGCATGCTGGATCTATCCGGGCGGACACGGCTACATGAACATGCAGAATGCGATCACCAACTCCTGCAACATGTATTTCTATGAAGTGGGTTACAGGCTGGGAGAACTCGGCGGGTCCTTCAGCAACGACGACGGAATACAGGTCCTGTCCGAATATGCAGCCATGTACGGCCTGGACAGAAAATCCGGCGTCGAAATAGAAGAGGCCGAGCCTTCCGTGGCCACCAAGGACGTCGTCCGCGCCTCCATCGGCCAGTCCAACAACGGCTATACGACAGCCGCACTCGCCAGATATGTGACCGCTGTCGCAACGCAGGGCGACCTCTACGACCTGACGCTCCTGGACCACTCCCAGGATAAAGACGGCAATGTACTCGAGGAGTACAGCGCCGAGTCCCTGGATCCCGTGGAAGTTTCCGACGACTACTGGGAGAGTATATCGGAGGGCATGAGAAGAGTATGCGCGAACAATTCCGCCTTTAATTCCGTCCGGTACAGCGAGGAAGACGGTTCCGGGCGTGTCAGCGCGGCGGGAAAGACAGGTACCGCGCAGCAATCCCTTAGCGCTCCCAACCACGCGCTGTTCCTCGGCTACGCGCCCGTCGACGACCCTGAAATCGCCATCGCCGTCTGCATACCGAACGGCTACAGTTCCAGCTACGCGGCTCTGGTGGCTTCCCAGGTGATGCAGTACTATTTTGACCCGGATTCACTCTCGGGCATCCTTTCTTCGAACGACATACCGAATTACACGAACGGTGATTGATCCAAATGAATAACAGAGCAAATATTAATTCAACCGTAAAGAATACAGTAAAGCCCGGCTGGCCGGACCCCGTTCTGTTTTGCTGCACACTGCTGCTCAACGGAATGGGGCTGGTCTCCATTAACAGTGTGGCGCAGGTCGCCGGGAGTAACGCCATTTTGGTCAGGCAGGCCTGCGGCAGCGCCCTCGGGATCGTGCTGATGATCGTCCTGAGCCAGATCGACGCCGGGAAGATCACCCGCTATTGGAAGTTTTTCTACGCCGCGGCGATCCTTTCGCTCCTCTTTGTCCTTTTCTTCGGCGTTTCCGTGGGCGGCGCAATGAGATGGATCGCTGTCGGAGGGCTCACTTTCCAGCCATCCGAACTGGCAAAAATATTGTTGATTTTATTTTATTCAGAGTTCATAATTATATTGGGCGAAAAGTATAACAGGACACTGGTCTTTGTGCTCAGTACTTTGCTGATTCTTCCGCCGTTCTTCCTGATCCTTAAAGAACCGGATCTGTCAACCAGCATTATGATCTTTCTTATCTTCTGCGTGATCATTTTTGTAGCGGGACTTGATCGAAAGATCATAGCGGCCGTCACAGCTGCTGCCATCCCTGCTTTACTCATCATCATCTATACAGCTGTTATAGGCGGCTTCTCTTTTCTGGGCGAATATCAGCGCCAGAGGATACTGGCATGGCTTCATCCGGAAGATTATGCGACTTCCACCGCCTATCAGACCATGAATTCCATGACGGCCATCGGGTCGGGACAGCTGATCGGAAAGGGACTGCACGTCGAAGACGCCGATACGCTTTTGGGCACGGGGTTCATCTCCGAATCGCAGACCGATTTTATTTTCGCCGTGATCGGAGAGCAGCTCGGTTTCCTGGGATGCTGTATCATGATCTTCCTGATCTCGGCGGTCACGATCCGCTGCTACATGATCGCCTCGAAGAGCAAAAGCCTTCATGACAGGATCATCGCTTCGGGTATGGCTGCATGGATCGGATTTCAGAGTTATCTGAACATCGGGGTGACAACCGGACTTCTTCCCAACACAGGCATTCCCCTTCCTTTTGTGAGCTATGGACTGACAAGCCTGATCTGCCTCTACGCCGGTCTCGGATTTGTTCAGAGCATATATATAAAGAATCAATCTGCAGACAGTGACGCTGAAGCCCGCTGAGCGGGACCGACCTACTTAATGGAGAAATCAATGAGGATTGCATTAATCGCACATGACGCCAAGAAGAAGCTGATGCAGAACTTTTGTATCGCATACCGCGGTATTCTGAGCCGCCACAAACTTTATGCCACCAGCACTACCGGAAGGCTTATTGAAGAGGTGACCAACCTCAGTATCCACAAGCATCTGGCCGGGCATCTGGGAGGAATGCAGCAGATCGGCGCACAGATCGAGCAGAACGAAATCGATCTGCTTATTTTTCTGCGCGATCCGCTGACCCCCAAGAGACATGAGCCCGACGTCAACGACGTCGTAAAGCTCTGCGACATGCATAACATTCCCATGGCCACGAACCTCGCGACGGCAGAGCTTTTGATCAAGTCTCTGGACCGCGGAGACCTCGAGTGGCGTGAGATGTACAAGTAACACGGATTTGAACAGCATTCTGATATGAATAGAATTAAGATTTACACATTACTTCTCTGGGGCGCGCTGGTCTGCGGCGCGTTTACCGGGTGCGGAAGAGTTATGAACAACGACTATGAGAGTATGATGAATTCCGACCAGTTCAATCCCACGGTGGCTGCACAGGAGTCCGTAACGCGTGAGAAGTCTTTCGCGCATGACCTGTGTCTCCCGGAAGATACGAAGGCGGCGGGAAATCCCGAATTCTCTCTGCCTACGGCCGGACTGTTCGATCTCGGAAGCCGGAATACAATGTACGGATCCGGCCTGACGACCAGAGTCTTCCCCGCGAGCACCACAAAACTCATGACGGCTCTTGTGGCGGTCAAGCACGGCAATCCCGGCCAGACGATCAAGATCTCGGAGAACGCGGCTTACCCCGGGGCAGACGCCCAGCGGCTTGTCCTTGAGCCCGGCGATTCCATGACTCTTGAACAGGCGCTCAATTACCTCCTCGTCTTCTCCGCCAATGACTGCGCGATCGCGATCGCCGAGAATATTGCCGGCAGCTACGACGAATTTGTAGACCTCATGAACAAGGAAGCGCGGGCGATCGGAGCTACGGGAACTCATTTTACCAACCCGCACGGGCTGCACGACGACAACCACTACACTACGCCCTATGACCTGTATCTGATCCTCAACGAAGCGGTCAAATATGATATGATCCGGAAGATCCTGCCGCAGTCGGACTACAACACGATGTTCGTGGGCGTGGACGGCTCCTCCAAGAGCATCGCGGTTCCTGCGACGGACGCCTATCTGACCGGCGATGTACAGGCTCCCGACGGGATCACGGTCCTGGGAGGCAAGACGGGTACAACAGAACCCGCGGGGCACTGTCTGATCATCCTGTCGCAGAACGAGAAGGAAGAGTACTATATTTCGGTCGTGATGAAGACCGAATCTCTCGAGGATCTGTACGACGGTATGAACGGCCTGCTTGCCCAAATCCCTAATTAGCGGTTGTATTTTGGGGGTGAATCATCTATAATTAAACCATCAATTCCCTGTTTTTTAAGGAAAACAGGGAATTCCCATCATAACATACAGGAGGGTAAGTCCATTGGTTCAATTAATCATCGGCAACAAAGGAAGAGGAAAAACTAGGTATCTTCTGGAGAAAGTCAATTCTGAAGTCAAGGATATTCTCGGCAATATCTGCTATCTTGATAAAAGCGCTAAGCATATGTTCGAGCTCAATAACCGCGTCCGTCTGATCAACGTATCGGATTTCGCGATTGAGAATACAGACCAGTTTATCGGTTTTATCTGTGGTATCATTTCGCAGGACCACGACCTCGAGCAGATGTACTTTGACAGTTTTCTGAAGATCGCTCACCTGGAAGGCCAGGATATTACCAGTTCAATCAAGCGGATCCAGAAGATCGGAGAAATGTTTAATGTCAGCTTCATCATCAGTATTTCGCTCGATGAAGCGGAGGTTCCTGAAGAGCTCAGAGAACTGATCGCGGTTGCACTTTGATCAATATGATACGGAGGGCCTTGGGAATCGTGCATTTCCAAGGCTCATTTTTTTCTGCAGTGACAGGCCCCGATGCGGCCGCGTCCCAATACGCCGCACAGCTGTGCGGACTGCAGATGACCTCCATTCCCTGTTTCTAATCCGGAGGTAACAATTTGACGGATAAACACTCATCGACAAACATAGTCCAATACAGGCGGCCTTTCCGGCTCAATGTCGGCCTCATCATGTTCCTGGTCATCTTTATCTACGTGCTGATCAGCCTTTTGAGCTACCTGACGTCTCACAAGACAGAGGTCTACCAGGTCCGCACCGGCGCACTGTCCGACAACCTGGTCTACCAGGGGATCGCGCTCAGAAATGAGACCGTAGTGAACAGCGATTACACGGGGACCATCAATTTCTATAACAAAGAAGGAGAGAGGATTCCCGTAGGCGGTCTCGCCTTTTCCGTAGACGACGCCGGCAAGATCACCGACTATCTCAAGGCGGACGAAGCGCCTTTTTTGTCAGAAGAGGACCTGCAGCAGTTCCGGAGCGAAGCGATCGCGTTCTCCAAGAAGTTCGACCCTGCCAGCTTCTCCAACGTCTATGATTTCAAGAGCGGCGCCGTGAGCAGCGCGCAGAAGATCTCCAACCGAAAAGTGCTGGGAGAGATCCCGGACCTCAGTTCTACGTCCATCCATCCCTGTTATGCGGAGCAGGCGGGCGAAATCCTCTATTTTGTCGACAACTGCGAAGACATAACCTTTGAGAATCTGACGGTCGAGGATTTCGACCGGACAGGCTACAAGAAGAACCAGATCACAAACGGGAACAAGATCACCGCCGGCGAGCCGGCCTATAAGATCGTCACCGACGAGAACTGGTCTGTGGCGATCCATGTAGCTTCCGCGGAAGAAGCCAAGGAACTGGTCGAAAAGGGGTATATCCAGGTCCGTTTTCTTGAGAACCAGATGGTCTCCTGGGCCAGCGTCTCCTCAAGGAACGACGAAAACGACAATTATTACGTGAACCTGCGCTTCAACAACTCAATGTCCGAATTCTGCTCAGACCGTTTCCTGGATATCGAGCTGATCTCTTCCCAGAGGTCCGGCTTAAAAGTCCCTAACAGTTCGATCACAAAAGGGACCTTCTTCCTGGTGCCCAAGGAGTTCGTTCTTGAGGGCGCAGGAGGCCAGAGAGGCGTCCTTCTCGAGATCTACACGGAGAACAACGAGAAGAGCATTCAATTCGTTCCTGCGGTCCCCTACAGCGAAAATGAGGACAGTTATTATCTCGACGACAGTGTGCTCAGGGCCGGCGAGATCATTGACCGGCCCAATTCATCGGAGCAGTTTACGATCGGAGAGCAGGACGAGCTGATCGGCGTCTATTATATCAACAAGGGATATCCGGACTTCCGGCAGGTCAACATTCTCAACCAGAACGAGGAATATGCCATCGTGGAGCCCAACTCCTATTACGGCCTTCAGGAATACGACTATATCGTCCTGTACGCAAATTCCATTCATATGGGCAATTATTTCCGTTGATCTTAAAAAGAACAGGATTAAAAGAGACAGGATTATAAAAGGACAGGATTATATAAAGACAGGATCAGAAAGGACAGGATTACAGATTTGATCAGGGAAAATATCGATCGCGTAGAAGAGAGAATATGCGCCGCCTGCCGCAGGGCCGGGCGGGACCGTTCCGAGGTCAGCCTGATCTGCGTCACCAAGACCAAGCCGGTCGAGATGCTGCAGGAGGCCTATGACGCGGGTCAGAGAGACTTTGGCGAGAACAAGGTCCAGGAGATCTGCAGAAAGAAGCCCGAACTGCCCGCCGATATCCGGTGGCACATGATCGGCCATCTGCAGCGCAACAAAGTCCGGCAGCTGATCGGGCAGGCGGTGATGATCCACAGCGTGGACAGCCTTCGTCTGGCGGAGACCATCAGCGCGGAAGCGCTGCGGGCGGGTATAAGGATCCCCGTTCTGATCGAAGTCAATATGGCCGGGGAAGAGAGCAAATTCGGAGTCGCCCCGGAAGAGGTACAGGAGCTCATCAGAGCCGCCGCGCAGCTCGAAGGCATAAAGATTTCAGGCCTTATGACCATCGCGCCCTATACGGAGGACCCCGAGACCAACAGGCCCTATTTTGCCGGGCTCAGAGAATTAGCAGTTGACATAGGTCAAAAATGCATCGATAATGTGTCTATGAGTGTTCTTTCAATGGGAATGACCGGCGATTTTGAGGTTGCGATCGAAGAAGGCGCAACACATATTCGCGTTGGAACAGGCATCTTCGGAGAACGAATCTATATGAAGGAGTGACAGATATGAGTGTTATGGATAAGCTGATCAACGCCATGAAGTTTAATGACGATGATGATTACGATGATGATGAGGAGTATGAGGACGAAGAGGATTACGGAGACGACGCTCCCGCAGCACAGGAACCCGTAAGGGCGCCCCGCGCAGCAAAGACTCCGGCGACTCTGAAAGAGGAGCCGGTGGAAGAGGAGCCCGCACCTTCTCCCAGACCCAGAAGGAGATTCGGCTCATCAGCGGCAGCTCCTGCAGACAGAAGCGAGTCTTCCTCTGTATCCCGGCAGGTCAAGAAGCAGTATTCGGAGGCAGGCATGGAAGTATGCATCATCAAACCTACATCTGTCGATGACGCCAGAGAGGTAACAGATACGCTGCTCGCAAACAGCACGGTAGTTCTCAATCTCGAAGGCCTTGACGTGGAGATCGCGCAGCGAATCATTGACTTCACATCCGGCTCCTGCTACGCGGTACACGGAAATGTGATGAAGATCTCTCACTATATTTTCGTGATCACACCTGCGAACGTAGATGTATCCGGTGATATTTCCACCACCGGCACAGGCGTCAAGCGCGGCGAGGGAAGCTCGCTCAGCATGCCTTACGGAGGAAGGAACTATACTTCCACAGGATTCGGCTCCGGCGGTTTTGACACTGACAACTGAGCTGAATCGGATTAGTCGGCATAGAACTGAATCAGGACAGGACCTGCTTCTTTTGTATAACTCAGGGGGAATATACCCACTGAGTTATATGATGCACACGCGTGCTGAAAGGAAGGTGCTGCCAAAGGGCAGCCCGCACGCGGCGCAGCAGCTCGCTCTGCGAGCCTTAAACAGCATGGCAGATCTAAAGCGCACCGGACTTTGTTTGGTGCGCTTTTTACCGCCGGTTGCCGGAAAGAAGCGGACGTCCTATATTGACCGGGTCAGTTCGTTGACTGACTTGGTTTGACTATTTTGGTCAATATGATATATGGAGGATAAATATGAAAATCAATATCGGCAGAGCCGCAAAAGCTGCCGCCTTATTCATCATACTGGTGGCTCTTGACCTGTTCACCAAATCGCTGGCCGTAAACGCGCTCGGGGACGGCAAAAGGATCCCGCTGATCCCCGGCGTGCTTGAGTTTTACTATATTCAGAACCGGGGCGCCGCCTTCGGCATGTTCCAAAGCGGCACCTTTATACTCAGCCTGATCTCTCTGGCCGCGCTGATCGTGCTGATCCTGATCTATCTGAAAGTCCCGGACGGAAAGAAGTACCTTCCCCTCAGACTGGTACTGATTTTTATAGCCGCAGGTGCGGCCGGCAATCTCTATGACAGGATCACGCTCAAGTATGTCAGGGATTTCATCTATTTTTCATTGATCGATTTTCCCGTATTCAATGTCGCCGACATCTATGTGACCTGTTCGGTCTTTGTCCTGGCTTTCCTCATCTTTTTCTATTACAAAGAAGAGGACCTTCAGTTCATAAGTAAATCAACGACGGAGGTGTAAATGGAACAGACCAGTGTATTTGCGGTTCCGGAGGAACTCGAAGAGGAGCGCTTTGACGCGGTAGTGGCCTCCCTTTCCGAAGGGCAGTCAAGAAGCTATCTCAAGAACCTGATCAAGGACGGCTCCGTCTTGCTCAACGGCAAAACAGCGAAGCCCGGCACGAGAGTGCATGAAAATGATGTGATCACGCTGGTCCTCCCCGAGAAGATCGTCCCCGATATCCTTCCCGAGAATATCCCTCTTGACATCCTGTATGAGGATGACGACGTTCTGGTCGTCAACAAGCCCAAGGGAATGGTGGTGCACCCGGCGCCCGGACACTATTCCGGGACTCTGGTCAACGCTGTTATGTACCACTGCGGAGAGAGCCTGTCGGGAATCAACGGCGTAATGCGTCCGGGCATCGTGCACAGGATCGACCGCGACACGACTGGGAGCGTGATCATCTGCAAAAACGATGCGGCGCACAACAGCATCGCGCAGCAGCTGCAGGAGCACACGATCGTGCGGCGCTATTTTGCCATTTTGTATGACAATATCGCCGAGGATGAGTTTACGGTGGACCAGCCCCTCGGAAGAGATCCACGGGAGAGAAAGAGAATGGCGGTGAGAAGCGACGGCAAGAGAGCGGTGACGCACTGCAAGGTTCTGAAGCGCTTCGGGCAGTACACCTATGTGGAGTGCCGGCTCGAGACCGGAAGGACCCACCAGATCCGCGTGCACATGGCCTATGTCCACCATCCGCTTCTGGGAGACGAAGTCTACGCAGGCCGCAGAAAGTCTCCGTTTGTGACCCACGGGCAGTGCCTGCACGCAGGAATTCTGGGGTTCATTCATCCAAGGACCGGGGAGTATATCGAGACAAGCGCACCGCTTCCGGAATATTTTGAGGAGATTCTGAGCAAATTAGACAATTTATAATTTGATTTTCAACTATTATTATAGAAATTGCATAAGTTTCCAAATCTGTGTATAATAATTACAGAAAGCTCCCACGTATACGCGGGAGCATACCGTTAATGATCGACAGCTCTTACGGAGGTAGATTATGAACACAATCATCACAATCGGAAGACAGTACGGCTCAGGCGGCCGCGAAGTAGGACAGAAGCTGGCCGCGCATTACGGCATTAAGTTTTATGACAATGAGCTGCTCGCAAAAGTAGCGAAGGAAAGCGGGTTCTGCCCCGAGATCGTACAGCAGCAGGATGAACGTCCGACCAGCTCGTTTCTGTACAATCTTGTTATGGACACATATTCCTTCGGCTACAGCAATTCGGCCTTTTCCGACATGCCGATCAGTCAGAAGGTCTTTCTTGCCCAGTACGATACGATCAAGAAGATCGCCAAGGAGGAAGGCGCCTGCGTGATCATCGGCCGCTGCGCGGACTGCGCGCTGCAGGATTTCCCCAATGTGATCAATCTGTTCATGCACGCCGATGAGGAGTTCCGGATCGCAAGGGCCCGCAATTATCCCGACGTCCCCGATGCGGAAAAAGCAGATCACGATAAGCTCAGGGACTTTATCCTGCGCAAGGACAAGCAGAGACAGAGCTATTACAATTATTATTCCATGAAGAAATGGGGCAGAGCAGACACCTACGACATGTCCGTCGACACAAGTCTCCTGGGCATCGACGGCACGGTCAAGCTCCTCACACAGGTCATTGAGGACTTTGAAAACAGGTCCTGACGGCCGGGCGCAGACCGCCGGACCTTCGGAATGCTTAATATAAAACGGGAATTCTTGAAAGAATTCCCGTTTTTTCAGCGCAAATTACGGTCAAATTACGGGCATCCGTATATTTCCCGTTGCCGATAATGTATAATAACGTATATAAACAGTGTAAAAAACTTTATTATGTTGTTTTCGAATCTACCAAAATACAGCGAGGTGATAAACTATGAGCAAAAAACTTAAAGCTGCAATAGCAGGGCTGGCCTTCGTGGCCGGATGCGAGGTCGGCATAGCGCTGCAGCTGGTCAGGATGATTCGCGATTATACGATCAAGGAAGCCGCGAGCAAGGAAGACACAGCCGAGGAAAGCGCGAACAAGGAAGAGGCCGCGAGTTCAGATACAGGCAATTCAGATACATTAGAAGACACAGCCGAGGTGCCTGCAGAAGGCGCGGAAGCAGAAACAGAACCCGAAGTCTGTACGGTATGATCAGGAGGTTTGTATGGCATTTCGAATAATAGCCGATTCAAGCTGTGATATTTTCGACCTGGAGAATAAGCCCGCCAATATGTATTTCAACACAGTTCCGTTCGTGATCACAGTAGACGACAGGGATTATGTGGATGATGAAAAGCTGGATGTCGGCGAACTGGTAGAGGCGATGGCCGTAAGTAAGAAGAGCCATACTTCCTGTCCCTCGCCGGCGGACTGGATCCGGGAATTCGGGGAAGAAGACGATGTGTTTGCCATCACCATTTCCTCCAATCTCTCCGGCAGCTATAACAGCGCCTGTACCGCCAAGCAAATGGTTCTGGAGAACGATCCGTTCCGGAATATCGAGATCCTGGATTCCCGCGGAACGGGCCCGAGCCTTTCCATGACGATCGACAAATTGCAGAAGCTGATCGCACAGGGCCTGGGATTCGAGGAGATCAAGGCGGAGATCCATAAGTTTATGGCCGATCATAAGCTGATCTTTGCCCTTTCTTCCTATCACAATCTGGTCAATAACGGCAGAATGCCCAGAATAGCCGGCATAGTGCTGGGACATCTCGGACTCTGGGGCGTCGGCATAGCCAGTGAAGAAGGCACGATCAAGATGAAAAAGATTGCCAAGGGAGGCCGCAAGACGCTGCAGGTCATTATGAGCGATTTTAAGGAACGCGTCGCCGACAAGGAAAGCATTGTTATTTCCCAATGCCAAAATGAACTGTTTGCCCACAACCTCAAGAAAGCGATCGAGGCCGAGTATCCCGGCAAGATCGTGAAGATCATTCCGACCAGAGGGCTGTGCAGCTACTATGCGGAGAAAGGCGGTATCATAGTAGGTTTTTAATAATCTGAATGATAGTAGTCTATTACGCCGCTAAATATGGATTTAACGTCGTAACTGTGTTATAATTAAGCCCGGAGAGTGCTTTTACCGCCTCTCCGGGCTTATTGCGTCCGGGAATACCACAAGGCCTCGCGGCCTTTCCGCATACTTTTTACAGCGTCATCTCCCGTGTACATCACCAAAAATAAAATAAATGAATCTATTATAAGGAGTTTTGTCATGGAATCATATCGCGACGAAAAAAACACGCGCACTCTTGAGAAAATCAATGACCTGACCGTCGATCTCCCCATGTTCGTCCGCAGGTTTGCCAATGAATATCTGGTCACCAAGAACAAGGCGCCCCGCACTGTCCTGGGCTATGTAGGCGACATTAAGGTCTTCTTTGAATACCTCGAAAAGACCACGGGGACCCCGGTCATGCAGATTACCATAAAGACCCTAGGCTCGCTCACAGCCGACGACATTCAGGACTATCTCATGTACCTGATGCGCTATAAGCGCACGGATCCCAACAACGGCACTGTGATCAAGGAGTCCAACCAGGCGCCCGCCAGGGCCAGAAAGCTTTCCTCCCTTCGCGCGCTCTACCGCTATTTGATCGCACACAATCATTTGGAGAAAAATGTGGCGGAACTCGTGGATATGCCCAAGATTGAAGAAAAAGCGATCACTTACCTTGAAAAGGAAGAAGTCCGCGAAGTCCTTCACGGAGCCGAGACCGGCGACTCACTCACCAGGACCCAGTTCAAATTCGCCAAGGGACAGCAGCTGCGCGATGTGGCCATTCTGACTCTCCTTCTTCATACCGGCATCCGCGTGAGCGAGATGGTCGGCATCGATCTTCAGGACATAGACTGGAACGAGCGAAGGATTAAGATCTACCGCAAGGGACGCAAGGAGCAATACGTCTACTTCAATGAGCCGGTGCACGAGGCTCTCGAGGATTACATACAGAATGAGCGCAAGGTCGCGTCCGAAGATATGAACGCGCTGTTTATTTCCAGAAAGGGCCAGCGCATCTCCGTGCGCGCCGTCGAGCGGCTGGTCAAAAAATACACGGCCTCAGCGGTTCCCATGAAGCGGATCACGCCTCACAAGCTCAGAAGCACCTTTGCCACCAATCTCTACGAAGAGACGGGCGACATCTATGTGACTTCCGACGCTCTCGGCCACTCGAGCCTGGAGACGGTCAAAAAATATACCAATCTCCACGATGAGAGGCGCAGGAAGGCCGCTGAGGCCATCGAGAAAGCATATTATAAGGAAGATGCCCCGGACGGTTCAAACCCGTCCTGAGGGCTTTGAGCGGGCTTATTTGAGGTCGGAATCAGATCACCTCCCATATGCCCGTTTTTTTGTCAGCTCTCAAAGAACTCAATGATCTTGTGGATCGCCAGGTCCATGATCTTAGGATCCGTGAAACGATGATCCCCGTTTACCATCGGAACAAATTCGATGACATTCTGATCGGCGAACTCGGCGGACTTTTCAAAGGGAATGACCTCGTCCTTGGTGCCGTGAATGATCAGGAGATCGTCCGCGTAGTCAATATAATCGTTCTTCGTCACGTCCGCCGCCTGCAGCTCGTCCAGGAAAGGTTTCTCGATCCTGATCTTTCTGTCAAAGCCCACGAGCACAGGCTTGCCTTTCAATATTTTGTCGTAGTCGTCCGCGGACATGATTCGGTTAATCATGGAATCGTAGATCGTGATCGCGGGACACCGCAGGGCAAGTCTGCGGAAAGGATTCTTCCCGTGCTCCGCTATGTATTTCAGGAACAGGTAGCCGCCGAAGCTTGTGCCGTATCCGTAGATCTCCTCTGCATGAAATTCCCTGCTCACATATCCCAGCACCAGGGTCAGATAGGTGTCGCATTCGCTCAGATGCAGGTTTTTGCGGGCGTCATCGCCGTGGCAGGGCCAGTTAAAGGTGATGATTCCAAATTCTTTATGCTTGGAGATCAGCTTTGCGGCAAATTTCTCAGCCGCCTTGTTGTCTTTGTGACCGCCGAATCCGTGTCCGAAGATCACTGCCTTACTGATCTTATGTACATCCGCGCAGTACAGCTTGCATCGGATGCTGTACCCCGATTCATTGATGTCAAAATACTTGTGCATTTTCTTTTCCTTCTTCAGATTCAGACAAACACATATTTCCTCAGTCTGTCAAACGCCTCTTTCACTCTTAAGAGCGGAAGGGCAAGATTCACCCTGATATGGCAGGGTCCGTGGAAGGGGCGCCCGTCCTGGACCGCGACGCCGACTCTCCAGGCCGCAGCGAGGACATCGTCGAGAGTTTTTCCCTTCTCCCGGCAATACTGTGAGCAGTCCACAAAGAGCATGTAGGTGCCTTCCGGCCGGCTCACTTCAAGGCCGGGCAGATTTTCCCGGATAAAGCGGCAGGCGTAGTCTATATTTTGCCCAAGTACAGAGCGCAGTTCATCCAGCCACTCGTATCCTTCCGGGCTGTAGGCACCGATCAGCGCGTACATGGACAGAAGGTTGATATTGTTGTAGTGACTGAGCGAACTCTCTTTGAGGACGCGCTCATGAAGCCTGTCATTATAGATGATGTGATAGGATCCGACCAGACCCGCCAGGTTGAAGGTCTTTGAGGGAGCATACAGGGCGATCGTTCTCTGCCGCGCGTCCTCGGAGACGGACTGCGTGGGCACGTGCCTGTTTCCGAAAAGAGTCAGGTCGGACCAGATCTCATCCGAGATGATCGTGACGTCGTACTTTCTGCACAGCTCTGTAAACGCCAGGATCTCCTGTTCGGACCAGACCCTGCCGCAAGGATTGTGCGGTGAGCAGAAGATCGCCGCATGAATATGATGATCCCTGATCTTTTCCTCCATATCGCGGATGTCCATGCGCCATGTCCCACCCTCATCCTTTTGAAGCGGAGAAAGGACGATGTTGTAGCCGTTGTTTTTAAGGCTCCCCGTAAAACCGATATAGGTGGGCGAGTGCAGAAGCACATTGTCTCCTTTGGAACATACTACGGCCAGTGCCGACAGCACTCCGCCGAGAACGCCGTTCTCATAGCCGATCTGCTCCTTGGTGAGCCCGGTGACATTGTTCCTGGTCTTATGCCACTTTATGATCTCGTCATAGTATTCTTTTCTTATGTCAAAATAGCCATAGGCCGGGTGCTTCGTCCTCTCGATCATCGCCTGCGGCACCGCGGGACATGTCGGGAAATTCATGTCGGCCACCCACATTGGAATAATATCGAAGCCCTCCTCAGGGTGCGCCGGCGTAAAGGAAGGGTTGCCTTGTCCCAGGCTCTCTACCGCGATCGCGTCCTTCCCCATTCTGTCCATTATCGATTCAAAATCGTATTTCATCGTATTGTACTGTTCTCCTATTCCACAAATCCGTAAAATTCCATGAAGCCTGAGGAGAAAAAGAAATCCTCACTTGCAAACTGCGTTTCCATCGCCTTGTAGTTCTCTTCGAGCCATTCGAGAGCCCTGCGGGTCTCTGCCGTCGGTTCTTTTTCATGCATGACGCGATATTCGCGCTCCACATAGGAGAAAAGAGCCTGAAACAGCGTTCTTCTCTCTCTTCTCTTTAAGCCTACAGAAGAGAGCTGCCTTCCTTCAAAACGGATATTTTTCAGATCCGCGTTTTTCATCCAGAAATATACTTTTCTTCCCGCGTTGTAATCTCCCGAATAAATGTCCCTCTTGATCAGGCTCATCATCTTTTTAAACAGGCCTCTGTCATCCGGATATGCGAGCGACATGCTGTGATCCAGCTCCCGGATATAGATTACGCCTCCGGAACTGACACGGTCCACTACTTGAATCAGTTTATCTGCAGGTTCTGCCAGGTCTCTGAGAATCAGAGTGAGATCGACGAAGTCAAAAGAGCGTATCTCATGTTCGGACAGAATCCGGTCCATCTCATCTTCAAAGCAGTCATGTTCCATATTGCCGACATAAAAAGCGTTTTTCTGCTCTCCTCTGGCGGCGTAGCGCGCCATTGCATCTTCCACTTCATCCTTATGATTGAGAAGCCCGTACACGCTCCCGATTTCTTTTCGGTTATATTTGGCCATGTAGCTGTCAATCTCATAGATCGCCGGATTAAACAGCACAACATCCTGCTTTCCTTTAAGAAGGCGTGAGAATATATCGTCTTCAATTTCCCTGCACGACAGGTAATCCGCTTTAATTCTGTCTTTTTCTTCTTTTGACATATGCTCTTCATAGAAGGTATTGGACAGGTTGCGCTTTTTCATTACTCTCAGCGAATATCCGTTTTCGTCCTTCAGTCTTTCTATGATCTTACTGAGCATTTCCGAAAAATTGAGACCGTTGTACAGGACCGCCTGGATCGTCCTGATTTTTTCTATATCATCGGGAATTTCCTGCGGAAATTGAAAATCATGGCACACGATCGGAATGATATTCTTCCCGTATTCGAGGGCGATCTTCAGTTCCTGTCTCACCCAGTCCTTTTCATTGATGCAGCGGTCCAGAGCTCCCGGCGTCAGTAGAATCACGAAGTTGTCCGAATGAAGAATATTTCTCTGAATCACTACGGGAAACTCGCCCTCTCTGATCGAGTCCAAGTCAAAAAAGGAATAATATTCCATGTTCTTGAGTTCCGTCCATATAATTCTCGCAAGTTCAATTCCGCCGGACCTTCTGTAGCTTATAAAAACATCCATATGGCCTATGCCCTCCTGCTCACAGTATCTTCGACAAATTTCTCCGCGACAAAATAATCTTCGAACCTGGGGTAGTCGGCTGCTTCACCGACAGCGCCGCTTCCGATCATGAAGATGTGATACGGAACTCCGTTCTCGGAAATAAACTTCTTAATAAATTCATCTCCGTAGTGTTCTCCCATCACAATTGTATCATTAATCGTTCTGGCATATTTTCTGAATCCGTAAACTTCTTCATACATTCGGACAAGGCCGTTATTTTTTTCTTTTTCAGAGACAATACATACCAGCTTATAGGCGTCTTTTACAATATAATCTTTGACCGCCCGCGCAAAACCTCGCTCGGTGTAATTAGAATACAGAGAGACCAGCCAGCCCGTACCTGTTAGAGAAAACCCGGCAAGTCCGTCTTCCGTGATAAAATTGCGGGAATTCCGATAATCATTTTCCAGAGAAGGAGCGGTAAATTCACCTTTATACAAGTATTTCCTGTTTTCGATAAATACCGGAGCAAATACAGAGCCGCTTACTTCCAGCAGTTTCTTCTTGATTCCGGAAAACTCGATTTCCCCGACCGGTTTTCCTGTCGCCATCCTGCTGATCGCAGATCTGGCTTCTTCGGGAATTGCTCTTTTGGAATACCAGTAATAATCGGATTGGAATGTGTCCTTCTCTCCCAACATATCGTCCACCATATGCTTTCTTTAATATCTTCTGTTCCTGCCTGCGTTAATATCCCAGTTCCGCCGAATCCATTATTATGGTAAAGGGTCCGTCATTTGTCAGATGGACTTTCATGAGTGCCCCGAATTCTCCGGTCTGCGGTCTTTTTCCGGTGATCTGTTCACATTTTGTGATCAGGTATTCATAAAGCTGCTCCGCGTGCTGCGGGGACCCTGCTTTCACGAAGGAGGGGCGGTTTCCTTTGCGGCAGTCCGCATATAATGTAAATTGCGATACCAGGAGGATCTCTCCGCCTACGGACGCGAGATTAAGATTAGTCTTTCCGTTTTCGTCCTCGAAGATCCGAAGCTTGATCATCTTCTCCAGCATGCGGTCCGCCGTTTCGCGGGTATCCGTTTCCGAGATTCCCGCCAGGACCAGAAAGCCTTTCCCGATGCTGCCTACAGTTTTCCCTTCAATCTCAACAGCCGCATTTTCCACACATTGAATTACAAAACGCATTTCTCTATTCCTTTCCATAGTTAACTGCACAGAAGAAGTATAGCATCCCGAACCGATTTATCAAAACCCTGATTTTTCAAGACCCCGGAGGTCTTTTTGAATTTCAGGGTCAAAATACTTTTTTGAACACGAAAAGAGCCCCGGCCGTCGCCGGAGCCCTTTTCTGCCTTTTTCAACTTTGTGATTTCTCACTCATAAACAACCAACTTTGTTCCAGTCGGAATGTTTTTGTAAATCCAGCGTGCGTTTTCAAGCGAAAGTCTGATGCAGCTCAGAGAAAGGTTCATTCCGAGTCTGTCGTCGACTACATCTACGTATTCCGGATCATCTCCGCCCCACTTGCTGTAGAGGATCGTGTGGATCATAAAGCCCGCCGTTGTCCAATAGACATACGCTGCCCTTGATAAAGTGAAATCCTTCCAGCCGTAATCTGTGGGCTGCTTGTAGCAGAGATAGAACTGCCCGCAGGGAGTTCTGGTAGCGGGAGCGCCGCACGTAAGCTCCCATCCGCCCTTGATTCTGTTCCAATTTCCCTTCTTGCCTTCATAGACGCGAAGCTCATGGTTGTCCAGGTCCGCAAGTACGAGATACTTGGTATCACTCTCATACCACTGCGCCTTCTGGTCCATGACATCATCGACCTTCTTGACTGCGATACCTTCATCATTCATGACCTTGTCGCCTATAGTCTTATTGGTCACTACCGTGCCGTCAGCATTTGTGTAGAAAAGGTTTCCTACATCAGATTTCTGCCATCCTGTTTTACTTGTCACAGCACCCGACTTCTCAAAGAAGAAATATCTCCTGCCGATCTTATAGACGTGAGGGCCGGTAAGCATGGCGCCTTCATTATTGAAATAATAAAGCTTTCCGTTAATCTTCTTCCATCCGGTCTCCATAACGCCTGTAGTCCTGTTGAGGAAGAAGTACCTCTTTCCAAGCTTGAGCCATCCTTTCTTCATGGCACCGTTGGCCTTGGCAAAATAGTACCAGTTGCTGCCGATCTTCTGCCATCCTTTTTTCAAATCACCTGATTTGCCAAAATAGAAAATATTATTATTTATTTTCTTAAAACCGGTCAGCATGACGCCGGCTTTGTTGAAATAGTAGAGATTGCCGTCAATCTTGGCCCATCCGGTCTTGTTACCCTTGGCAGTTACGTAGTACCACTTGTTGTTGACCTTTTTCCAACCGAGTTTGACAGTTTTCGTAGCAGCAGTTTTCGTGTTATTTGCGCCGAGAATATCCGCACCTATTGTGAGATCCGTATCTTCCGCTGCCTGTGCCGAATACCGGACAGCAGGCGCTGCCGCAGCATTGGCCCCGGTTACCGGAATCGCAGATACAAAAAGTGCAGACGAAAGCAACAAAGCATAAAGACGTACTCGTTTCATGTTCTCTCTCCTTATTTTTGACATGACTTGTTGTTAACTGGTTCATGCGACAATATAAGGAGTGAGTAACGAATACGCTCTCTCGCAAATATCATCACAAAGTTGTTTGGCAATTGTTATGTTACAACATTGTCTCATAATTTGCAAGCATTTTTAACATTTATGTAACATTATTTTTAATTATTTTAACAAGCGCGTTTTTATTGTTCATATATCATTAAATATCATCGCAGAGCCGGTGTACAGGTCTTCAAAAAAGACGGAATTGACCTAATTGATGTCAAATTCAGCAGTTTTAATTTGACGAAGTTTCAGATAGAATTCGCCATGTAACAAACAAAAAGAAACGCGGTTAAGCTTCCGCGAATACCTGAAAGAATGAGGAAAAGAAAAACTTAATGTTTGATGTTATGAACTATGCAGACAGAAACGATGTTGAAGTTTCAATCCGCAAAGGTCACGATGGACGCACGGAATGGGAGATCTTTTTGCGCGATCACAAACTAGGCATGACCGAGTTCACACGTATTATTGATATAGAGATCAGAGGTCGACTCGACCAGGATGCTTATATAGAACTACGCTGCGAGCAGCTCATGGATCGGATCCGATCCGCAAGAATGAAAAAAGAATACTCCGCTATCGAAGAGAAGGATACGGAAAATAAGAATACCGAAAATATGAATACAGAAAATAAGGATGAAAAAAACGTCAGGCAGCGAAAAGCCGCCTGACGGTTTCCTTATAGTTATAATTCTCCGTGATATCTGACACGATCTTCGAAATATCTGTCGATCGCTTCTCTGCCAAGGTTCTCTCCGATCACGATCAGAGCTTCCTGCCCTCTCTCCCGCTCCGAAAACTCCATTTTACCGGGGACAGCGTTGATCTGGATCCATCTGCTGTCACCGGTCTTCACAAACCCTTTGATCCGCTTTACGTCTCCGCAGGAGGGATCATTAAAAATCCTTTCCGCAGCATCTCTAAATTCCTGTTCCTCCATGCTGACATAGAAATAAAATAAGGATCTGTAACCGTTTTCCTGTTCAACCTGATATTTAATATGGTCTTCAAGGCGATATCCGCAGCCGGCTATCCTTTCAAAATCTGAAGTGTCGAGCCTGTCCCAGTCCGCAGCGATCACATCGCCTCCGAATCTCCGGGCGCACCTGTGTTCCTCCATAACGTCATTTAACAGTCGGATCGTGTTCTCCACGTCATCGGCTGAGGCCTCACAGACTTTACTGAGTATCACACAGCCGGCGTTTGCGGTCTGCGACGCGAGAAGATATCTGGAATCAGCTGACAGATTCCCTTCGGACCGGGCGCTGACGATCGAAATGACATTCGACGGCGTATACCATCGGTCGAGAGGCTCTTCCCGCAGCACATCAAAGAATTCATCCACGTCAAATACGCCTGACGGTTCAACCAGAACCCTGTCGTACCCGGTCATAGCCATTGAGATCAGTTTGGTCTTGAATCTTCTTCTGTGGGCCTCATAGCCGTCCCCTCCGATGACCATTTCCAGCTCACACTGATCTCCGAGTAGATCCTGCAGAAACATCATATCGACATTGACGGCGCCGTAGTCATTTTCCAGTATACAGATATTTTCTCCTCTCTCCATGAGGAACTGCGCGTATCTCCTGATGAACGTCGTCTTTCCGGCGCCGAGAAAACCTGTGATCAGGTCAATTTTCATAAATTCACTCCCGAGAATTCGTCATTTCAGTTCTGTGGAATAGTAAGGCACTACGAGATGCGTTCCCGGCGTTACCGCGGGATAAGCGGTTCCGTCAAACGCCAGGTTGTTGATCCTGCAGAGTTCTTCCACGTAATCGAGCTGGGTCTCATAATGGTCCCTGTCGTCATATCGCTCGACGATATCGAGAAGATTTTCCTGATATCCCACTGTGATGGTGTCGTAATACTTGTAGGCGTCCGGAACTTCCCTGCTCTTGGCTCTGGATGCGATCCCGCCGATTCCGAACATAGTGAACATGACCAGAAATGCGAAAAGGGCTGTGCGAAGGGCGAACACCTTCCTTGCGCGTGCCCTGGCCGCTCTTCTGGCTCTGGTCTTTCTTGCTGAAACTCTTGTCGAATTATTTAACGAATTTCTTTTCGCATGTTTTTTTACCGAGCCGGCCCTGCCGGATCCGGTCTCTTTTACTCTGAAATCATACACCACGCAGCCTCCGCGTTCAACACTGCGGCTGCGGTCAGATCCGCGGGACGCGGAAGTTGTGTAAAGCTCAGCCTTCCTGGCTGTATTTCCCTGTACAAATGTCATTACATCAATATCAGAATATCTGTTACTCATTGTCTCTCCCCTCTGAGCACTGTCTCGACGAACTAATGTTTGCATGGTTCTATTCTACCGAACATTCATTCGTAAGTCAAGAAAAAACGAACACTTATTCTGAATATATGTTTGCTTTTTTCGATTTCTGACTATATAATTAGAGTTAGTAATACTACTATTCAGAGATTCATGTAGATCAGGAGGTCATATATATGCCCGCTAAATTATCCAAGAAGCAGCAGGAAATACTTGATTATCTCAAGGAAGAGATCCTCTCCAAGGGGTATCCGCCCACAGTCCGCGAGATCTGTGAGAAGGTCGGGCTCAAGTCCACATCATCCGTCCACTCCCATCTCAATACGCTTGAGAGAAACGGATTTATCCGCAGAGATCCCACCAAGCCCAGGGCGATCGAGATCTGTGACGACAGCTTCCAGATGGTCCGCACGGAGATGGCTTCTCTCCCTGTAGTCGGAAATGTAGCTGCCGGGCAGCCGATCCTCGCGCAGGAGAATATTGAGAGTTATTTCCCCATCCCTGCAGAGATCGTACCGGCCGGTGAGTCCTTCGCCCTGAGAGTGCGCGGAGATTCCATGATAGGCGTCGGGATCTTTAACGGCGACCTGCTGTTCGTAAACTCCTGCACCACGGCTTCAAACGGCGATATCGTTGTCGCGCTGATCGAAGACGGCGCGACGGTCAAGACCTTCTATAAAGAGGACGGTCATATTCGCCTGCAGCCGGAGAACGACACTATGGAGCCCATAATCGTAGATTCCTGCGTAATACTGGGCAAGGTCTTCGGTGTGTTCCGGACAATGTAAATCGAAAAAAAGGAGGCGGCTCGTGCTGAGCCGCCTCCTCTTTTTTCTGTTCTTTTGTATGCAGGGGCAGGTGCCTCCCGGTCACAGTTCTTCGGGATTTACCTGTTTGCCGTCTCTCCAGATTCTCTCAAGATCATAGAGAAGACGGTTCTCCTGATTGAATATGTGAACGATCACATCGCCGAAGTCCAGAAGGATCCAATTCGCGTTTTCATATCCTTCCGTCTGTTTGAGCACTGCGCCGGCCTTTTCCATTTTCTCACTGACTTCATCAGATAAAGCCTGGATCTGAGGACGGTTGGATCCGTTTGCGATTATGAAATAGTCTGCAAGGACAGATACTTCACTGATATCGATCACCCTGATATCTGCAGCTTTTTTCTCTTCCAGCGCCGCTATCGCAATGCGGGCAAGTTTTCCGGATCTCTCTTTGCTTCCAGCTGTTTCACTCATAGAATTTCCTCTCTTCATCACATCTTCTGTAATAATCATAGGTTTTCTGTGTCATGGGATCCACGTCCGCTCCGGTCGTTCCGAGATACTTAAGGGTATCCTTAAGTATCTGGAGAACGCAGTCATCAATACTCTCAAAGGCAAGTTTTCTGACCTGAGGCAGGTCCGGCGCCGAATCTCTTCCCGGCTCCATGTAGTCCGCCACAAAGACGATCTTTTCAAGAAGGCTCATGCCCGGTCTTCCGGTTGTATGGAACCTGATCGCGTTGAGGATATCTTCATCCCTGACGCCGTATTTGGTCTGCGCAAGGACTGCTCCGGCTTTGGAATGAAGGAGCGAGCCGCTGTTTCTCTCATAATCGGAGATCTCCAGCCCGGCCTTGTCACAGATCTTGATCATCTTGCTCAGGTTCATACATTTGGCACAGTCGTGCAGAAGGCCCGCCGTTTCAGCTTTATCGATATCAGCCCCATAACACATGGCCAGAGAAGCTGCCGTACTGGCTACATCCAGAGTGTGGATAAAGCGGCCGTAGGCGAGCTCCGATTCGAGTTCCCTGATCAAATTAATGCGTTCCTTCTTGTTCAAATGTCTGCTCCTTTGCCTTGAGAATAATTATCTCACATGTATATCCCATTCTCTATTATATAACTTTCCAGCTCGGACGGCACCAGATAATGTATAGATTTTCCCGCCGCCGCCCTCTCGCGGATGTCTGTAGAGGAGATGCCGATATTTGGGATCTCAACCGGAAGGATCCGTGCGCCGTAATCCCTTGCCAGAGCGTCGGATTCCTTCCTGAGCTGCTCCGGGTCCACCTGGTCTTCTCTGATCGCCGCAAGGATGGTGCACGCCGCGAAGATCCTCTCGGGCGCTCTCCAGGTTCTCATGGAACAGACCGTGTCCGCTCCCACGATAAAATAGAGTTCAGAAGAAGGATAGAGCTCCCTGAGCTGCTCGAGCGTCTCAAAGCTGTAGGTGTTGCCGGGCCTGTTGACCTCGATGTCAGACACCTCAAATGGGGCGTGATCCCGCGCCGCAATTCTTGTCATCTCGAGCCTTGTCTGCGCCGGCAGTACTTTTCTGCTCCGGTTGTCCTTAAAATAGGAATGCCCCGAAGGAATCAGCAGGACTCTGTCAAGTCCGTATTGGTCCCGGGCCTGTTCGGCGATGATCAGGTGCCCCAGGTGGATCGGGTCAAAGGTCCCGCCCAGGATTCCGATCTTCTCTGATTTTGCGGTGTGATCTTTCATTATAATTGTCCTTATTAAATGTACTTATTCAAGGCTCGCAGAGCGAGCCGCTGCGCCGCGTGCGGGCTGTCCTTTGGACAGCACCTTCCTTTCCGCACGCGTGTGCATCATTTAACTCAGTGGGGGATTGTCTCCCGCCACTGAGTAAGATTTGCTTCAAACTCACCGCCTGTAGAGGCGGGAGACTTCCCACCTGAGTTAACTGTCTTTATTTCGGAAGGATGATCTTGGGATCTTCCTTAAAAGGTCTGTATAGTACAAACTTTCTCCCGATCACGATGACGACCTGGGAGCGGGTTCGTCCCGCCAGCGTCTCCGCCGCTTCGCGGGGCGTGACGGGGGCCATCTTCATGACAGCGCCTTTGACCAGTTCTCTGGTGTTGAAAGCTTCCTCTGTTGAGACGGCGGTTTCGGGGCTCACGCCGTTTTTGCCTATCTGAACGACCGGATCCAGCTCATGGGAGAGCCCGATCAGGTAGGATCTCTGTTTGCTTGTAAGCATATATACTCCTTTAATTAGTCATAGTAGTCGAATCTGTGTCCGTAGAGACGAACCGTGTCGCCTTCTTTACAGCCCAGTTCCTTGAGCCTGTCGATGATCTTGTTCTCCTGGAGAAATTTCTGGAAGAAGATAAATCCCTTCTCCGTCTCCAGATTTGTGTATCCCAGCATTCTCTCGATCCTGGGCCCTTCGACCACATATTCACGCGCCTTTTCGTCGTAGGAGACCGTGAACGGCTCGGTGGAATCCATCTGCAGCATCTCTTCCGGATCATATTCCTGCTCGAAGACGGTAGTCTCCGAAGGCATCTGCTCCAGAAGTCCGCTCACATGGTACATGAGCTCCTTTATGCCGCTTCCTGTCGCTGCGCTTATGGGGAACACTTCCACGCCGAGACTGTCGCAATATGCGCGGATGCGCTCCAGTGCATCGGAGCCTTCAGGAAGAAGGTCGCATTTATTGGCCGCGAGAACCTGCTTCTTTTTTCCGATCTCTGACTCATAGGCCGACAGTTCCTTGTTGATCGCTTTAATGTCCTCAACCGGATCCCTGTCTTCGGAGCCAGCCGCGTCGACGACATGAATAAGGAGCTTGGTCCTCTCGATATGGGCAAGGAATTCGTGCCCCAGTCCGGCTCCGTCCGCCGCGCCTTCGATCAGGCCGGGAATGTCGGCCATGACAAATCCCCTGGCGCCATCGAGATCGACGACTCCGAGGATCGGATTCAATGTAGTGAAGTGATAATTGGCGATCTTGGGCTTAGCGCCACTGACCATGGAAAGAAGGGTGGATTTGCCCACATTGGGAAAGCCCACCAGACCCACGTCAGCGATCACTTTGAGCTCGAGGATCAGTTCGAGCGTTCTGGAAGGCTGTCCGGGCTGTGCATATTTCGGCGCCTGCATGGTAGAGGTCGCGTAATGCATATTTCCGTTGCCGCCGCGTCCGCCCTTGAGGATCGTGTATCTCGTAAGGTCCCCGGACATGTCCGCGATGACTTTGCCGGAGGAGGCTTCTCTTATGATGGTTCCCGCCGGAACCTTGATGATCAGATCCTCGCCGGACTTTCCGGTGCATCTGCGCTTTCCGCCGGGTTCTCCGGGCTGCGCCTTGTATTTGCGGATATGCCTGAAATCAACCAGTGTATTGAGGCCTTCGTCCACTTCGAAGATCACGTCCCCGCCTTTGCCGCCGTCGCCTCCGTCGGGGCCGCCTGCCGGCACGTATTTCTCTCTTCGGAAAGAGACGTGACCGTCTCCGCCTTTGCCGCTCATCACGACGATCTTTGCTTTATCTATGAACAAATTCCGTATCTCCTTTACTTTTTAGCCTGCCGCAATATGCGCAAAAGACTTCAGACAGTGCTTGACGCCTGCCTGAAGTCCTTACAATCATCGGTATTCCCTGCAGATATTACTGCTGTGCCTCTACGGGATGGACAGAAGCTCTCTTCTTGTCCTTACCAACGCGCTCAAAGCGAAGGATGCCGTCGGTCAGAGCATACAGGGTGTCATCGCCGCCGATGCCTACGTTAAGGCCGGGGTGGATGCTGGTGCCGCGCTGTCTGTAAAGAATGTTGCCGGCCTTGACGAACTGGCCGTCAGCCTTCTTGGCGCCGAGTCTCTTAGCGTTGGAATCACGGCCGTTCTTGGTGGATCCCATTCCCTTTTTATGGGCAAAGAACTGAAGGTTCAAATTTAACATGACTATACCTCCTTGGTTTCAATTCTCAGATATCTCTCACCGTACTCTTTCTGTATCCACTTAAGGCCGTGGATCATGGAGTCGATGAGAAGTGATGCTTCCTTACTGGGGTCATTACGGAAGACGCATGTCAAAAGTCCGCCTTCCTCGCTGTCATAATCACATCCGACGTCTTCATGGAGAAGATCCTGCAGACAGTTCACAGTGTTGATGACTATGGCGGAGACGCCCGCGCACACCACATCGCCCTGCGGCCTTACGAGCTTCGCGATCCCTTTTCGGGACGCGTATTCCGCATGTCCGCTGCAGATAAAGGACTTATATACCCCTTTCTGCTTCGTGATCATAACCGTGACCATTGTTGTCTTACCTGACCTGTCTTATATCAGACGCGATCAGCCGTTGATCTTGTCGATCTTAACGCGGGTGAAGAGCTGTCTGTGGCCGTTCTTCTTGTGATAGCCGGTCTTTCTCTTGTAGTGGTAAACTACGACCTTCTTGCCCTTGCCCTGATCCATAACAGTGCCTGTGACAGTTGCGGCTGCGACATCTGCGCCAACCTTCATGGTGTCTCCGCCGATGCAGATGACCTTGTCAAAAGTGACCTCTGTGCCACTCTCGCCCTCGATCTTCTCGATATCGATGATATCTCCCTCGGAAACTTTGTACTGCTTGCCACCTGTTGCGATAATTGCGTACATTCTGGTACCTCCTTCTTATAAAAACTCGCTGATTGCGGCGGCTCTTCACTGAGCGCTTTCATGCTGCTGTTCCTGCAGTACCATACAGCGCAGCACATTAAGAGCCTCATCATGCGGCATACTCAAATAACATAACAGAAGGGCGCGGACCTGTCAAGAAAATTTGCGACAAATCCCGCCCTTTTTTGTGCTGTTTCAGATAAAAGCTGCCTGCCGACGCACTTCGGCCTTCCCGGGGCAAAATACAGATCAGCTCTCCTTCTTCTGCCTGCGCGCCAGCTCCTGCGTCACATCTTCCCATGTGATCCCTTTCTCGGCCATTACCACCATCAGGTGATAGAGGTAATCCGAGATCTCGTAGACGATCTCATTGGGATTGGGATTCTTGGCGGCAATGATGATCTCCGTCGCCTCTTCTCCCAGCTTCTTGAGCATCTTGTCGATGCCCTTGTCAAAAAGATAGTTGGTATAGGATCCCTTCTTGGGGTGGTCTCTTCGATCCGTGATTGTCTGATAGTCTTTGAGAAGGACTGTCTGTGGATTGAAGGACTCCTTGCCCTCCTCCGTCAATACTGTGTTGAAGAAGCAGGAATGACTTCCTGTGTGGCAGGCCGCGCCGACCTGCTCTACTTTGGCGAGAAGCGTATCCATGTCGCAGTCCGCCTTCAGGGAGTGCACGTACTGGAAATGTCCGCTGGTGAGTCCCTTTACCCAGATCTCGTTCCGGCTTCTGGACCAGTAGGTCATCCTGCCCGTGGCGACAGTCATGTTGTAGGCCTCTTCATTCATGTAGGCGACCATGAGCACCTGGTCCGTGGAGGCCTCCTGGACCACCACGGGGAGCAGCCCGTCGGGGCCGAGCTTGAACTGATCCCACTTGTATGCCGCCTCCCGGATCCTGACCGGAATGCCGCAGGAGATCAGCTTGTTTCTCACATGCTGAAGCTTCCCTGTCCTCGCGTTCACGCCGGCGCCTGTCACGCCATGGATCCCGCTGTGCAGGAGCGTCTCTCTGACGCAGCTCTTCCGTGTGATCTGGGCGATCACCGGAATCGCCGTCTGCACTCTTTCAAGGCCCTCAAAAGGCTCTTCTCCCACGTAGATCAGGCAGGAGATATTGCAGTCAATATACTCTTTATACTCTTCGATCTGCTCTTCCGAAGAGAAGCAGGCGCCGATCTTGTCGGCTCCGAACTTGTCCGCCACTTCCGCCGCGATTTTCGCGTTCCCTTCCTTGGAGAGATTCAGGCAGGCCATGCTGCAGCCGGCATAGAGGAATTTTTTGACATCCTCCATCCGTCTGATACGTCCCGCCGCGATCACCGGGATGCGGATCCTGCCGCAGATCTCCCGGATGATGTCGTTGTGGGCTTCCTGTTCCTGATCCGTGTCGGACAGATCAAAGACGATCAGGGCGTCCGTAAAGCCGTTGTCGTAAGCGGCCGCCAGCGCGGCCGGCTCCTGTTCCTCCGGCTCATGGTCCGTAAGGCTCTTTACGGCTTTGCAGTCCTTTAAATAAATGCAGGGGATCAGCTTCTTATACTGTGTATCCATTTTTACCTCAAATTGTATGCTACTGCGCGTTCACAGGCTTCCCTTGGTGCTCAGGACGTCCGTGATGCGCACTTCTTTCTGCGTTGCCATGTCCAGCGCCTTGGAGAAGCACTTGAACATTCCTTCGATGATGTGGTGAGCGTTGCTCCCGGAGAGAATCCGGAAATGGAGGTTCATCGCGGCGCTGTAAGAGATCGAATAGAAGAACTCTCTGACCAGCTCCGTGTCGAAATCGCCTACCATAGGCGCCGTGAAGGGCTCTCCCTCCATGACAAAATAGGGCCTGCCGCACAGGTCCACCGCGCACAGAATCAGCGCCTCATCCATGGGCAGGATGAAGCAGCCGTATCTCTTGATTCCCTTTTTGTCGCCGACCGCCTCTTTAATGGCCTGTCCCAGGACGATCCCGGTGTCTTCCACCGTGTGGTGTCCGTCCACGTGCAGGTCGCCCTCGACCTTAAGCTCCATGTCGAACAGCCCGTGCCTTGTGAAGGCGTCCATCATGTGGTCGAAAAAGCCGATGCCGGTGGAGAGCTGTGCCTTACCGCTGCCGTCCAGGCAGAAGTTCATGGTAATATCCGTCTCGCCCGTCTTTCTTGTGATCTGTGCGCTCCTCTTTTCCATGGTCATTCCTCCTCTTCAAAACGGACCGCGATGGAATTCGCGTGTGCCGTGAGTCCTTCGCTCATGGCGAACAGCTCAATATCCTTGTGGACGGCCCTGAGTGCCTCCTTGGAATAAGAAATGATGCTGCTCTTCTTGACAAAGTCGTCCACGCCCAGCGGGGAGAAAAATCTCGCCGTCCCGTTCGTGGGAAGGATATGGTTGGGGCCGGCAAAATAGTCCCCCAGCGGCTCCGAAGAATAGCTTCCCAGGAAGATCGCGCCGGCGTTCTTTATTTTGGTCATGACCTCGTAGGGATTTGCCGTGATGATCTCCAGGTGTTCGGAAGCGATCGTATTGGCCGCCCCGATCAGGTCCTCCATGGTCTCTCCCACGAATATGTAACCGTAGTCCTCCAGGGACTTATTAATGATCTCCGCCCTGGAGAGAGTCTTCAAGAACCTGTCGATTTCGTCCGATACGGCTTTCGCCAGAGCCATGTCCGTAGTCAGGAGAATGGCGCTGGCCATGGGATCGTGCTCCGCCTGGGAAAGGAGATCAGCCGCCACAAATCTGGGATTTGCCGTGCTGTCCGCGATTACCAGGATCTCGCTGGGACCCGCCACCGAGTCGATACCGGTCACTCCGAAGCACTGCTTTTTGGCGAGCGCGACGAAAATGTTGCCGGGTCCTGTGATCTTATCCACCTTGGGAATGGTCTGTGTCCCGTATGCCATAGCGGCGATCGCCTGCGCGCCGCCGACCTTGTAGATCTCATCCGCGCCCGCTATATCCGCTGCCACGACAGTTCCCGCCGCTGCCTTGCCGTCCGCGCCGGGAGGGGTGCACATGACAATCTTCTCTACGCCCGCCACCTTGGCCGGGACGATATTCATCAACACACTGGAGGGATAGACGGCCCTTCCGCCGGGTACGTAGCAACCCGACACCTCGATGGGGGTGATCTTCTGGCCCAGGATCACGCCGTCTTCTCTGGTGGTGATCCAGCTGGTCCTCTTCTGCTTTTCGTGATAATCGCGGATGTTTGCGGCCGCCTTTTTCATAACTTCGATCAGCGCCGGGTCAAGGGCCGCGTAGGCCTCCTCGATCTCCTGGCGGGAGACGCGAAGCGTCTGGGGCGTCAGGTCGCACCGGTCGAATTTCTTCTCGTATCCGATGACGGCTTCATCCCCGTTTTCCCGCACGTTCGCGATGATGTCCTGCACCGTCTTTTCGTAGTCCCCGTAGCCGGAGGCGCCGCGCCCGATCAGCTTCTCAAGCGCCTGCTCCCTGGTGTTTTCATCGAGCTTTACTATTCTCATCTGTTCTCCACAGTCCTTTCTGATACGGTCCTTTTAACACAGTCATTTCTGACGATCTTATCCTGAAAAATCGTAACTGTTCAGCGGTCCGAAGATCACTCCAGGCAGTCGCGGACATTCGCCATGATCTCCCTGATCCTCGCCGTTTTCATCTGCATGGACACCTGGTTGACGATCATCCTGGCGGATACGGGGCACACTTCTTCCAGAACGGCGAGTCCGTTTTCCTTCAGGGTGGAACCGGTCTCCACGATATCGACGATCACATCTCCCAGGTCCACGATGGGCCCCAGCTCCACGGATCCGTTGAGCTTAATGATGTCCACCGTCTGATGCTTTCTGTTATAGAAGTACTCTCTCGCGATATTCGGGTATTTGGATGTGACCCGGATCATCTCGTGGTGCTGCAGCAGTTCCTTCGCCTCCGAGGGGCCGCAGACACACATCCTGCACTTGCCGAAGCCCAGGTCGAGGACCTCATAGACTCTGCGGTTCTCCTCCATGATGATGTCGGATCCGACCACTCCTATATCCGCAGCTCCGTATTCGACATAAGTCGGCACATCCGGTCCCTTCGCGAGGAAGAAACGGAGCTTCTGCTCTTCGTTCACAAAGATCAGCTTGCGGGAGCTCTTGTCCTTGAGTTCCTCGCAGTAATAGCCGGCTCTTTCGAGAAGCGCCATGGTCTGGCTGGCCAGCCGTCCTTTCGTCAGGGCAATAGTTATATAGTCGTTCACACTGTCCTCCGTCTGTCACATCATTCTGTATATAGTTTAAGGCTCGCAGCGCGAGCCGCTGCGCCGCGTGCGGGCTGCCCGCTGGCAGCATCTTCCGTTCCGCACGCGTGTGCATCCTTTAGTTTTCCTCCGGCAGCAGGACCGTCCTGAAGCCTGCCTGCCGGCTCATACGGGCCGTTTTCAGGGCCTCCCTGTAATTGTCCTCATTGTAATAGATCTTGTGGATCTCGGGCTCCTGCACGTCTAAGAGATGCTGCCTTCTCATGGCCTCCATGAGTGGATCGATCGAGATCATGCAGCCTATGGCCGGCGCTTCTTTGCCGAAATACCCCAGCAGCTGGTCATATCTGCCTCCCGAAGCGATGGGTTCCCCGGTCCCGTACGTATATCCCTTGAAGATAATTCCCGTGTAATAATGGTATTTACTAAGGAGCGAGAGATCGAAGCTGATATATTTGGAGAGTCCGTATGCGTCCACCACGTTCCAGACATCGATGAGACGTCTCACGGCGGCCTGCGCGCGCGCCCCCGGCGCCGTATCGGCGGCCTTTACCAGGTCCTCTGCCGTCTCCATGAAATCCCTGATCCTGAGGAACAGGTCCCTGTCCTCTCTCTTAAATCCTTCGCTCTTGAGGAGGTCTTCGGCGGCAAAATAGTTCTTGCCCGAGATCTCGTCGCGCAGCGTCTCCTCCAAGGTCCTGTCCATTCCGAGATGCTCGCAGATCCCCTTGAAGTACTCGACGTTGCCCACACTGATCTGGAACTCGGTGAGTCCCGCTTCCAGAAGGCTCTCGATCAGCATCGCGATCATCTCTCCGTCCGCCTGGGCGCTGGCGTCGTTCATGAGTTCCGCCCCCATCTGGGTGGTCTCCTTGAGCTTGCCCTGCAGGTTCGAAGTGTTGCTGTAGGCGCTGCCCTGATAACAGAAGCGCAGCGGGCGCTTCTCGTCCATAAAATACTTGGCCGCGCATCTGGCCACAGAGGGCGTAAAGTCGGGCCGCAGCACCAGTGTATCCCCTTCTTTGTCGAAGAATTTGTACAGTTCCCTCGAGGAGGTGGTCCCGATCTCGTTGGAGAACACGTCAAAATATTCAAAGGAAGGCGTCTGAAGATCCTCGTACCCGTACAGATGGATCTGCCCCGCGATCCTCTGGATGATCGTCTGTTTGGCGGTATTTTCCTTTCCGTAGGAGTCCCTGACGCCTTCGGGCGTATGCAGCAGGTCCTGAGATCTTCTGTTTGCGTAATTCATGCCTTCTCCTTCACTTTATCAAAATGCAGTGCTAATTTGTTAGCACATAAAACCATTGGAAGTATACAGGAATATGGCCCCCGTGTCAAATAACTCGGCGGGGACGTCCCTTTCGTCAGTCGTCCGAATCGGAATCCCTCTCCGCCAGGTCTCTGTTGATCATTTCCAGGTACGGAACGAGCACTCCGCTTCGCTGGGGAAGCACCCAGTTCATGTCAAGTTCGTCCATCCGAAAGCTCTTTCTGCCGCCCGCCTGCGCGCGCTCCCAGAAAGGAAGGAAATGCCGGAATGGCAGATAATAGTAAAATCCTTCCTCCGTATAGCTGATCAGGAAAAAGGCTATGCCGTCCTGCTGCTCGAACCGCCTCATAAAATCCACCTGGTGGGGATGAATGTTCTGAAGCGCGAAGGTGGTCTTCTTGCACTCTTTTGCGTCAAAGCAGACCGGAATCCCCTGGATCACGCCAATGTAGTCCACCGTACTCTTCTGGTCAAAATAGGCCAGTGTGATGTGCCTGTTCTCGCTGTCGATCTTCATGGGCGTGATCGGCGTCGGCACTTTCTGTATGAGGGCCAGGTTCTGTTCCTTGTATTTGTCATTGGTTCGGTTGATCTCGTCCTCAAAGAGAGAGCCGCGAAGTCCCCGTGATTTCCATGTCGGCATATTTATTACTCCCGTACTGCCGCGATCTCCCGGTAGATACGGGGAGGGTCGCATATAATTACTCTCTCGGACAGGGCGGCGAACTCCTCTCCTTCCATGCGGGGAAATTCGATCCTGCAGCACCAGAGCATCTGTCCTCTGAGGCCGTACTCGCTCCGGACCTTCTCATTTGCTTTCAGGTCGCCGTATTTGGGATCTCCCAGGATCGGATGTCCCGAAGCCGCCAGATGGCTCCTGAGCTGGTGGGTCTTTCCGGTGATCAGTTCCAGTTCCAGAAGTGAGCACTTCCCGCCGCTTATGAGCGGTCGATAGGTCGTCCTGGTCCAATTGGCCCCCTTTTCCGCCTTGTTTTTGAAATTGACCGTATTGGTCACTGCGTCTTTTTTCAGATAGCCTTCGATTTTGCCGGGCCTTTCGACTTTTCCCAGAACCACAGCGTTGTAAAACTTGCGCATCGTTCTGTTTCTGAGAAGCTCTGCGGCTTTTCTCGCTCCCGCAAGTGACTTGGAGCAGATCAGAATCCCTCCGGTATTCCTGTCCAGACGATTACACACGGAAGGCTTGAAAGACTTCAGGGACCGGGCGCTCACCGCTCCCTTCTCGAGGAGATATCCCACCAGCCACTCGTTCATCGACAGGTCGGAGTCCGAAGCTTTCTGGGAGAGGAGGCCCACAGGTTTTCTCACCGCGAGAATATGGTCGTCCTCGTAGAGGATCCCGTCCTCGCCGATCCTGCCCCGGAGCTGCCGGAAAGCGCGCGTGTATTCTTCCGTGAGCGGCTGCTCACCCTCCCCGCTTTTGTCGCTGCCCGGTCCGGGCGCGGCTCCGCCAAATTTCCCGATGGTCTCATCAGAAAGAAAAAGCGTCACCAGATCTCCTTGTTGAAGAAGCTCACTGCCGGACGCTTTTTTGCCATTGAGTGTGATATTCTTTTTCCTGAGCATTTTATAGAGAAATGAAGAGGGAGCATCCGGCAGCTTCCGCTGCAGATACTTGTTGAACCGCTGCTCCTTTTCCTCTCTCTTAACCGTCCATTCTCTCATTTACCGGGTCTTCCTCACAGGGATATGGATTTCAAAAGATTCATGGCTCCTTCCGCGCTTTTCTTCTCTTTGCTGTCGGGAAGTCTGTTCAGGCCGTCGAGGCGCTCTGTATAATTGTCGAGATTCTTGAAGATCTTTACCGTATAGCCCTTGAAGCCGTCATTTTCGAGCATTTTCCGAATGTGCATCTCCCCGCTTTTGACGTCGCACTTTTCGTCCTCGGTCAGGGCGCAGACGCTCATGCCGGCACAGACAGCGTGACTGATCGCAAAGTTCTTGTCATAACTTGTCATAAAGAGGTCATAGGCGCCTGCCAGTTTCCCCTTGTGCAGCTCGATGGCCTCCCTGGCGCTCTCCGAACAGCCGCCCGCCCTGCAGAACATGATCAGGTCCACCGCGAACTTGCCGACGCCGATGCAGCTGAGGCCTGCCAGGATCGTAAAGACATTCTTGTTGGTCTTAAAATACCACTGCGCGCCGAAATAGGTCGCGAGCACTGCGGCCAGCAGTACAAATGTCACCGCGCCGTAAACCATCCGGCCTCTCTTTATATATCCGTAAGTTCCTTTTCTGCCTACCATAAAAACTCCGAAACGTCAAAGCAGGACATCTTTTCTTTTACCGAAAAGATGTCCCGCACATTACTTTTAAATGTTATTCCTGAACCATATCCGTGTTCACAAACTCGGAATCATCCTCTTCCTCTTCGTAGTCATAAGGTTCACCCTCATCGACTTCCTGCATCAGGCCGGAATCATCATCATTATCATCCTGCGGTGAGAGCTCTGCTCTGTTCTGGCGAACCGTGTCGATATAATCCGACATCTCGTCGTAGAAGTTGTGGAAAATGGCTGTCAGGTTATTCTGCGCGCTCACAGTGCTCTTCTCGAGGTCCGCGAGCATGCTGTCCATGTACTGATTGGCAGCTTCCTTGTAACCGTTGGCTTCGCTCATCGCCTTATCGAGGATATCCTGTCCCTGCTGCGTAGCCATTCTGACGATATCGTTGGCCTGCGCGTATGCCTGCTGCATGATCTCGTGCTCATTGACGAGCTCGTTGGAGTGCACGTTTGCCTCGTTGATCATCTCGTCCGCTTTTCTTCTCGCGTCCTCGAGGATCGCTTCTTTATTGGCCACAATGCGCTGGTAGTGGCGGATCTCATCGGGAACTTTGGCGCGGAGTTCTTCAAGGAGCGCGTCCAGTTCGTCTTTATCTACTATAATGTTTGTTTTGGAAAAAGTCTGATATCTGCAGGAATCAATAAAATCCTCAATCTGGTCGATCATCTGCTCGATTTTGCTGCTCATATTTCCAATCCTCCTTATTTATTGCTGTAAAATTCCGGATGAAGAATCCGCATCTTTTCGATGACCTCTTCTTCAATACTGGGCGGAACGCAAAGCTTTATGTCGCCTCCGAAGGACGCGATCTCTTTTACAACGGAAGAACTCAGATAAGCGTACTCCATACTGCTGGTGATAAAGATCGTATCGAGCCAGCCGTCGGATATGGTCCTGTTTGCATGCGCGATCTGCAGTTCATATTCAAAATCCGTAACGGCCCTGAGTCCGCGGACAGCTATATGACAGTCGATCTTGCGCGCATAATCCATCAATAATCCGTAGTAAGAATCGACACGCACGTTCGGAATATTTTCTGACACTTTGCGTAACATTTTAACACGTTCGTCTACAGAAAACAATGGAGTTTTAGCTTTATTGTCCAAAACGCAGACCGTCAGATCGTCAAACATTTCGGCTGCTCTCTTAATAATATCGATGTGTCCGTAAGTGACCGGGTCAAAGCTGCCGGGGTAAATCGCGTGTTTCATATAGTTGCCCTTTCTGTAGTTCAAATTCTGCGTTCGGACTTTGCCGCATCTTAAGGGTTCATTCACCGCGCACGGTTCGTCTGATGAACAGATGGCGGTTCGCCTTGTAGTCCTTCTCCCTCACCAGCGTAAAACCGATCTCATCCAGATAAGAGAAGTCCGTATCCAGAGATGATTCGACGATGATCAGTGTATTGTCCGTGACAAATCCGGTATCCGCGAGCGCGTGGAGAATATCGTGGATCGTCTGCGCTTCGTACGGCGGGTCCGCGTAGATGATATCCACTTCCTTTTCGTGGATATGGCGGAGCGCGCTGAGCACATCCTGTTTGAGGAGCACCGCTTCCTCTTCAAAATGCGTCGTATGAAGGTTCTTCTGTATGCAGGCGCACGCCTCGCGGCCGTTCTCCACGAAATACGCGCGCTTTGCCCCGCGGCTGAGCGCCTCGATCCCGATCGCGCCGCTTCCGGCACAGAGATCGACAAAGATCGAGCCCGGCACGTCCGCCTGGATGATATTGAACAATGTCTCTTTGATGATGTCCTGTGTGGGTCTTGTGTCCAGACCGTAGGGCGCGACGAGCTTCAGCCGCCTTGCGCTTCCTGCAATTACTCTCATAGTCCTCTTCCTCAAAATCAGGGCAGGCTGCTTTTCCTGCCCCGTTCCTATGTAAAGTGTATTAAATCTTCTCTTTTTTGTCTATCTCCAAATCCGAATTCAGAAGCGCTTGCTCCCTTTTCCGTACTTGCCTCCCGGGCGCACCTTGTTCAGGTCGACTTCCACTTCTCTGTGGACGAGCGGCTTGTCTTCTTTCTCGCCGGCCAGGACCACTCTCTCCACAAGGTCTTCCTTGCCCAGCGTCATGACCTTCGCGCCGGCCGCCCCTTTCTTCATCTCGGAGATCTTCTCCAGCGGATATTTGAAGAGATAGCCCTTGGCCGTGATCAGTACGGCGTACTTCTGTTCTGTGATCACACACGCGCCCACAAGAGAATCTCCTTCCGCGAGCTTTGTCGCGTTTACGGTCTTGAGGCGGGTCTCAAACTCCCCTCCGCTCACTATTTTGGCCAGTCCGCTCGACGACACGAACAGGATCCTGTAGAGATTGAGATCGGACTGGCTGCAGACCATGACGATCTCTTCTTTGGACGAGTCGAAGTTGCCGACATTGTCGATGGGAATGCCCTTGTCCCGCAGTTTCCCCATGGGCAGGTCGGAGACCTTCACCGTGTGCATGATCCCGCTGTCGGTAAACATGCAGATCCTGCCCGTGCTCCGGCACATGAAATAGTACTTGTAGCTGTTCTCCACGGACTCCTGGTTTCTGGAGTAGGCGGCAGGTTCCATGGTCTTGGCGTACCCGAAGCGGTCCATCACAAAGAGCAGCTCGCGGTCTTCTTCCTCTTCCCTGGCGACATAGGCGGCCGCCTCTGCCTGGGTGATCTGCGTTCTCCTGGGCCTCGCGTACCGGTCCCGGATGGCCGTCAGGTCCGAGCGAAGGACTTTCGTCATCGAATCGTGCTCTTCCAGAATGTCTTCGTAGAGATATATATTGGCGACGGTCTGCTCGTGCTCTTTGATCAGCGCTTCCAGCTCGAGACCGATCAGTTTGTACAGGCGCATATCCAAAATAGCGTCGGCCTGCGCCTCTGTAAACGCCAGCTGCGTCGCCATGATCTCGGACTCCTCACTCCTGAATTTGATTCCGCCCGTCTCGCCGTTCACCAGGCAGTTCTTTACTGTCTTTCTGTCCCTGGCGCCGCGAAGGATCTCAATGATCAGGTCGATCACATTGACCGCTTTGATGAGGCCTTCCTGGATCTCCCTCTTTTTGCGCTCTTTCTCTAACAGATTCTCATATTTTCTCGTGGTCGTCTGATAGAGGAACTCCGTGTTGGCTTTGAGGATCTCCCGGAGGCTGAGCGTCTCCGGACGTCCGTCCCGGATCGCCAGCATATTCACGCCGAAGGTATCTTCGAGGCGCGTCTTCTTGTAAAGAAGGTTGCAGAAATTTTCAACATCCGTGTCCTTCTTCAGCTCAATGACGATGCGGATTCCCTCTTTATCGGACTGGTTTGTGATATCGATGATATCGCTCGTGATCTTTTTCTCTGAAAGGGCGGCGACGTCGGAAAGGAATTTGCCGATCCCGGCGCCGATCATCGTGTAAGGGATCTGCGTGATGACCAGGTTGATGTGGCCGGAGCGGCCCTTTTCCACCTCGGTGCAGCCCCTCAGGCGCACTTTTCCGGTACCCGTCTCATAGATCTCGGCCAGCTCATCCCTGTTGACCACAATGCCGCCGGTGGGAAAATCAGGTCCCTGGATATACTGCATGAGTTCGCTGTTCGTCAGCTCGGGATTCTCGAGGAAGGCGATCTCGGCGTCGATCACTTCCCCCAGGTTGTGCGGGGGCGTGCTGGTCGCCATGCCTACCGCGATTCCTTCGGATCCGTTGATCAGGAAGTTGGGGATCTTGACGGGCAGGACTTCGGGCTCTTTCTCGTTCTCATCGAAGTTGGGAACAAAGTCGACGACATCCTTGTCCAGATCGGAGAGAAAAGCCTCCTCCGTGATCTTCTGCAGTCTCGCCTCGGTATATCGCATGGCGGCCGCGCCGTCGCCTTCAATATTGCCGAAGTTTCCGTGTCCGTCAACCAGCGGGACTTCTTTCTTGAAATCCTGTGCCATTACGACCAGGGAGTCATAGATCGAGCTGTCGCCGTGGGGGTGATATTTACCCATGGTGTCGCCCACGATACGCGCGCTCTTTCTGTAGGGCCTGTCGGACCGGATCCCCAGCTCATGCATGTCATAGAGCGTCCTTCTCTGAACGGGCTTGAGGCCGTCCCTGACGTCGGGAAGCGCCCTGGCGACGATGACGCTCATCGCGTAGTCGATGTAGGACTTCTGCATCAGTTCGGAATACTCCGTCTTGAGAATCTGTTCCTGCGGAGTCTGCGCGAAGGTGTCTTCCGCCTTCCTTTTTCCCTTTTTGCTGTTCTTATTCTGATCGTCTTTAGGCATAAATGTATTTGTCTCTCCTTTTCAGGCCCTGTGTGATTTCCGCACGCGTGTGCATCAAACATCAAGTTCGGCGTCATCCGCGTGATCGTGGATGAACTTCTTGCGGGGCGGCACTTCGCTTCCCATAAGGAGTTCCGTGATCTCGGAGGCGTGAATGGCGTCCTCGATCTGCACCTGTCTCATGAAGCGCCTCTCGGGATCCAGCGTGGTCTCCCAGAGCTGCTCCGGGTCCATCTCTCCCAGGCCCTTGTATCTCTGCAGTGAAAAATCACCTTTGTGCGTCTTTCTGTATTTTGCCAGCGCATAGTCGTCGTAAAGGTACTCGCCCTCCCCGTCTCCCCGCTTGGGAACGACTTTGTAGAGCGGGGGCATCGCGACATAGACATGCCCCTCGTAGATCAGTTCCGGCATGAATCGATAGAACAGGGTCAGCAGAAGCGTGGAAATATGCGCCCCGTCTACGTCGGCATCGGCCATGATGATGATCTTGTCGTACCTGAGCTTCGTGATGTCGAAGTCATTGCCGTAGCCTTCCGAAAAGCCGCAGCCGAAGGCGTTGATCATGGTCTTGATCTCGGCGTTTGCCAGGATCTTATCGATGCTGGCCTTCTCCACATTGAGGATCTTGCCTCGAATAGGGAGGATGGCCTGGTACATGCGGTCTCTCGCCATCTTGGCGCTGCCGCCGGCCGAATCGCCCTCCACGATGAAGATCTCGCATTTGTCCGCCTCTCTGCTGGTGCAGTTGGCCAGCTTTCCGTTGGAATCGAAGGAAAACTTCTGCCGGACCAGAAGATTGGTCTTGGTCTTTTCTTCCGTCTTTCGGATCTTCGCCGCTTTTTCGGCGCAGCCGATCACGGTCTTGAGGACTTCGAGATTCCTGTCAAAATAGTGAACGATCTCATCTCCCGCCACCTGGCTCACTGCCTTGGCCGCGTCCTGGTTGTCCAGCTTGGTCTTGGTCTGTCCCTCGAACCTGGGATCCGGGTGCTTGATGGAGATGACCGCCGTCATTCCGTTTCTGATATCGGCGCCCGTGAAATTGGCGTCCTTTTCCTTGAGTGTTCCCAGCTGCCTGGCGTAGTTATTGATGACCTGGGTAAAGATGGTCTTAAAGCCGGTCAGATGCGTGCCGCCCTCCGCGTTGTAGATGTTGTTGCAGAATCCGAGCACATTTTCGTGGAACTCATTGACAAACTGAAACGCCCCTTCGACGGTGATCTGGTCGCTCATACCCTTGAAGTAGATGACATCCGTCAGCGTCTCCTTGGACTTATTGAGCGCGCGAATAAACCCGACGATCCCGTCAGGCTCGTGAAAGACCAGCTCTTCCGCCGGCTCTTTTCTCTTGTCCGTAAATTCGATCGTGAGCTCCGGGTTGAGATAGGTCGTCTCATGCATCCGGCTCTTGATATCTTCTTCCCGGAACCTTGTCTTCTCGAAGATCTCCGGGTCAGGCAGGAAATTGATCCTGGTCCCGGTCCACTTGGTCTTGCCCACGACAGGTAAGAGGCCGTCCACAAGCTCGATGGTCGGATTGCCCCTCTCATATCTGTCCTCATAAAGAAGACCGCCTCTGCCAACGCTGACGGTCATTCTCTCGGAGAGCGCATTGACCACCGAAGAGCCCACGCCGTGCAGTCCTCCGCTGGTCTTATATGCGTTATTATCAAATTTGCCGCCGGCGTGAAGTGTTGTGAACACAACGCGCTCCGCGCTCACACCTTTTTCATGCATTCCGATCGGAATGCCTCTGCCGTTGTCCTCCACCGTGCAGGAGCCGTCCGCTTCAAGGGTCACTTTGATCGTGGTGCAGAATCCGGCAAGGTGTTCGTCGACGGCGTTGTCCACGATCTCGTAGATCAGGTGGTTGAGTCCTCTTGTGGAGACGCTGCCGATATACATGCCGGGCCTGATCCTGACAGCTTCCAGGCCTTCGAGTACCTTGATACTGCTTTCGTCGTAACTGTTAGATTCCTGATTTATATTCGCCATTCAGATTTCCTATTCCTGTGTTTATGTCCTCTCTTTTATCCCTCAGTTGTCGAAGGGAATCTTCCTTGAGCAGGCGATCGCGAGCGCGCCGGGGCCGATATGGCAGGAGACGCTCAATGAAAGGACATCTTCATAGACCTCGATGCCGGGGAACGCAGCGCGCACTTCCTCACTGTACTCCGCGAACTGCTCCGGGACATTGCCGTGAACGGCATACAGCCACACGTCGCCCTTGTCCAGTCCTCCGTACATCGTCTCAATGTCATGCTTCATCGCGTTGATCATGATATTCTTGCCCTGGTTGATCGTACGGGCCTTTGAGAAGGCGTCAAGCCTCTCTCCCTTGATCTGCAGGACGGGCTTGATGCGAAGGAGTGTCCCGACGGCTGCCGCAGCCGGGGTAATTCTCCCGCCCTTCTTGAGATAGTGGAGCGTATCGAGCATGATATAGATGCTGGATTCGTATTTCACCTCTTCGAGCTTCTGCCTGATCTGCGCCGCGCTCATGCCTCTTTTCGCCATTTCGAGCGCGTCCTGGACAGATCTCTTCTGGGTGACGGAGATCCTCTGATTATTGACTACCTGGACCTTTCCGTCGTAATCGTCCGCGAGCATTCTCGCGCTCTGGCAGGACCCCGACAAGCCGCTGCTCATAGGGATATAGACGACCTCGTCATGCGTCTCAAGCGCCTTGTCCCAGATCTCCATCACATCCGAAGGGGAGGGCTGACTTGTCGCAATAGAAGCGCCGCTTTCCATCTTTTCATAGAACTCTTCTCTGCTGAGAGTCACTCCTTCATAGTAAGTCTTGTCCCCGATCGTGAAGGGCATGGGAACTACGGAAATTTCCAGTTCCTTCGCTTCCTGAGGGGTAAAATGAGCGTTGCTGTCCGTGATCACCGCAATCTTCGACATCTTTTTCTCCATTTCAATTGAGGGCGAGCTGCCTCGCCTGTGAAAAGCCACAGTCAGAAAACATCATAATAATATGCGCGCCGAAAGTCAATCCTTGCTCTAGATCGATCTGAAATCCAGCTGCCGCATGTGCGGCGTCTTAAAATCCGGGTCGGACGCAAGGACTTCGTCCACATAGGCGGCGGCCTTTTTCATGATCGCGGAGTCTTCATAGATATCGGCGAGCACAAAGCCGAGCTCTCCGCTCTGCCTTTCGCCGAACAGATCCCCGGGACCGCGCAGTTTAAGGTCCTCCTCCGCTATTTTGAACCCGTCATTTGTCTTTTCCAGGATCTCCAGCCTTTTCGGCTTGCCGGCGGAAGCGCCTTCTTCCGCGCTGCCGGTGTAGAGAAAAATACAGTAGGACTGCCACTGTCCTCTCCCTACGCGCCCTCTGAGCTGATGGAGCTGCGACATGCCGAATCTCTCCGCGTTCTCGATCGCGATCACCGATGCGTTGGGGACGTCGATCCCGACCTCGATGACGGTTGTGGAGACCAGGATATCGGTCTGCCCGCTGCCAAATCGCTCCATGATCTCCGTCTTCTCGGCCGGCTTCATGCGGCCGTTCAGGGAATCGATGCGGATCTCCTGCGGAAAGATCTTCCTGAGTTTTTCCGTGTAATCCTGCACGTTTTCAAGCTCGCTCATCGCGCCTTCTTCCACTTCGGGGCAGATCACATAGGCCTGCCGCCCTTGTTTGATCTGTCCGTACATAAACTTATAGATCCGCCTTCGCTCGGTGGAGGCTATGGCCAGATTCTTGATTGGAAGTCTTCCGGCCGGCATCTCGTCAAGCACGGAGATCTGAAGGTCTCCGTACATGATGATGGCCAGCGTCCTGGGGATAGGGGTGGCGCTCATGACAAGGACCGGAACGGCCTTCCCTTTCCCGGCGAGGCTCTCTCTCTGCCGGACGCCGAACCTGTGCTGCTCGTCCGTGACTACCAGTCCCAGGTTCGCATATTCCACACTGTCCTGGATCAGGGCGTGGGTGCCGATGATGATATCCGCCTCCCCGGAGGCGATTTTTTCATAAGCTTCTCTTCTGGCTTTTCCCTTTACCGATCCCGTCAGCAGGACCGGATTGATTGGAAGTCCGTACCGCTCCTTGAGCCCGGCCAGGTTTTCCATATGCTGCCTGGCCAGCACTTCGGTGGGCGCCATGAGGGCCCCCTGTCTGTGGTTGGCGCTGCACAGCAAAAGAGCGAGAAAGGCCAGGATCGTCTTTCCCGAACCGACGTCTCCCTGCAGCAGGCGGCTCATCACGTAGTCCCCGGTGAGATCTCTGCGGATCTCCTCCCAGGCCCTCTTCTGGGCTCCCGTAAGTGAATAAGGGAGCTTCTCGATCAGTTCGTCCGGCAGGCTCTCGGAGCTCATCGGATTGTCATTGCGAAGGCCCTCGTTTTCTTTCTTTTTCTTTCTGATCCCCAGAATAAACTCGAAAAATTCATCGAAGATCAGCCGGCTCCTGGCTCTGCCCAACTCTTCCATGCTGCCGGGATGGTGGACGGTCCTTATGGCCGTATCACGCGCGCACAGCCCCAGCCTTTCCCTGTCGCCCTCCGGCATATAGTCTTCAAATTCCGGAAGACCTTCCAGCACCTGATCGACCAGCGCGCAAATCTGCTTGTTCTTAATTCCCTGAAACAGCGGATAGACCGGCTGCAGCGTTCCCTCAAGACTGTGGTAGTCATCGCGCGTGTACACCCTCGGCTGTTCCATAAAGCGAAGGCCCCTCGGGCTTTTCTTCATGACGCCCATGAAGACCCGCTGCGAACCCGGCGGCAGATTTTTGACCATATAGGGCATATTGAAGAACGTGATCCTGCAGTCTCCGGTCGCATCGGCAGCCTTAAAGTGGCATATGGAGCGCCCTCCCGCGCGGATATTTGAGCCTTTCCCGATCACAGTGAGCAGCAGGGCGCACTCCTGTCCCTCTTCCGCCGCGGACACCGCGCTCAGACTCACATATTTCTCGTATCGATAGGGGTAGTAACTGGCCAGGTCACCTGCCGTGTACAGCCCTTTTCCGGCCAGGAGTTCCGCCGTCTTGGGGCCGACCCTCTTGAGTTTTCCGACTTCTGTCTGAAGATTCATCTGCAATTACCAAAAGAGACCGGATGCCTTCACAGCATCCGGTCTGTAAATTGTCTGGATCAATATACCGTCGTCTGTCCCTGGCTCATTCAGCAGACAAAATATAGAAGTAAATAGGCTGTCCGCCGTACTGAAGTTCCACGTCACAGGAAGGGAAGGCCTCGGCCGCTCTGCTTCTGAGCTTTTCGGCGTCCTCTTCCGCAACGCTCTCGCCGTAATAGATACTGATGATCTCGGTATCATCCTCCACGATCTTTTTAAGGGACTCAAAGGTTACATCTTCTACGCTGCTCCCGGTCGTCAGGATTCCTTCGTCGCCGATTCCCATGATATCGCCTTCGTGGATCGCAATGCCTCCGATCTCCGTGTCGCGCACAGCGTAGGTGATCTCCGCGCTGTGCACGGTGCCGATCTCCTCGAACATATTGGCCTTGTTGGCTTCCGCGTCCAGGTCGGGCATGTAATTGATCACGGCAGTAATTCCCTGCGGAACGGTCGTTGTGGGAACGACCACTACTTTCTTGTCTTTCGTCAGGGAAGCTGCCTGATTGGCCGCCATGATGATATTCTTGTTATTGGGAAGGACGAAGATCACGTCCGCGTTGACGCTCTCGATTGCCTTGAGTACATCGTCGGTGCTGGGGTTCATCGTCTGCCCGCCGCTGATCACATAGTCTACGCCCAGGCCCTTGAAGATCTCTTTAATCCCCTCTCCGACAGATACTGTTATAAACCCGACGTCCTTTCTGGGCTGCGGAGCCGCCTTCGGTTCCTCGGGCTTTTCTTTCTCTTTGGCGGCCTCGGCCGGCTTGGACTCGCTCTTTGCGGGCGCCGGATTCTTCGCTGCGGTTTCCGCCTCTTTGAGGTTAATGAGCCTCACTTCGCCCAGTTCGCCGAACTTCTGGCTTCTCTGAATGATCAGTCCGGGGTCGTTGGTCTGCACCTTGACGTGAAGGATATCGCCCTCCATCGCGCACTTGACGCGGTCTCCCAAAGACTTGAGGAACTCCAGATATTCTTTCTGGTCTCTGGAAGAAGGCTTCTTGCTCATGAGAACCGTCATTCTCATCTTATAGATGAAGCGAAGAGCCTCTGCCTCCGGCGCCTCGTTCTCGGGTTCTGCCTCTGCCTTGGCTTCTTCCTTCTCCAGAAGAGCACTGTAATCGATCTCTTTCCCAAGGAAACGGTCGTACGCGCCCTTCATGACCTGTACGAGTCCCTGTCCGCCCGAATCAACTACTCCCGCCTCCTTGAGGACAGGCAGCAGCTCCGGCGTGTGCGCGAGGACCTTCTCGGCCTCTTCCAGGACAGCTCCGAGGAAAAGCTCGAGATTCTCTTCTCCCGCATCTGCCAGCTCTCTCGATTTGAGAGCGGCACCCTTGGCAACGGTCAGGATGGTTCCTTCCTTGGGCTTCATTACCGCCTTATAAGCTGTCTCGACAGCTCTGTCAAAGGCTTCCGCAAGTACGGGGATCGTGAGGACTGTCTCCGATTTCGCCACCTTGCCGAATCCGCGGATCAGCTGAGAGAGAATGACGCCGGAGTTTCCTCTTGCGCCTCGCAGAGATCCGGAGGACATCGCCTTGCAGATATCCTTCATGCTGTCCAGGTTTCCAAGTGCCGAGACTTCATTCACGGCCGATTTGATCGTGAGAGTCATATTCGTGCCGGTATCGCCGTCGGGCACCGGAAATACATTCAGTTCGTTGATCCACTCTTTATTAGCTTCCAAATTGGCTGCACCGGCAAAAAACATCTCCGCCAGGAGCCTTGCATCTATTGTGCTGGTCGTCACCGCATCTTCCTCCTGCAATTACGATAATTTCAAATACGTGCTCAGTCGATGACGCGCACGCCTTCTACATAAACATTGATCTTTTCAACCTCAAGGCCGGTGAAATCTTCCACCCGGTATGAGACAGAGGAGACCAGATTGTCGGCAACAGCCATAATATTGACCCCGTAAGAGACGATCACATGAAAATCGATCTCGAGTTTCCCCTTGCCGTTGAGAGTCACATTGATTCCTTTCGTCATGCTCTCTCTCTTGAGAAGGCTGGCAAATCCCTCTTTACTGTTGACGGAAGCCATACCTACAATGCCGAAGCATTCGTTTGCCACATTCCCTGCGTACTGTGCGATCACTTCCGTATCGACGCTTATGTTCCCCATATGTGTATTCATTAAAAATGTCTTCAAAGGCCGTTCTCCTTTCAGAGCCGCACAGGCGGCCGTTATAATGATCTGAACCGGTACCGCGCGAAGCGCCCTTTGGCGCCTGCGTACTAAAGTACACGGTAAATCAATATAGATTATAACCTCAATCCTGCGAAAAGAAAAGGATGTATTGCCCCGCGCTTATTCAATATTCCTCAGAATTCGATTATTTTTTTCTTGCATTCACGAATCATTTTTGATACTATACAAATGTTGTAGACCCGAATATGTATGTTAGGAGGTGTTTAAGATGGCAAAATGTGATATCTGCGGCAAGGGCGCTCATTTTGGAAATAACGTCAGCCATTCTCATAGAAGATCCAACAGAATCTGGAATTCCAACATCCAGAAAGTCGCTGTGAACGTTAACGGCGCCAAGAAGAGAATGCATGTCTGCACCAGCTGCCTGAGATCCGGCAAGGTCGAGCGTGCTATCTGATAGCCGCCGAAACTTTAAATCAGTATTATGCTGAGCGTAATTAATTAAGATCACCACTGCAATGCAGTGGTGATCTTTTTTGCGCGAAGCAATGAGTCATGCGTGGACAGGATGTCGAACGAACAGCGAGAGCTTGCTCTCAGATGGACGTTCGGCAGACTGGACACATACGGCGAATGCCGCGACAGGATGTAATTTACTTTTCACTTCGCAGCCAGCTCTCAAGTCTCTTGTACATCCACACGAGATCGTGCTGCGGTCTCCAGCCGAGCGCCTCTATTTTGGAAATATCCATCTTGAGGAAACTGGGTGCCGGATACCGGGACGCATCTCCGTTCTCATCCACCCTGACACTGATCCTGCCCCCGGCGACTTCCCGAGCGACCATCTCTCCCATCTCAAAAATGGAGCAGTAAGTTGCCGGATTTGCCGCGTTGTAGGTCTGTCCGGGTTCCCCCTTCAGAAGGACTGTGAGGATCGCCGTGACGGCCTGCGCGGTATACAAATAGGGATGCCGGCTGGTTCCCTTGGTGGCGAGGACTATATCCTCTCCGTTTATGGCGTTTCTTGTCATCATGGCAAATACCCGGCGGTCATTATAATCGACACCGGGGCCGAAGGTCTGGGCAAGCCGGACGCTCATCGCTGGGATCCCGAATTCCTGCGCGTAACTGGTGCAAAGCATTTCGCACATTCTCTTGCTCTCGGGATAACAGCTCCTGACCTTGGACAGATTCACGGTTCCGAGTGTATTCTCATCCAGCAGTTTCTCTTCTCTCACTTCCCCGAAAGCTTCCATACTCGAGAGGAACACAAAACCTTTGGTCGCTGTCTCCCTGGCCTTTTCCAGAAGGCCGGTGGTCCCTTCCAGGGATGTTCTGATGACCCTTGTGGGGTGCGCCGTCATGAACGCGCTGGCAGTGGGACATGCGCCGTGGATCCAGTATTCCGTATTCTGCGGCACCTCCGGGAGGTCTTCCATCGTCCCCTTGAGCAGAGTCAGCTCCGGGGCGCCTGTCAGATCGCCGAAAACTCTTTCCGCTTTATCCGGGTCTCGGATAACAGCACAGATATGAAGGCCCAGTCCGCGCTTTCTCGACGCGTGGATGAGCGCGTGGATCGCAGTCATTCCGATCAGTCCCGTGGATCCCGTCACCACTATGGTGCTGCCGGCTAATCTCTCCCAGGGAAGGGGCTCGTTCGAGATCCATTCCATATCTTCTTCGAATAGATGAGATCTTTCAGTCATTTTTTCTCCTCTCATACTCCGAAGATCTGGGAGTTCTCCCTGGCGTCTACCATGGCCCTGAAAATATAGTAATCACTGGGCGTGGTGATCTTGATGTTCTCCGGCTTTCCCTGGACCGTGTACAGCTTATATCCGTAGTGCTTCATGAGGCTCGCGGAATCGATAAAGCCTCCGGACGCCTCCGGATCCTGTCTCATCTTATTGTGCACGCCAAGGATCTGGCCGAGGCGGAAACTCTGCGGCGCCCTGGCCAGTTCGCACTTCGATCTGTCGATAATAGTCCCGACAGCGCCGGTCTCGTCTTTCATAGTGATCGTCTCGATGGCCGCCGTCACGGTGATCGCGGTGCCCCGCTCTTCCACGCCCCTGATGTTGGCGGTGATCGTCTCCTCGTCGATCAGGGGCCTTACGCCGTCGTGGATCAGCACGATATCATCCTCGCCGTAGAACTGTGCCGCGGCGCAAAGGCCGTTATAAATAGACTCCTGGCCGCTGGCGCCGCCGGGAACCACTTTTTTGACCTTCTTCAGATTGAACTTCCTGATCAGTTCCTGCATGTAGTCGATCCAGCTTTCCAGCATCACGACTACAATGCCGTCGATCTCAGGGTGACTCTCAAAAGCTTCGAGCGTGTAGATGATAATGGGCTTTCCGTGAAGCTCAAGGAACTGCTTGGGCCTTGTCCGCGTGTTCATTCTCTGGCCTGTTCCGCCAGCAAAGATCACAGCGACATTGCTCATTTCTGTTCACCCGCTTCTTTTACAGCCACATCGCGGACCTCCGCTTCGGGGAAGGCTGCCTTGACGGCTTCTTCATCGGAGACCATGCCATTGCTTCTCTTCTTTCCCTGGAGCTTGTCGATCACATCCGGGATCATATCGACGATCTTGGTGATCGCGGTCTGGTCTTTGATATTGACCACCTTGGTCTGCCCGTCTTTTATGATCATTACTGCAGTAGGAGTCATCTTGGCTGAGAAACCGCCGGCGCCCTTGTCCTTGTGATCCGTTCCGTCAGAACCTGCGCCGCAGCCGATCGACACGTCGGAAAGCGGGATGATGATCTGTTCCCCGATCCTCACGGGTGCTCCTACAACGGTCTTGGATGTGAGAATGCCTTCAGCTCCGTCCATGAGCGATTTGACTACTGTTGTGATATTGTTTTTTTCTTCAGCCATTTCAGTTCCTCTTTCTTTGCTTTGCAGCATGAAACTTTATACTACAGTTTTCATTTTATATGACAGACGACGACGTCTGCAATGATCATTTTGCGGCCTCACTTCAGTTTTGCCTTTACTTTCAGCAGTTTCTTAAATACCTTTCGGCAGTCCTTGTCGAAGATCAGCGGTACCGCCTCCCTGATGGGAACGAAGATCTGAATTCTTCCTGCTGCCGCCGCTTCGAGATTGCAGCGGTACAGATCCCATTCCGTCTCCAGGTTCAGGTGGTCATCGGCAAAAGGCTTGAGCACCGAATACGCGATATTCATATTGCCATTGAGACAAGGGTCGTTCAGGCCTATATTACCGGACAGCTTCCACATCTGCGGGACTACGTGCCCCACGATCCTGCCAAGTCGTACCTTGACTTTTTCCCAGGCCCTTCTGCCGCAGCGCCCCGTCAGTACCCGGTGGACATAATCGATAAGGTCGAGGATCTTCTCCACCTTGGCGCTAAGATCGTCCAGTTTGTCACAGAGCGACCTCGTATCTTTTTCTTCTTCCTTCTCTTCCTCCGGCTCTTTCGGCTTCTCTTCTTCCTCAGTCTTCTTCTCGAGTCCCATAGACCAGACCTCTTTTCCGAAGACCTTGAGAGAGACGATCTTTTTTGCGGGAAAGACAGCGGCTACCTTGATCATTCCCCCCAGCCACGAGACATCGAAGTTCACGTCTGACCGCTCCTTTAAGACTGCGACCGGAAACTCTTCATGGCATTCCGGGTCGGAAACTCCTGCCCGTCCCTTGTAACGGAAAGGCACAAAGAGAACAAGAAGAAGCACAAAGAGAATAACAGCCAGCAGGATCAGAAGGATGATCCCGATCCATTTTAAAACAGTAAGAAGTATTGCCATGTCCGCCTCCTCACTCTTTCTCTTGTTCCGCGCTGTCCTGTCCGGCTTCGCTCCCGGAAGCAAAAGCCGATTCTCCGTCCGGGAGGAGATTCTGCGGCGCGGCGTGGGCGGGATAGATGATCCTCGTTCCGTGCGGGAACAGATAGGCTCTCACATCCGCGCTCCCCGTGTGGTCATAGGCCTCCTGAACGAGGTCTCTCACCATTTCCACCGCCTCGGTCATTCCCTCCGCGATCCCGATGATGTAAGGGGGATACTTTTTGTAATACGGCTGCTGCAGGTTCACGCAGTGCAGTATTTCCAGCTGGTTGGAACCGGGTCCCGGGACCGAAGGGCTCAGGCAGATCACATAGATCGTAAACTGTCCCGCCCCGGAGATCAGATTCCTCTTCACTTTTTCCGGATCATGTATGGATGGTCCCACATAGAGATTTTTCAAAAAATACATACCGGCCTACTCCTCTTCGCCGAGCGCCTTTCCAAGTGCACGCGTCGTATATTTTCCCTTGCGAAGCCTTTCCGAGATCTTCATCGTATTCGCGCGGATCGCTTCGTATTCCTCCGGCGTCAGCGCCTTAAGCCTCTCGGGAATCTCCTCGATGGAATTTACCGTGATCCCGCACCCGTTTCGGGTGATGTATCCGGCCAGCGCCGCCTCACTCCAGATGATGACCGGCATGCCGGACGCAAGATACAGGGATGCCTTGTGGGGATTATTGATCCTCAGATACTCGCCGTATGTGCCGCTGCAGGTTTCGGTAGTCTCGCCGTCCCAGACCAGTCCGAAGCTCCCTTCCATGACTTCCGGGAGCTGATCGGGTTCAAAAGATCCCAGATAGTTCACGTTGTCCTGCGGCTCCGCCTCATATCCGACGCCGTACAGATTGAACCTTATCCCCTCGGGAAGGTGATAGGCATACCCGGCTTTGTGGGGCCTGAGCGCGCCCGCGATGACGACCGGGCCGGACGGGGATGTCGACGCATATCCTGCTGTCGGGATCAGATAATCGAAGATCCCGAGCACCGTCATCTTTGAGGCGTGAATTCCCATGGAGGCAAGTTTTTTCTTCATGCTGCTGTTGTGAACGATGATCCCGTCACATCCGCGCAGCAGCGTCTCTTCTTCCAAGCGCAGACGGATCTTCTCCTTAAAGGAGGTCGTTCCTCTGATCGCCGCCCTGAGGATCTCCAGGTCGTGAATCAGGAGAATGATCCTTGCTCCTCTCCTTCTCACCTTGTTTACGCAGGAGGCGAGGAGGACGGAATGGTTGACGATCGGAAACTGTATGACGAGAATATCGCCTTTTCCGACCGGGCGAAGGCATTCATTCCATATTTTGCTAAGTTTCACATGATATCCGGCTTTTTCCAGGGAATTCTGGTTCTCTCTGTCCGCCTGCGGCATGGAGATCTCAATTCCCGTATACCCGTTTTTCTCGAGGATCTTATCTACGTCATCTCTTGCCTTGATGCCGGCCGTTCTCTGATATCCCTCTTCATTCCAGATTTCTTTAGTAAAGTATTTCATAGATTTTCTCAGTCCTGTGTCTCATCCGCCTCTGCCCAGACATCCATATCGTGCGTGACGCGCTTTTCCTCGGGCGGCAGCTGCATGTAATCGCCGTACAGGTTCTTCAGATAGTACTCCCAGCAGCCGGGAGCCGATACTTCCATGCCTTCGAACTGCATCGGCACAGACTGCAGATACAGCTTTCTCGGCACTCTCTCCTGCGGCCCGTATCCGTTGGCGATCCCGCCCATATAGCCGCACTCGTCGACTTTATAGGTCCGGCAGGTCCGGTTAATATAATCCAGGATCTTCTTGTCGGGAAGCGGCATGCAAAGCGCCTTTACGAGCGGCTTCAGTGTTCTTCGAAGCGCCGTCTTGCCTTCTCCCGTCCGAGCCTGCTTGACGCGCAGGATGTGCCTCGCGGCCAGCGTCTTCTTAAAGATCCTCCGGACTTCCTTCTCGTCATCCGGAAGGCCGTCCATCGGAAAGATGTCGATCCAGAGGTTCTTCTCCGTCTCATCGTGGTCGTAGAGTTTCCGGATGCTCGTATGAAGATCGTAGATCTTGGCAAATGGATAATTGAGATTGCCCAGCTCACAGGCGGCGAGCTTGTAGTCGCCCGAAGCGCCGATCTCGTCCGCATGGGACAGCAGCCGGTCGTAGTCTTCTCTGGGCATATTTACATCGATATCGTCGTCCCACGGTATAAACCCCTTGTGACGGACGGCTCCGAGGAGTGTTCCTCCCGCCAGGTAATACCGGATCCCGTACTTCTCACAGATCTGCGTAAAGACTTTGAAGAGAGCGAGCTCTCTCTGCTGTACTTCCTGCAGATTCAGTTTCTTCATTTTACTGTTATTGTTAGTCATGTATATTATCGCTCCGTGTGTTACTTCCTTATAAAAAAGAGTATAATCCATATCAAAATAGATGTCCACCGCTCAATATTTTGCTCCATATTTTCCGTATTTCATGCTTGACATGCGGTTTTCATTCCACTAAGATAATAGAGTATGTGCAGAAAGAGTTCCGTGTCTTCTCTACTGCACTCGAGAGTATGATGGAGCACTGTATGCGCGGCTGCACAGCGCTCGGAACGATATGTATTACACATTAATGTACATAACATGGAGGTATGTAGAATGGCAAACATCAAATCTGCCAAGAAGAGAATCATCACAAGCGCTAAGAGAACCGCTGCCAACAAGGCTGTTAAGTCTTCCGTCAAGACCGCGATCAAGAAAGTTCACAAGGCAGTAGAAGCCGGCGACAAGCAGGCAGCAGCAGCAGCTCTGGTCGCAGCAGAAGCTACCATCGACAAGGCTTGCACAAAGGGCGTTCTTCACAAGAACAACGCTTCCCGCAAGGTTTCCCGTCTTGCCAGCTTCGTCAACAAGATCTGATAAAGCGCAAGCAGATATAAATGAATTCTTATTCCGGCTCTCCGCGACCCATCGGAGAGCCGGTTTTTTATGCACTGATTAATTCAAGGCTCGCGAAGCGAGCCGCTGCGCCGCGTGCGGGTTGCCCGAAGGGCAGCATCTACCTTTCCGCACGCGTGTGCATCATATAACTCAGAGGGGGATTGTCACCCGCCACTGAGAAAGTTTGTTACTTCCCACCGCCTGTAGAGGCGGGGGACATCTCCCCTGAGTTATAAAAAAACCGATTCCCCTCAGGACACTTCCTGAGCAGGAATCGGTTTGTTATTTCACAGTTTTTCCCGGAAGATCATCCGGCGAAATTGATGACCGCTTCTTTGGGTTCCGCTGTCTTCTCTACACTCTCCGCATAGAGAACGATGCCTTTCCCGTTGTATTCCGAGAAGTTCTCATAGCTGACGCGGGCTCTTACCCTCACCCATGTGCGCTCGGGCAGGATCATATCCTGATCCGCCTTGCAGGCGTAGCCGAGGAAGGACATGTCGTTCGCGCAGCAGGTCATTGCCATTCTTCCGGGGACAAAATATCCCTTGGGGAATTTGTCCGGAATCATGACCATGCCCGTGTACTCAATCTCTTTCCCGTCGTAGCGGTCCGGATGCTCCATGGCGTCCAGATACCAGATGCCGTAATTGAGATTCTCGAGGACGATCGGCTCCTTGTGGATATCGTAAGGAAGATCCTCTTCCGTCGTCATATCGATCTCGCCGTTCGCGTCTTCAAAGATCAGGTCGGCCTGCTGGTTGATCGCCTTGATATTTCTCTTGTAGCTGATCAGGGTCTTCTCATCGATCCCGTCGCAGCGGTTGAGCATGATCAGCTCGGAATTTCTGAGCTGCTCCGCCAGAAGCGACCTCATATTTGTGAAATACATGGAAAAAGTGGAGGCGTCGATGACGGTGATCTGCTGCTCCAGTCTCCAGGCTCTGGGGAGCCTGAATTTTCTGAAATCCCACATTCCGTTGTATTCGATAAGAATTCTCTCAGGTCTGTGTTTTGCCTCCAGCGCCATCATGGCAGAAGGCGTGAGGTCCTCTTCATTCTCGAACACTTCCATCACCGTGCCCGTCTGGCGCAGAAGGCGTTCGCTGTACTCCACCTCGCCTTCCTCACAGACGATCAGGAGCGTCGTCCCGGAAGTCTGAAAGTAAGGCTGCCCGATCGTATAGGAGAAAAAGGAGGACTTTCCGCTGTCGAGAAATCCGTTGATCACATAAACCGGTTTTTGTACCATCTTCTCTTTTCCTTTTACAAAATCAAATAAGCCCATAGCACCCCTTTTACTTGCGGAACAGATCCGCCAGGGCGTTTTCCTTGAGACCGGAACCGATCACGCAGATCTTGCCCGTGACGTCGGCTGCGCCGAAGCGGACTTCTGTCTCCTCGGGGACATAGTCGAAGTGGATCCAGCGTCCCTCTCCGTCGGGGACCATGCCCTTGGAGCGAAGGATGATGCCATAAGTGTCGGAATCGTCAAGCTTTGCGAGGATCTGTCTGATCTCTTCCTCGGAGTACTTGGCGGGAGTTTCCATTCCCCAGCTGGCGAAGATCTCATCCGCGTCATGTCCGCCGTGGTGGTGATGGTGATGGTGATGGCTGTGGGACTTGTAGATTCTGTTTCCGTTCTCATCCACTTCCACTTCCGCGTGCTCATGGTCATGGTCGTGGTGATGATGGTGCTCATGCTCCTCATCTTCATCGTCGTCGTGATGATGGTGATGGTGGTGCTCGTGCTCCTCGTCGTCATCGTCGTCGTGATGATGGTGATGGTGGTGCTCGTGCTCCTCGTCTTCGTCATCATCGTCATGATGATGGTGATGCTCGTGCTCGTGCTCCTCGTCTTCGTCATCATCGTCATGATGATGGTGATGCTCGTGCTCGTCTTCCTCCTCGTCGTCATGGTCCTTCATGACTTCCGCGAGGATCTCGGCCTGCAGATCAGACTTTCCTTCAATCGTCGTAAGGATCTGTTTGCCGTCCAGCTCTGCGATCGGAGTTGTGATGATCGTAGCCTTCGGGTTGTGCTGACGCAGAAGTTCGACGCACTCGGCGATCTTCTCATCGCTGACTTTGTCTGTTCTGGTCAGAATGATCGTGCCGGCGTACTCCACCTGGTTGACGAAGAACTCGCCGAAGTTCTTGATATAGAGCTTGCACTTGGAGGCGTCAACTACAGCCACGGCACTGTTGAGTTCCATTTCGGACCCTTCCGCCGCGTCCTGTACAGCCTTCATAACGTCCGAGAGCTTTCCGACGCCGGAGGGCTCGATCAGGATTCTTTCGGGCGCGTACTGCTTCATCACTTCTCTGAGGGAGGTCCCGAAATCGCCGACCAGTGAGCAGCAGATGCAGCCGGAGTTCATCTCACGGATCTCGATGCCGGCTTCCTTGAGGAATCCGCCGTCGATACCGATCTCACCGAACTCGTTCTCGATCAGGACAACGCGTGTGCCGGCAAGAGCATCCTTGATCAGCTTCTTGATGAGTGTAGTCTTGCCGGCTCCCAAAAAGCCGGAAATAACATCAATTTTGGTCATTCTAACATCGCTTCCTTTCTATATTGCCAATAAGGTCATTAACGGACCTGTTCCTGTAAAAAGAATAAGCAGAGCTGTAAGCCGGGTTATGTCTTAGACGATCATCTATCTAGGACCGCCGTCGCCGACGGCCTCAAGCGACCCACCTGAGAGCGAGCCGGGCAAGCTCATGGCCCTCTTTTCGGTCTTGCTTCGGATGGGGTTTACATGGCTCTTCGTGTTACCACAAAGACGGTAGTCTCTTACACTGCCTTTCCACCCTTACGGGCGGCGGGAACGGGTCCCGCCGCTTTCGCGGTATATCTCTGTTGCACTGGCCTGGGAGTCACCTCCACCGGACGTTATCCGGCATCCTGCCCTGTGAAGCCCGGACTTTCCTCACCTGCGCCCTTTCGGGACCTGCAGCCGCGATCGTCCGCCCTGCTTATTTACGTTATGCATTTTACTCGCGAGTCTGACAGTTGTCAACTCACCGCCGAAAGCGCCCTGCCGCTCCGGTCCTCACTGTCCGAAGCACCCGCCTCCGACAAATTCTCTCAGAAGAGAATTGGTGGGAACGGCCGCCGTATCTACGCCGACAAAATATTCAAGGAATTTCAGGAGTCTCTTCGCCTCATAATAAGCCGGCTCATTCTGCTTTACGTTGAAGAGCAGAGGTTCCGCGAACTGTTTGATCACGGCCAGCTCATAGATCAGCACGGAGTTAAAGACGGCGTCCGCGTCGTCCTGGAAGGGGAATATATTCATGTCCTCTCCCATCCTGACCTTGGGCCACAGCTCGAAAGTATGCTGCGCGGAGTTTCCTCTTGTCCTCGCGTCTCTGACCATTCTCCGCAGGAGCCTTGCGTCCGTGGACGGGATCCTGTTGTGCTCGTCGATATTGAGGCTGGTCATACAGCTGATATAGATCTTGAACTTGTTCTTCTCGGGCAGTTCCTCGGAGGCCTTGGGATTGAGCCCGTGAATGCCTTCGATGATCAGGATGTCGTCTTTTTCGAGTTTTAAGTATCTTCCTTTGTAAACTCTCTTGCCGGCCTTGAAATCAAACTGCGGCATTTCCACCGTATTGCCCTCGAGAAGATCGAGCATGTCGTCCATGAACAGGTCGATGTCCACGGCCTCGAGCACCTCGTAGTTGTAATTTCCGTCGATGTCGATGGGCGTCTGCTCGCGGTTGACAAAATAGTCATCCATGCTGATGATATGCGGCCGCAGGCCGAAGGACCGCAGCTGGACCGCCAGCCTGTGGGCAAAAGTCGTCTTGCCGGAGGAGCTGGGTCCCGCCACCATCACGAATTTGGTGTCCTTCCTGCGGAAGATCTGCGCCGCGATCTCGCCGATCCTTCGCTCCTGAAGCGCCTCCTGGACCAGGATCATATCGCTGATGCTTCCGCCGCAGATCGCGTCGTTGAGGTCGCCGACTGTGCTGATATTGACCAGGTCGCCCCATTTCGTCGACAGATAGAGCTGTTCGAAAAGGCTCTCCTGGTCCTCGAACTCCTCGAGCTCGAAAGGATTCTCCTGCCTGGGCAGAATCAGGAGAAGGCCTCCGTTGTAAGCCGCGATCTTGAAGAGATTGACATAACCGGCAGAAGGAAGCATATAGCCGTAAAAGTAGTCATAATATCCTTCCATGCTGTACACATTAATGGTGGAGCCGCGGCGATAGTGGAACAGTCTCTCCTTGTCGTGCATTCCCTGCCTCTTGAAGAGCTCGATGGCGTCGTCGATCGGATAGGTCTTCTTGATGATCGGCACGTTTTTGTCCCGCAGTCTCTTCATCTCGTTCTCGACCCTCTGGGCAAATTCGTCCGTCACATTTACTCCGTTGTGCACCGAGCAATAGATGGCGTTGCCAAGGGCGAACTCTATTTTGACATGAACGGAATTTCCATGTTCCTTGAGGATGTCCCGGACCGCTTTGACGAGCAGCATCTGGGCTGTCCTGACATAAGCGTTGTGGCCGGCGCTGTCTTTCGTGGTGATAAAAGAAATGACGCCGTCTCTCTCAAGCCGCTTATTCAGCTCCCTCATCTTGCCGTTAAAGTAGATAAGCGCAATGGAATTATTGTATTCTTCCTGATATTTCCTGACTATGCTCTCGAAAGTAACTCCCTTATCATACTGCTGGATCGCTCCTTTGATCATTACGGTAGGCATGAAAATCCTCCTCTCTTTGGTGTGAGGCTCGCTCAGGCGAGCGCCGATAGCTGCGATGTTTCGTGTACTTTCTGTTATGTCTCCATAAAAGGAGCTCCTGTGTCGCAGGAGATGATCCTGATCGCAGGCATCTCACGCTCCAGGTACTCTTTCATATAAGGAATAAAGATCTTCTCAATGCCGTAGTGTCCGGCGTCTATGACCGCGATCCCTTTCTCAACGGCGTCTATGCCGTCGTGGTGCGAAATATCTCCGGTAATATATACGTCGGCTCCGGATCTCACCGCCAGGTCGATCTCTCCTTTCCCCGAGCCGGGAAGGATCGCGCAGGTGACCAGCATCTGCTCCGGATCGCCGTAATACCTGACGTGTTCGATCTCAAAAGCCTTTGCGACTAAAGCGGCGCACTCGGAGAGCTTCATGGGCTCCTTGAGGCTTCCGACCCTTCCGATGCCCTCCACCGACAGATCGTCCTCGTAAGTGACTTCGAGAACCTCTCTGTCCTGCAGCTGCAGCAGGTCCGCAGCCGCGTCGGCCATACCGAGCACGTCAAAGTTCGTGTGCATGGCGTAGCAGCAGATATCGCGCCGGACCAGGCTCAGAACCCTGCTTCCCACGTAGTCGCTGTCCGTGATCTTCTTCACGCCTCCGAAAAGGAGCGGGTGATGCGTCAGGATCAGGTCGGCTTTCTGCGCGGCCGCCTCTTCGATCACATCAGAGGTCGCGTCCACCGCCAGGGCGATCGTATTCACTTCCTTGTCCGCGTACCCGACCTGCAGGCCCACATTGTCCCAGGATAAGGCAAAGCTTCGCGGACAAAACTCCTCCAGCTGCTGCATGATCTCTTTCAGTTTCATATACGGCTCCTTTTGTTATTTGCGTTCAAAATATCGCAGTGCGGTCATGATCAGTTTCTCTCTTAAGAGGACCTGCTCTTTCTTTTCTTTTATGGCGCCGCTCTCAGCGTCGCTTGCTCTCCCAAGAGAATACAGGATCCTGTCGTTAACGCCCTTCTGCCACAGCAGATAGCTCCTGAGCATATCGTCCCGGTCCCTGATCAGGACCGGCCCGAACAGGTCCTCCGCCTGCTCGCAGAGTTCCCTTCCCTCTTCACTGCCCGGCTCCCCGAGCAGTGACCAGTACGGTCCCTCCGTCTCTTCGTGCACCACGTGCATCACGGGATAGTACTTATTATCTTCGAGGACGACCGCTTCCCGGTCTATGAAGAGCCCCAGTTCCCTGACCGCCCTTCTTACATATTCCGGGTCCGCCTGCGGCTGCAGGATGATCTCCGAAAAATCCAGCGTCTTGTCCGGTTCCCGCAGAAGGATCCTGCTCATGATCCTCCCGCCCATGCCAGCGATCACAAGTCCCCGGGCTTCCCCTTTTCTATACGAGTCCAGTCCGTCGGAGAGGCGCAGCTCGATCTTGTCCGATACGCCGTATAAGGCGATATTCTCGCGTGCCTTCTCCAGCGGTCCTTCGATGACGTCCATGGCTATGGAGCGATCGATCACACCGTCCAGCAGAAGTCGGATCGGAATATGCGCGTGATCTGTCCCCACATCGCACAGACAATACCCATTTTGTTTTTTGTTATCCTGCGGACCTGCGGCCGTCACCATCCCGGCGATCGCCGTCAGCCGCTTTGATAGTCTTAACTGCGCTGCCATGGCTCAGTCGAGATAATCCTTGAGCTTGCGGCTTCTGCTGGGATGACGGAGCTTGCGCAGCGCCTTGGCCTCGATCTGTCTGATACGCTCACGTGTTACGTTGAACTCCTTGCCGACTTCTTCCAGGGTCCTTGCTCTTCCGTCATCGAGGCCGAAGCGGAGCCTGAGCACTTTCTGCTCCCTCTCGGTAAGTGTTCCCAGCACTTCCACCAGCTGTTCCTTGAGCAGGGTGAAAGCGGCTGCGTCGGCAGGTACGGGCACGTTGTCATCCTGGATGAAGTCGCCCAGATGGCTGTCTTCCTCTTCGCCGATGGGCGTTTCGAGGGAAACGGGCTCCTGGGAGATCTTGAGGATCTCACGGACTCTCTCCACGGGGATCTCCATGCGCTCCGCGATCTCCTCGGGGGTAGGTTCTCTGCCAAGCTCCTGAAGGAGCTGTCTGCTCACTCTGACCAGTTTGTTGATCGTCTCAACCATGTGGACGGGAATGCGGATCGTTCTGGCCTGATCCGCGATCGCTCTCGTGATCGCCTGGCGGATCCACCAGGTCGCATAGGTGGAAAACTTGAATCCCTTGTTGTAATCGAACTTCTCAACCGCTTTGATCAGGCCCAGGTTCCCCTCCTGGATCAGATCGAGGAACAGCATGCCGCGGCCGACATAGCGCTTTGCGATACTTACCACGAGACGAAGGTTGGCTTCGGCCAGCCTCTTCTTGGCGTCTTCGTCGCCGTTCTCCATCCTCTTGGCCAGTTCGATCTCCTCCTCCGCGGTCAGAAGCGGCACTTTGCCGATCTCCTTGAGGTACATGCGGACGGGATCCTCAATGTTGATGCTGTCCGGAATGCTCAGGTCGAGCAGGTCCGGTTCATCTTCACTGTTCTCATCGATCATATCAATATCATCGTCGTGCAATTCCGTGTCGTCATCCTCAACGACCTGAAGCACATCGATATCATTCTTTTCAAGGACACGCACGATCAGTTCATACTGGTCGTCGGTCAACTTCAGATTTCTGAACTCAGCGCGTATTTCCGACTCCTCAAGGACTCCTTTCTTCTGCTTTCCGGCGGCGATCAGGTCCCCGATCTTCCTCATGAACTCTTCCTGACTCATTGTTTCATGATTCTTGTTATCCGCTTTGCTCATTTTTCTGTTCCTCCGTTTTTCAATATCTTTCAGGCAGTGGTCTGCCTAAGGGTGAAGTTGATTTTACCGAGCGCCTGCAGTTCTTTTTTTGTGCTGAGCATTTTGCTGAGCATCTGGGCGGACGGCTCCTGCATCCCTTCTTCGAACTGTTTTTTCTCCCTTTCCGCCGCGGCTTTTCGGATCGAGATCACGATATCCTTAAGCGCTTTTTCTCTTTCTCTTGTGTCCGTGAGTCCCTTCAGTCTTGTGTTGAACATGGCCGCCGCCATCTCCTGCTCCTGCTGCGACTCGAACATGCCGATCACGGAAGCCGGGTTGCCGCCGCCCTGCTCTTCAAGGATCTTCCAATACCCCTGGGCCGCCTGCCTGGCGACGCCCTCGTGAAAGTGTTCCGGGCGCAGATAGGGAGCAATCTGCGGGAAGATCTCGGGCTCGTCCGCGAGCCATGTCATGAGGAGCTTCTCATTCTGCTCGATCCGGTCCTCCTTAGTCAGCCGGCTCGGGCGCTTTTTGGCCGGCTCCGGTGCCGCCGAGGAAGGCTCCGCGCCGCTATTCCAGACCGTCTGTGCCGAACCGGATCTCCCGTAGGAGGCCACCAGCCTTCTCAGGCTCCCCTCGTCCACATAGTAGCGCCTCGCCGCTTCCGCCAGATAATTATTTCTCTCGATCTCATCTTCGATCGCGCACAATTTGGCGGCGATGGCGTGATGGAACTGTGTCCGCTGCGCCGGGTCGTCCATGGAATACTCTCTCTGCATCATGCGAAGCTCGAAGAAAAAACTGTTCTCCGCATTTTTGATCCGCTCCAGGAAAGCATCCTTACCGTTTTCCTTTATAAACTCATCGGGATCCTTCTGGGGCCGCAGGTCGATCACTTTTCCTTCAATCCCCGCCTTTTTCAGTATGCCGATCGATCGCAGGGCCGCCCTTACGCCGGCTCCGTCGCTGTCATAAGCCAGCAGCACCTGCCCGGTGTATCTTTTAAGGAGTGCCGCCTGCCCTTCCGTGAAGGAAGTGCCCAGCGAGGCGACCGCTTCGTGAAAGCCGGCCTGATGCATGGAGATGACGTCCATGTACCCCTCGCACAGGATCTTGTAAGGTGCCTTCGATCTTTTGGCAATGTGCAGTCCGTACAGGTTCCGGCTCTTGTCGAAGATCTCCGTCTCGGGAGAGTTGAGGTACTTGGGCTTGGCGTCCCCCATGACGCGCCCGCCGAAGCCGATCACCTGTCCCCGCACGTCCATGATGGGGAAGATGACGCGGTTCCAGAATTTGTCGTGCATTCCCCTCTTCTCGTCGAAGGCGGCGACGCCCGCCTCGAGGATCACGTCGTCGGAAAAGCCCTTGCTGCGCAGGTGGGCGCACAGGTCATTCCCCGAGCCGTCGGCGTATCCCAGGCCGAAATCGCGCATCGTGGCAGCGTCCAGTTTTCTCTGCGCCAGGTACCTGAGCCCTTTTATGCCCTTTTGTGACCGCAGAAGCTTGTAGTAGTAGACGGCCGCCTCTTTGTTGACCGCTCTTAAGAGCTGTCTCTTCTCCTCTCTTTTTTTTGCCTCTTCGCTGTAATTGACTTCGGGGAGCTTGATGCCCGCCCTGTCCGCCAGTGTCTGCAGGGCTTCCTGGAAACTGTAGTTCTCATATTTCATGAGAAAAGTCGCCGCGTTTCCGCCCGCGCCGCATCCGAAGCAGTAAAACATCTGCTTGGGTTCCGAGACAGAGAAAGAGGGAGATTTTTCATTGTGAAAAGGGCACAGGCCAAAATAGTTAGCGCCCTTTTTCTGTAAATGGACATAAGTTCCTACGACATCCACGATGTTATTGGCGCGCAGGACCTCCTCCACTTTTTCATCCGGATAGTACATATTCTGATTTTCCTGTCAGATCACATCCCAGTTTTTGGGGATGTAGATCGATTCAAACATTTTGATCGCATATCTGTCTGTCATCGAAGCGATATAGTCACAGACAGCCCTGTAGAGAGGAGTGCCGGTATCAATCATCTTCTTCTGAAGATCCGGAAGTTCCTCCGGGTGCTTCATATAGTGATCATACAGAACTTCGATCATGCTGCAGGCCTTGGACTCCTCCGACTTGGCGAGCGGGTTAGTGTAAACGCTCTCAAACATGAAAGCCCTGAGATCGCGAAAAGCCTCTGCGATCTCCTCCGACATGGTAATCACAGGCCTCCCCTGACTCGTCGTGATGATGTCATGGATAAAGCGGTCAAGGCGCTGCCCCAGTGTTCTGCCCACGACAGAGGCAATCCGCTCCGGGACGTCCTCTTCCTTCAGTATTCCGCCTCTTATGGCGTCGTCCATATCGTGATGGATATAGGCGATCTTATCGGACAGCCGCACGATCTGTCCCTCCAGCGTGAAGGGGAGCGTATTCATCTGATGGTTCAGTATTCCGTCTCTCACTTCCTGCGTGAGATTGAGTCCGGCGCCGTTTTTCTCAAGCAGATCCACAGTTCGAAGGCTCTGCTCATAGTGCCGGAATCCCTCCGGGCAGATCTTATTCAGCGCCCGCTCTCCCGCATGTCCGAAGGGCGTGTGCCCTAGGTCATGCCCCAGCGCGATCGCTTCGACCAAATCTTCGTTGAGGCGCAGCGCCTTGGCGATCGTTCTGGCGTTCTGAGATACTTCCAGAGTGTGCGTCATGCGCGTCCTGTAATGATCTCCGTCGGGAGAAAGAAAGACCTGCGTCTTATCTTTGAGTCTTCTGAATGACTTGCTGTGGAGAATCCTGTCCCTGTCCCTTTGGAAGACAGGCCGGATGTCACACTGCTCTTCGGGCACAGTCCTGCCCTTTGATTGGGTTGAGAAAGCAGCCCAGGGGGCCAGGATCTCTTTTTCTCTTAATTCCAGTTCTTCTCTGATCGTCAATGGAAGGCCTCTTCTTAACTTGTGAATACCGAAATGAAAACAGAATTGCGGGACCGATCTGCAAACCGGCGGCAAAATCGGGTCTAATTTTATTATTCTTCGTCGATTTTGATTTTCCTTTTTTACAAAAAAATAAATTTCAAATATATGTTGACATTTGAATATATTACTAATAAAATAACATTTGTTCGCAGGAGTGGCGGAATGGCAGACGCGCAGGCTTCAGGTGCCTGTTATGGCAACATAGTGTGGGTTCAAGTCCCATCTCCTGCATCCCAAATTAATATCGGGAGTGCGCGGAAGTGTCGGAACTGGCAGACGAGCAAGACTAAGGATCTTGTGGTGGGTACACCGTGTGGGTTCAAGTCCCATCTTCCGCAGTCAGATCATCGGGAACAGAAATGTTCCCGATTTTTTTGTCCATTTACGGCTCATAGAGCGAGCAGCTGCTCCGCTTGCGGGTCCGCCTGTAAGGCAGCATCTTCCTTGCCTCACGCGTGTGCATCATATAACTCAGTGGGGGACATCCCCCCTGAGTTATAGGTAAAATAAAAAGCGTGTGAAAGCACTCACACGCCCTTCTCAAGTGGAACCGACGGGGCTCGAACCCATGACCTCCCGCACGTCAAGCGGACGCTCATCCCAGCTGAGCTACGGTTCCGTATTTAATTATTACCCCGAACGGGACAGTGGAACCGACGGGGCTCGAACCCGTGACCTCTCGCGTGTGAGGCGAACGCTCATCCCAGCTGAGCTACGGTTCCTTGACCCTGTGCGATTCTCTCTGACCTCGCCTTCAGAGTACTTAAGTATATTATTACATCAAAAAGAATATGTCAATTCATTTTTGTAAATTCTTTCCTATGCTTTTCCCATCATCTCAAGAAGGTTCGGAATCGACGATTCAAAATGAATGCCGAAGCGGGGGTCATCAGAATCCTCTTTTGTCACTCTGATCGTCTCCGCCGTATAGTCTGCGGCGATCCTGAAAGCGAGTTCCGGTCTCTTGCCGCAGACCAATGCGCCTGCCGCCGCCGCGGAAAACAGATCTCCTGTACCGTGATACGAGATGTCGATCTTCTTATTTTGATACGAAAAAGCCTGTCCTGACTTCCGGCTCATGCCCTGATATCCAATGGTCCCGCCGGAATATGAAACGCCGGTCACAATCGCGTTGGCGGCTCCCATAGCACATACCCGCTGCGCCAATTCTGAAATATAGCTTTCGTCATACTTTTCCTTATACTCCATCCCGGTCATAAGGCATGCCTCTGTAATATTGGGAACTGCATAATCTGCCGCTCTGCACAGTTCTGAGCAATGCGCTCCGTAATCTTCACTGATTCCCGCATATGCTCTTCCATGGTCTCCGAATACGGGATCTACAAAGAGCAATGTGTCCTTATCCCTGAACAGATCGATCACGTTCATGACCAGTTCTATATCCTTAACAGTCCCCAAATACCCTGTATAGATCGCGTCGAACGCGGCGCCATTATCTTTCCACTGTTTCGCAAAGGACAGGATCGTGTCCGTAAGATCCATCTTTATGTAGTCAGGAAACATGGTATGTGTAGAAAGGATCGCTGTCGGAAGTACCGTGGTCTCAATCCCCATTGCAGAGAGAACCGGCAGGGCGATCGTAGTCGAGCACTTGCCAAAGCATGAAATATCCTGGATCGTAAGGATTCTTTTCATTATCTTCCTTTCTGCACGCATGTGCATCAAACAATTGAGCGAGGGACATTCCCCATATATTATACTATTTCCCCTGTTTCTTTTCATCCGGCAAAGCCGGCAAAACACAGCGTCAAAAGGGGGAGAAGCCCTCCGGCTCCTCCCCCCTGCTTGTGAGAATCATTTTCGCGTCAGCAAACCCGAGTCCCGGCTTACCTGCGTCTTCTCCTGTAAAGAACAACTCCAAGCCCGGCGATTCCTGCCGCAAGCACTGCGCCTAATACAGCGAGCGGCGCGTCATCTCCGGTGCGGTTCGGCGGCGGAGGAATCAGCGTGTTGGTAAAGATTGCCTCTACGGAATCACCCGCATAGATCTCCGTGCTTACCATTCTTCCACTGCCTTCATCGACGGCACTTCCTCTGTAGACGATCCTGTAGCTCGCGTTGTACCTTGCGTTTTCGGGCTCTGTCAGAACGTATGTGATCTTGTTGCCCTCTGCGTCGCAGACAGGCACCTGTGCCCAGGTCGTCTTGTCCGTCCAGTCGTTGGCCTTGTTCAGGGCCGCCTCATACTTCACGCCCTTGAGGCTGATCTCCTCACCCTTCAAAGTCGTTGTCAGAGTGATCTTGATCGAACCGGGCCTTCGTTTGTCATTCTGGACCTTCCAGACCTTGGTCACCTCGAGAGATCCCATGACCACTTTGTTGTTGATCACGGTCGTGTTGTTCTCTGTGCTTGATGTGTACTCGTATGCTGTCACGGTACCGCTTGTCTCATCCTTCCCGTATGTGACCTTGTGGACCACATTGCCGGTCGTGATGCTCACCTCGACAGCTCTGTACTTGTAAACGTTTCCGTCCTTGTCATACTTGGGAAGTCCTTCCCAGGTATGCTTCCAATTGTTTTCAGGTGTCAGGTCGTAAGATCCGGCCTCAGCAGGATTCTTTACATCCTCCCATTTGTCGCCGGTCGATCTCTGTAGTTTGACAGTTACACCCTTCACCGCTCCACTGATGCCGAAGGTATCTCCTTCGAACCGCTTCTCGACGCTGAAGTTCGTCATGATAAGTTCGTTTCTGAACTTGATCTTCACTGCATCTTTCGAATCGCCGATCTGCACAGCAGCTGCAGAGCCTTCCATCTCAGCTTCATCACCAATGCTCACATATGCTTTGTAGTCACCGGAAGTCGGCTCCGTGAAAATATAGGTGATCGCGTTGCCGGCCGCGTCATAGACAGGAACACTCTTCCAGGTCTTATCGTCAGCCCACTTGTTCTTTTCGTTCAGGACCGTGCTGTCTGCGATTCCTCCGATCTGTTTGCCTGCCGCTTCCGCTTTCAGTGTGATCGTGATCTCGCCGGGTCTGACTCTGTCGGCGTCATTGTTGTCCGTCCACTCCTTCTCCACTGCAAGGCTGCCGCGGATCAAAGTGTTTTTGATCTCTGACAGGTCTCTTGCCACAGCTTTCTCTTCTGATTCATCGGATCCGGGTGTGTGCTTTTCGGTGACTTCGTAGCCGCCCACCTTGCCGTCCTTGACTTCAACTGTCTTGCCGTCTACCGTGATGGAAATCTCCACTGCGCGGTATGTGTACGGTTTGCTGTTTACATCATATGCGGGCAGTCCGTCTACAGAGCCCTTTCCAAAGACTTCACCGGGCTTTCTCTCAAGTGTCAAAGTGATCGGCTTCTCATTCTGCTTCACTTCCGACCAGTTGCTTCCATCGAGTGAGCTCTCGATCCGGAAGGTGACTGCGGTCACAGAAGCCGCGATCTCAGCTTCGTCATCATCCCACTCTTTGGTGACATCCAGTCCGGTCTCGACAGGCGTGTTCGTCACTTCCAGACCATTTTCATCAATCTCGTAGCCATAGTAGTCCTTGACATCGATGCCGTTGATCTTGGTCTCCTTGACCGTGTAGGTGATCACACTGCCGACAAGACCCTTCTTGTAGACCGCAAGATCCGACCAGCTGACTGTCCACGTTCCGTCTTCTCCCTCAGTCACTTCTTTAGGTTCGACTGCTGCGCCCGTGTCGTCTTCAGTGACAGCTTCTGTCTTCTCATTGCCTTCGCCGTCCACATAAGTCTCGAACAGCGTGAACTCGATTGTCTTGGGGCGCTCGCCGCTCTTGTTGTTCTGATCGTTCCAGATCTTCTTGGCTGTCACAGAAGTCCTCACCGGCTTGTGTGTGTTGGTATATGTATCCGTGGTCGTCTTGTTGTCTGTGATCTCAGTGCTGCCTGTGACGCCTTCTCCGGTAACCTTAACTTCTACGCCTTCTGTCTCGATCTCGAAGGTGGAAACGTACTTCTTAAGAAGCTCCGTCTCCTTGTCCTTATCCTCATCCAGGATCTCCGTGATCACATATGTGATCTTGTTGCCGTACACATCCATGACAGGGACTTCGATCGGATCGAGGTCTTCGCCCCAGTTGTTGTCTTCATTCAATACAACGACTGTTTCGCAGTCAAAATAGTTAGTACCTTCAGCTTTGATCCTGACTTTGATCTCCGAAGGTCTGTCTCCGTACCGGTTTCCTTCGTCCTGCCAGTCTTTGACAGGTTTCAGTTTGCCCTTGACTGCCGTATTAGTGATAGTGGAAGTATCGAACTCCTCTTCCTCCGAAGGCTCAGTTCCCTCCTCCTGTGCGGAGTGGATCTCAGTCACTTTGTAACCGCCGATCTCACCATCGCTGATATCGATATCATGTGTCGCGCCGTCCTTATCCTTGACGGTCATCATGATCTCCACCGCGCGATAGCTGTAAGTACTGCCATTGGGATCGCTCTTGGGAAGTCCCGTCACGCTCTTGGCCTCTGTGTCTGTGCGATCTACCACGACCGTCACATCCGTCGCCACGCCCTTGACTTTCTTCACCACCTTTTCCCAGCTGTTCTCATCCGAAGGAGTGGTCGATCTCTGGACCTGGAAAGTCACAGACACGATTCTCTCGTCCGCGTTAAGACTCGGGAGCTCACCGGCCCAGACCTTCTGAACCTGGACGCCCTTCGTCTCAGGGGTGTTCGTGATCGTCAGCGACTGTTTGCCGCTCGTCGTCTCCTTGTCCCGCACGATCTTCACTTTATAGCCCTTGAGTTCTTTTCCGCCGGGCATGGTTTCCTTCGCATAGTAGACGATCTCGGTCTCTGTCTCGTTGCCTTCAGAATCCTTTTCCACCTTATATCTGGGCAGATCCGTCCACTTTGCCTTCCAGCTGTTGTCCTTGTCTAATGTTTTCTTCTCAACAGTGTTTCCGTTTGCATATTTTGCTTCTGTGGTACACGCTTCGTCCGTGTAGAGCATGACCTCGATCGAAAGAGGTCTGGTAGAGTAAGCATCCTCCTCATCGTTCCAGATCTTTTCAACTGCCACTTCAATGTTCTTGGGATCACGTACGGTGACAGTTTCCACATACTCTTCGTTCTCAGGAATAGAAGCATTGTATCCGGGCACTTTCAGAAGCCACTTGCCTTCATCAAGCTTCTGGATATTGCCTTCCGCCTTAGCTCCTTCAATGCCGAAGCCCTCGACGGCCTTGGTCTCAACGATCACATACTCCATGAAGAACTGAAGTCCGGCTTTCTCTGCCTTGCCTTCTGCGTCAGTTGTCAGAACACCCGCTTTATTGTCGTCAGTGAGTTCCTGATCCTTGCCGGTATCGTGAACAAACGGTCCGTAGATCGTAAACTCAGCACCCTGAACAGGTTTTCCGTCGACCCGGCTGACCTTGGTCAGTTCAAGCTTGCGCTTGAGGTTGAAACCGATGTCCTTGGTCATATCGAAGACATCCTTCGTCTGATGCAGGAAGAACTGCTCCGTTCTGTAGTCAGAACCGGTGCCCTCAAAGTTGTCATCCTTTTGGTCTTCAACAGGTATATTTCCAGGCACATAGGAGCCTCTGGGGGTCACGGTATTCTTTGTTTTCGCGAAGGTACTGCCTCTATAGATCATTTCTATAAAGTAAGTAAAAGGATTCTTGCCGACCAGTTTGCCGGAAGTGCCGTCATTCCAATTCATGTAATCTGTACTGTTGTTCTTCAGCTTCGCCGCCGTGAGCTTTTCATACTCAAAGTGAGCGATGCCATAGTTGGCGCCGGTTCCGGTCTCAGTGATTGTTCCGTCCCTGGTCTCTGTGACTTCGAAATGCATCTGATCCGAGATATCGATCTTTGTTTCGAGATCTTTGACCAGCTGTTTGACAACAGCAAAGTTGAGATACCAGCTCTGGTCTCCGTCGTCCTGCGCGCCGTTGTCATCCGCGTCGATCCAGACATCGCCGCCCACCTTGACCAGAGGAGGTGCGATCGTCACTTCCACCTGGTTGCTGCCCAGAGGTTCGTTAGCTTGCGCTCTGTCCGCTGTGCTGGGCGGTGAGAATGTGCTGAAGCCGAAGTTGAAGTCATTGGCCGCATTGGTAAAGACGATCTTATTAAGATCTTCAGCCTCCCGGTAATCCGTGAGCGCCGTGTACTCGATCTGAACGCTCTTGTTTCCTTCGAGGACCACTGTTCTGCTGTCCGAAGTATCTACAACATTTGTGGGGTCATAATTGAACGCCACAATGAATGCTGTCGCTTTTGCAGGCTTATCCGTACTCCACCCATCCGGGCAGTCGGTCTTGGCCTTTGTTATCAGCGTTACAATATCGTCAGCCTTCAATTCTGAAGCGTCTCCGCTGTAGTAATAGACCGTATAATCCGGGCACGCCTGACCATTTACCGTCACAGAACCCATTTCGTCAAAATAGAGCTGCCATTCGGATCCTCTATCGGTATTATTGATTCGCTGGTCACCCACGACCGGCAGGATATCCATTACGACCAGATTCGTGCGCTTGCTGGGCGACAGGTTGTTGATGCTCAGCTGATAGTGCATTCTTCTCTGGTCAGCATTGTCCTCATCATTGACGACGACGGACACCTTATCTGTGCGGTATACGCCTCCATCAGCAGGTCCATACTCCGCCTTGACGCAGACCAGCTGGTTGTCGGAGACCCAGTTGTTCTCATGCCAGTCTGCCAGATAGCCGTATTTACCCTGCTCGCCAAGTGCAGTCTTCAGCGCCTGCGCGCGGCTGCTGCTGCAATCCAGCGCTGTTGCGATCGAGACAAGCTCGCTCGCCCAGAGGCCGTCATCGTCCCTGATGACCGCTCCGGTCGCATTATCACTCGTCGCGACGCCGACCTCTTTACTGGTCGTAAAGGCAAAGTTTCTCATCACAGTTCCGTAATTGGTCACTGCGTTTGTCACGGTTGCCGTCAGCTCCACGGTAATTAATTCGCCGTCACCGACCGTTCCGTCGAATACGATATTGACATACTGGCTGTCACCTGCGTATCCGGTCGACACGGCGGGATTGTCGGCGATCGTACCCGGTCTGTCGACCACCTTCACAAACTTTGTATCCTGATTGACTACCATTCCCTGAGGCAGAAGATCCACAATGATCGGATCTGTGAAGTCAAGCGGTTCTCCTGTCACGTTCTTCACTGTAAGCCGGTAAGTGATGGAAGAGCCGAGCTCGACCGGCACATCCTGGTCGGGTCCGGTCTTACTGAACTTGATCTTCGGTGCCTTGGCGGCATCCACTATCGTTTCCGCATCATCCTCAGCTGTAAGCGTCTTCTGTTCCTGCTTATTTCCTCTGGAATCGCTGGGCGTATAGGTGAGTGCCACATCCGCGTTGTTGATGATCTTCTTGACAGCTGTCACGACGCCGTCTTCAGGCTTTACCTGTTTGAAGACAGTTGCCTTCACCACCGTATTCCCGGCTTTGAAGTTCTGCCCGAGCGCATAGCCGGTATCTGTCTTGAAATCCGGTGAACTGTATTCCACATAGAAGGATTTGATCTTCTTGTCTCCGGCACTCACCGGTTTGACCGAAATGTTCCCCTCGGATACATTGACAGGCGTCTCCTCGTACTCAGTACCGTCAAATCCGACGAAAGTGACAGTTGCATAGATGTCGTAATCCTTAGCAGGGTCTGCTCCCTTCAGATATTTGTCCATCCTGCCCTGTCCGACAATTACCTCGGTAATGCTGTACCACTCCTGAGCGAGAGTCGCATTCGAAGGCTCTGCTGTCAGTCCTGAGTCATTGAGCTTAAAGGCATCGAGCGCATATCCGTTCGTCGTGTTCGGTACAAGAGTGTAGGTCAGTTCTGCTTCTTTGATCGTCAGGCTGTCAACACTTCCTTTATCCACCGACTTTGTGAGACCTCTCGTTACACTTCCCTTATTGTTGACAAAGGTAACTTTATATTCCTTTTCGTAGTTTTTCTCCGGAATGGAGAAGACCTTGTAGTAGACAACATGGGAGTCGTCTTTGATGATGCTGTAATCGTCAGTTGTGTAACTGGGGCCTTCCCCATCAATCGCATGGTCTTCCACCGCCAGGTAGGTCTTGCCGGGCCGGATATACTGTTCGTTTGTATAGGTCGAATTCTGTGTTTTGCCGTCAATGAACGTATTTGCCGCCGTCGCAGCCTGCTTGAGCCGGTCGATCTCCGCTTCCGTCAGCGTCTCAGAAGTTCCGTTCGGGACTTCGTAGACATGGAACTCCACGTTTGGATTCTGTACAGTCCCGCTGAAGTCTTCCTTTTCTACGATCAGTTTGAGGAACGGAATATTGTAGCCGGTGTATGTGTAGGTCTTGTCATTCTCAAAACTGTGTCCGAGCACATAGAGCGTCCGTCCGTCGGAAGATGTGGCAGTCGTCAATGCGGAATTGCCGTCATAGACTCCGTAAAGCCCGACATAATGTGCCACGTCATTTGTCTCAGCGATCGCGTAATCATATCCTTTGAGGATCATGAATTTCGCCTTTCCCTGCTCATCTGTAGTCTCGGCAGGGTGCCATGTATTCCAGTTCTCACCGTCAGAAGCTTTGTAATACATCTGGAACCTGGCGCCCTTAAGCTTCACGAGCTCGGAGGCTTCCGGCAGGCCGCCGTATTTGACGATCTCGACTTCAATCCCCTCGTAGTTGGGCAGAGCATACTCATTGTCCGAAGATCCGGGGCCATTGAATTTATACTTGCGGCCCTGTCCGGGCTTGAGATCCTCCACTTTGATAGAAGCATTTTCCTCATCGATGGTGTATTTCTTTCCCTCGATCTCAGGTGCCTTCACCTCGTGGATATAGTAGGTCTCGCCTTTTTCGCCTTCGAGCGGAATGATCGCTGTATAGGAGCCGTCTCCGTTATCGATTACTTCCGCCTTGGAAACGACTGTCTTCCCGTCTGCCTTCAGCACTTCGAAAGAAGCGCCTGTGAGCTTTTCTCCGGTCACGCCGTCATACTTGAGGATCGTGACGCGCCCCTCGAGAAGGGTATTGGTGACCGTAACGGCTACGTCAGTATCTGTCTCAGGAACAACAATGGTATATTTGCCTTCAACAGGAGTGCAGGTCTGGCCGTTAACTTTCACCTCTTTGATGAGATATCCTTCAGCAGAGTTCTCTTCCAACGTGTAGGTCGCGCCCTGCGACAGGTCTTCGTACTCAGCCTGGGTCTTTTCGATCGAGCTGTCGCTCTTCACAGTCCCTGTGGCTTTGTCCTTCCCTGTCACGGCAGGCATCTCATAGCCATTTGCATCCTTGAGTGTGAAGGAGAAACTGTAATCCCTTTTAGGAACATTGCCAAAATCCACCTCTTTGTCAATGATCATTTTGACCTTGGGCAGATCCTTGAATTCCAGCTCTCCTGTCGCTGCTTCTGATCTGTTTATCGTATAATTGTCCGACTCTCCCGGCTCTTTGATCTTGATATCCATTCCGCCGGTCATCACGATCATCTTTCCGACCGTGTTGAGTTCATAGTGTTCAGGTGCCTTGGTCTCTACCGCATAGTAGATACCGGGCTTAAGACCGCTCTTTGTGACAGAGCCGTCGTCTCCTGCAGTCGTCAGCTTGCCCAGATTGATCCATCCGCCGCCTTCTGAGAAGGCCGGAACCGTGTACGGCGCCTCGCTTGTGGCACTGAATGCAGCCGCATCAAATGCATGGTAATAAAGCGCAAACTCTGCACCTTTAAGATATTTGACCGGATTCTTCTGAAGGTCTGACTTGATCAGCTTCAGGTTCACGTTCCTGACATTCGGAACAGTGAAAGCAAAGCCCTTCTTGTAGTCCTTTTTCTCGATGACCTTCTCATGCAGTTTGGACCCGTCGATACTGCTCTGTCCGCTCGGTTTCGATGTTGTCGTGTAGCTGAGCGGGTAACCGCTGCCGTCGACTAATGCCGCGTAATCCGGATTCTGTTTTATGAACAGATTGACAAAATACTCATTTGTGAATCCGTTCGGCGCACTCGTCTCCGCAAGAACAAATGTGGTATCCGCAGGCAGCACTGTGAACTCAGCTTTGCCGCTGTTTGTGGTTGCCGTCTGGTTATAAGACGTTCCGGTTTTGGACTTAAGCGAGAATGCAGCTGCTGTCGCTACCGTATTGCCGTTTATATCTTTCTTTTCGATCGTCACATCCGGTCTGGCCGGGCTGTAGGTCGTAAAGACCTGTGTCTTATCGGACACGACCACAGTGAAATGGAAAGAAAAGCTGTTGTTGGGGTAGAAATTCTCGTATCCGGCTGCCGGAGTCGTCATGACAGCCCTGTATTCGCCGGGTTCAAGTCCTTCCGCGAAATTGTAACCGTTTCCGTCAGTCTTGAAACTCTCTGCACTGTTTATCTTCTTGTTCGTTGTCGGACTCCAGTACTCCCACTTCTTAGTACTCTCATTAAACCGCTCAAGAGAGAAACTGACCTCCTTGGAGATGAACAGGGACGGATTGTCGCTGTGGAGTTCCTCCAGATCTTCGTGCAGAAGCTCATAGCCTGACAGCTCGGGATCGTAACCGAAATGGCGAAGGACCACGGAGTTGTTTTTGGCCAGATAGTCCACGATCGCAACAGATGCCGAAGCGTTTGCAGTGTAATCATCCCTTATGCCTTCTGCCTGGTCACAGAAACCCGCGCTGCTGTGTTCAAGATCAGCCACCGCGTATTTGTCATTGCCAAGGCTCAGGGAGCTGGGGATAAATGTGATCTGCAGGTTGTGGTCGTGCAGGTCAAGTTCATATTTTGACGAGCCGGATATCTCTACCAGGACCGCATTGAGCACAAAGGTACCTTTGATCTTGGTCCGATTTCCCTGCGCGTCCTCAATCGGCTTTCCGTCGGGTCCCACGACATACGGATAGTCCACATCGTAGCCGGAATCCGTCGCACTCTTGAATGTGATGATATGCTCACGCTGGTCCGGGAATCTTCGCTCGATCTCGTCGAAGATCTGCCATGCATCCAATGCGCGGGATACGCCGTATCCGGTCGCTGGACCTCCGTCGACCAGGTTTTCATCACCGGTGGTGATCGTATCGAGCAGATAGACCTTGTTGTGGTCGGATGCATTCACGGCATACAGTTCAAATGTCGCATTGGGCATCAGCTTGAAGTCACTTCTTGCAAGATCCTGCTTGCCGGCCGTCTCTTCCTTCTGCATCCACTTGGTGAACTCGATATAGGCCCTGTTGTCCAGTTCAAGGGGATCTATCTCCTTTTCGTTCTCAACATCATAATAATTGATTGTATTCTTCTTCAGGCCGCCGGGATAAACCTTCGTCGATCTGCCGCCGTTGGAGTTATTTGTATAGTTCGTCCCTTCATTCGGGAAGAGCACATAATTCTCTGAATCCTTGATGGTGTAGCCCGCAGGAGCCTTGTCCTCCACCAACCAATAGACAACATTGTCCGCATTTTCCAGAATGTCCGTTTGGAATTCGCCGGTCTGTGCCACATCATTGTGGATCCATGTTCCGGAAGTGTACTGTCCCACAACCGTGCAGTTTGCGGCATCAAAAGCGAGCTCTCCCCCATCTGTTCCTTTGGGAAGAACTTGCTTGTAAAGTGTGAAATCAGCGCCGTCCAGCTTGGTCTGTTTTCCCTCGTCATATTTGGTGACGTGGATCTGCGTCCAGGGAATCTCGTTGTCGATCTCTCCCGTGTACTTGGGATCCGTCGCGCTGGTGAGCGCCGCCTTGCTGAGGGTATCGACTTCTGCCTGTGCCAGTGTCGGAGGGCAGCTTCCGTCAATCTTCTGAAGATAATTGCCCTCTACCGGCACCATGTGTTCGTACTCTTCCCGGTCCGGTATGCTGACTTCGATGGCCACAAAACCGTCCGCTGAAAATTTTAGCTTGCCAAAAGAGACCTGGCCGTTTTTATCGGTCATGCCGGTCGTGATATAAGTATATGTTCCGTCTCCGTTATTTCGGTAAAGCGCGATCTCAGCGCCTTCCAGCTCATATTTAAGTCCCGTGAGCTCGTACTCACGCGTGTTGTAGTATTTTTTGACCACGTCTACGGACATATACTGGTGGTTCTCAATATATCCCGCATCTGCGGTCCCGCCGCTGATCAGCACAGGGTGTTCGCTTGAATTCGGATTGTCAGTATAGTAGGTGTCAGCCTGGCCCGCTGTGTAGACTTCTTTCACAACATAGCTGATCCTGCTTCCGTTTTCATCATAGACCGGAAGGCCCTCGAATTTAGCCTGACCGTTGACAGAAGCGCCCTGGCTGTCATTGGCGCCTGTGACAGCCCGTTTGATTGGATTGCCCACAGGATTTCCGCTCTCATCTGCTTTATAGACATCCATGTAGAATCCGTTGAGCGCTGAGCCGGTGAGCTCATTGTTGTCCTTGTCGAACAGCTTTTTGGTAACGATGAGGTCTCCCTTGTTGTAAATGTTGACGATCGCGTCCAGATCGATCATGACGTCCCCGGACTGCGCCGGTTTTTTTACGTTGTTCGGGCCAAAATAGAACTTACCGTCGCTGTAAAAGCCTTTTCCCGAGTACAGATCAGGCACATCATCCGGATAAGCGATACCATCCGCCTTTGTATCTTCATGGAGATAGTACTCCCCTTCCGGAAGGCTCACCGTCGATGTCCCGTCCGCTTTGATCGTGACAGTATTTCCATTTGCGTCTTTTACAGGCACAAACACATTGTTCTCTTTGACATAGACAGAGAAAGTGGCACCGCTCAGCTTCTTTGCCTGTGCGTCTGTTTCATTTTCTCCCCTGACCTTCTTCTGCAGGCGGATCTTCTGATAAGGCGTGTCCTTAAAAGTGAAGACCAGGTCTTCCTCCTTCACTTCCGTGCCGTCTTCTTTGACGATCTTGAAGTTCCCGTTCTCCATTACGACATGCCAGCCCGAAGTATTAATGCTCTGCGGCTGTGCGTCCTTGTAGTATCCTGCAGGGACTTCTGTCTCCGTGATGGTGTATTCATGGCCGAGATCGATCTTCGCGTAAACTGCACCGGAATTCTTAGTCGTTACAGTCTGTTTCTTTCCGCTTTCATCGGTGATCTCAAATTTGGCGCCGGTAAGCTCCGTACTGTCGCTGAACTTGTCCTGCTTGATGACCCCGAGCCGGATCTCCTGTTTGACGTTGTAAGTCACTGGCGTCAGCATACCGCCGCTCTGCGCTGTAAAGGAACCGACACTGAGAGCGTCAGTCTGTGTTCCGCTAATCCTGATCTTGGAATCTGTGATCCAGGTGTATCCCGTATCCGGGTTCTGTTCCACTACATAATAGGTGTAGATCAGTCCCCTTGCGTCTGCAGAGACAAGACCGCTGAATGTCAGCTTTCCGTTTGCATCAGTGGTTCCGGTGTCGACAGCTTCTGCTATATTGGTTCCGGCTGCGACGCGGTAAAGCCTGAACTCCTTGTCGCCCCCCGCAGCTTCTGTATACGCACCGGAGACAACGTTCAGCTCCGCTTTCTTCTTGGTCAGCTCGATAAAACCGCCCCTGCGGTTCTTCATGACAATTTTGTTCTGAGGATCAAGGATGGTCCCGTCGGCAGGTATGATCTCATCGGAGTAAGCCTTGTTGCTCCCGTTTCCGGGATTTCCGTCCAGGTCAAAATAGTCACTCGGGATCGTCTCCATAAAGCGGTATTTGATCTTTCTGTTCTGCGAATCATACTCGGCGACCTTGACGGTAGTTCCGCCCTTGTTGTCGATGCTGTGGGTGCTCACATCCTCCCATTCCGTCCATCTTGTCCCCGCTTCGTCCAGAGCGGAGCAGCGCTGCAGCACAAATGCGTTCGCGAACTTCCGGTAGTCGTCTGTCACGTCCTTGAAATTGTTGGGATCCGCAACCGTGCTGTACTGCTTCAGAAGAGAGATTTCCTTCGCGTTCAGGTGGTTTGTGACCTGCACTGCCGCGTCAGAAGTGTTGTTGGCCGTGACCGTAACTTCCTTTACTTCCTCGGATTTGATGTAGCCCTGAGGCGCAGAGATCTCCCACAGATAGTAAGTTCCGGGTACAAGGCGCTTAAACGACGCATCCCCGCTGTTATTTGTCGTCGCGGTGAGCGCATTTCCTGCTGCATTCTTAACCGGCTGTGTATGCTGACGGTCCCTGAACAGGCCGAAAACAGCCCCCGGCACAGGCAGAGTATTATTGGAGTCGTCTGTCTTGTGGACCTTAACCTCCCCCAGTTTTTCTTTGTTGTCAAATGACGCCGTTACTGTTCCGTCCTCATTGACGGTGATCGTCTTCTCAGCACCACCCTGGGCATCTGTATAGCTGGGCCTCCCTGTCTCTTTGATCACATAGGTCCCGGCATCCAGATAGAAATCGATCCATCCTTCATTGCCGTTCTTCTCAGACTTCGCCTGCGAAGGATCAACAGTCAAAGTATTGCCGTTGATCTTCTTATACTTGTTGTTATCCGCAGCGTCCTTGTACCAGAGATCGGCCGGCGTAGTGCCGTCGCTCTTATAGACCTCAAAAGTCGCCGGTCCGGTCACAAAGCCCCTGAGAGCCTTATACAGGTTTCTAAGGCCGCTGTTATAATCGACGATATACTTCTCGATCTTAATATTGCCGGGCGGAATATAGCCGGGCACTGTCGTTTCGGCACCCTCTTGGGTCTCCTTGACGGTGTTCTGTCCAAGCAGCTGATACTTGATCTTCGCTTCATTCTCAGCTGTCGATTTGGCATCATCCTTGCTTACATTCTCGTAATACCAGACCATGAAATCATCGTAGGGATAGACTACATCCACGTTGTATTCCGAGTATGCAGGTGCGTTCTCTGCCACCTCCTTGGTATTGCTGCCCACAACGGCATAGGGAAGGACCGTTTCCGTGCCTGGCTGCACCAGGATGGCTTTTTGCTTGCCCCCTTCATCTGCAGAGCTGCCGTCTTTGTAAACATACCCCGTCCCCGCGGGAGTGACTGTCATGGATATCTCTGAAAGTGTTGTCCCGTTATGGAGCGTGAGTGTCGGAGTATCCGTCAGCTTGATATCATCTTCGTAAGGAACACGGCCGGGTCTTGTGTAAACATTCTCGTCATCGGCAGGCACGTTGTTTACATTAAGGCCGTACTTGATCAGGTAATGAACCGTTACCGTTGCCGGGTCCTTACTCTTATCGATCGTATAGTTCTTAGGCGGATCAAAAGGAGACTTGGTCAGAATCCACTCATCAGGCGTGGACAAAGTGATCTTGTCTGTCGTGTCTGTTACTGTTTTCGAATAGGTCTTCGTTGTCCAGTCTTCGTTAATGCGCACGTCAAAATCAGCACTGAACGTCACTTCGGCTTCGCCGAGAACAGTGCCGTCGGGGAGCTCGCCGTTGCCCTCCACCCTTGCATTGATGTCCAGATTGATGGAATTGGCATTTGTCGCATCCCTGTGATCTCTGGTCAGGACGATCTCCCATATATTATTCTCCGCATCGATCTGCGTGAAATGATCTGCAACGCCCTGCGTTTTGATCTCTGTGAACCTGACATTCTCCGGAAGCTTCAGATAGATCCTGATGTTCTTCCACTCGCTGAACATTACCTCCGAATTCTGCCCATCATATTTATGCGTCGCAGCAGCCTGCATACTGACGTTTATGTTGTAGCCGATATTGTTGCCCGCGCGGGTAACATCATTCGGAGATGTGTTGTGCTTGTCATCCTTGAGCGTAACCGTGAAAGTACGCGCGGTTCCGTTCTCGCCGTAAAGCTGCTCAGCCAGCTCTTCCGGAGAGATCGCGGCTTTGGTCTCACCTGCTTTTGTCTCCTTCGCATCGCCATTTTCACCTTTGCCGGCTGCTTTTTTTGCAGAAGGTTCTTCGGTCTCTTCCTTCTGAGCTTCATCGTCCTCATTTTCAGATTGATCCGCTTCTTCCTCATCTTCAGGCTTATCCGCATCATCCTCGTCTTCAGACTTATCCGCTTCGTCTTCATCTTCAGATTGATCCGCTTCATCTTCATCCTGGACCCGGTTTGTTTCTTCCGTGAGATTCTCTTCCTCCTCAGGCTCACCTTCCGGTTCCCGGACAGTCACAGATACGACAGGCATGTCTTCATAAACCAGGTCTTCGTCCTCAAACCTGGCCTCCAGCTCATAAATGCCTGCAGAATCACCGTCATATTCACCTTCCCACAGAATGTCCTCCTGAACAGTCTCTTCAGAACGTTCAGGCTCTTCTCCCGTTTCAATGACGACCGAAAGGGATGAAGGCAGGCCGATCTCTTCTTGTGAGGTTCCGTTGTCCACCTCATAATCTGTCTGAATATCCTCAACAGATTTCACCCTTTTCGCTTTGGCCGTATCTGCTGCAAGAGCCTGATACGGCATCATGCTTACCGTCAGGATCAGGACCATTATCCTCGCGATGATCCGGTCTCTTGTACTTGCTCCTCTCTGAATACCGCTCTTTCGGTTGCGCATAGCGTTCTCCTTTACTGTTTGCTCAATCGATTTAATCCGGCTGTAATGTATGTCCCATGTTGCAAGCTTCAATTTTTTGTATACTTATAAACATTATATTACATGATGACTGTTAATTAACATTAAAATCTTTAATTTTTATATTTATTGATAAAAAAAAGAGCGCCTTTCGGTGCTCTTTTCATGTGCAATATTTTGCCTCAGAATGCGCGCGTTTCCTAATGGGGAGAGTCCTAAACAAGAAGCTTTACTCTTTAGTAAATCCCATTCCTTCCGTACTCACATACCTTCCGTCCGCCGTAATAAAGAAAGCTTCGATCCCCTCCGTCTTCTCTGCAGCATTCAGGCCTTCTTTTTCCCCCATGATCAGCAGAATAGTTGCCAGGGCGTCACAGTCAGCCGATCTGCCTTTGGGAGCCCGCAGCGTCACCCCGACTATATCGGACTGAGCCGGATATCCTGTCGACGGATCCAAAATATGATGGTAACGCACGCCGTCCTTCTCAAAGTATCTCTGGTACACTCCTGAAGTTACGACAGTCTCATCCTCGCAGTCCACTGTGCCGACGATCTCTGACTGCTCCGAGTACGGTTTCTCGATCCCGACCCGAAAAGGTTTAAATTCCTTGCCGGCGGGCTTTTCCCCGATGCACACAATATTTCCGCCAAGACTGATAACGGCTGAAGTCACGCCGCTCTCTTCAAGATTTTCTCCAACCTTGTCGGCAATAAATCCCTTTGCGATCCCTCCCAGATCCAGATGTGTCTCAGGATCAGAGATCATCACTGTATTCCCTTCAATGCTGACATTCTTCCAGTTGACAGTAGATACCGCTTTCTTCAATTCCTCATCCGAAGGCACTTTCGGATCCTCCGCATGAAAGTCCCACAGATCCGTCACTCTTCCGATCGTGATATCAAACGCGCCGCCGGACATCTCGCTGTAACTCAGCCCTTTGCGGATCACTTCCACTGTCTCCGGGTCACAATCCACGGGCTTTCCCCCGGCATGGTTGATCTTGTAGATATCACTGCCTTCTTTCGTGCGGCTCAGCAGCGATTCATAGTGGCTGCAGAGTTTAAACGCCTCATCAATAGCTGCCTGTGCGCCCTCTTCACTTAGCTCCTCCATGTCATATACCGATATGGAACAGACTGTGTCAAAATAGAAGCTCTGCTTTGACACAGGCTCAGGCGTTTTGCTGCTGCATCCCGACTGTGTTATAATCAAAAACACTGCAGAAACTGCAACGATCATTTTAACCACTTTCTTCAGAGCCGTGTTATCTGCAGTGTCAAACTCGTAAACTGTTTTCATTTTGTTAACTCCTGTGCAGCCATCATTGTCAAGGCTAAGCTTGTATGGAGAATTGTAACATGTTCAGTTTTATCAGAAAAGCGGACATTATACTGTTCTGCGTTCTTCTTCTCTCGGCAGGCATATCTGCGGCGCTGATCTTCTTCCGGCTGTCAGCTCCTGCAGGCGATGCAGTCATCACATTGAACGGCAGTCCTTACGGTACTTACAGTCTGGATGAAGACCGCCGGATCGAGATCAGCGGTGAAGACTTCCACAATGTCGTCCTCATAGAGAACGGCAGCGTTATGATGGAGACCTCCGACTGTCACAATCAGGTCTGTGTGAATCACAAACCGATTTCTCGTTCCGGTGAGAGCATAATCTGTCTTCCGCATAAAATCGTTATTCGTATACAGGGAGGAAAGGAGTCTGATGTCGATGCAGTTGCCCAGTAGTTCTCCTGTCGCGAGGCGCGTCGCTATAAGCGCTTTGTTTGCGTCTCTCGCCCTTATATTCTCCTATATCGAGGCGATTCTCCCCGCAGCTCCCGGCATTCCCGGCATCAAACTCGGAATTGCGAATCTGGTGGTGATCATCGCTATGTACCGTTTGAACAGCCGTTACGCTCTGACTGTTAACCTTATTCGCATCTTCCTGGCCGGCTTTATGTTTTCAGGGCTCTACGGCGCGATCTACTCTCTTTGCGGTTGCATTCTGAGCTTTGCAGTAATGTGTCTGCTCAAAAAGAGTGATGCTTTCTCTGTAGTCGGCGTAAGCATGGGAGGCGGCGTCGCCCACAACATAGGACAGCTGAGTATAGCTGCCATTCTGGTTTCCAGTCCGCAGATCTTTTACTATCTGCCAATCCTGATTATTTCAGGTACGGTTTCAGGAATTCTGATTGGATGGCTTGGCTGGATTTTGCTCGAGCATATTCCAAAGAGGTTGTTCTACTGAAAAAAAGGAGCTGGTGCATTTAAAATGCATCAGCTCCTTACTATTTAGGATCATCAGATCACAACAGATCGATCAGGCTTTGGGCGCCTCATCTGCGGGCTTAGCTTCTGCAGCTTTCGCTTCAGCTGCTGCCTTTGCGGCTGCTTCCTTCTCCGCCTTAGCCTTCAGGGCAGCCTCTTTGCGCTTCTCAGCTTCCTTGGCTTCCTTCATCTGAAGACCCTTCTTGATCTTTTCCTTCTGCTCTGCCGTGTGAAGGACATCCTGGATCGCGCCGGTCGGGCACTTGGCCGCGCACAGGCCGCACTTGATGCACTTCTCGGGATCGATCACGCTGAGATTGTTCTCAATGGTGATCGCGCCCTTAGGGCATACTCTCGAGCACTGAGCACATCCGATGCAGGCTGCGGTGCAGGCTTTTCTCGCGTCTGCGCCCTTCTGCTCGTTGTGGCAGCGAACCTGAACCTTTGCAGATTCGGGGATGATCTTGATCAGCTTCTGCGGGCAGGCCTTCGCGCAGGCGCCGCAGCTCGTGCAGTAGTCGCGTCCTACGACCGCTACGCCGTCGATGATGCGGATCGCATCAAATTCGCAGGCCTGTACACAGTCGCCCAGACCGATACAGCCGTAAGGACACTGCTTGCTGCCGCCGAACAGCTGCTTTGCCGCCTTACAGGAATTGATATCTTCGTACTCATAGAGCTTAGCCGCGTTTTCTGTTGTGCCGTTGCACATTACAAATGCGACTTTCTTCTCCATGCTTCCCGCGTCCTGACCCAGAAGGGAAGCGAGTTTAGCCGCTACGGCAGGTCCGCCGACAGAACACTTGGTGCAGGGAGTTTCTCCGCCGCCCTCTGCCATGGCGTGTGCGTAGTCATCACATCCTGCGTATCCGCAGCCGCCGCAGTTAGCTCCGGGGAGCTCTGCGCGCAGGTCGAGGAAAAGCTGGTCTTCCTGAACCGCGAACACTTTGGACGCATAGCTGAGCATGACGGAAGCGAGGAGACCGACGATGACAACGAGTGCTACAGGTATTACTATACTCATCCTCTTTCTCCTTTCTTATGAGAACATTCCGTTGAAGCCCATAAAGCTCAGGGAAAGGATCGCCGCTGTGATCAGAACGATCGGAACACCTCTGAAGGACTCCGGAATACGGCTCTGGTCAACAAGCTTGGTGCGGACGCCGGCCATGACTACCATAGCGAACAGGAATCCGATTCCGGCTCCGAACGCGTTTACCAGAGATTCGATGTAGTTGTAATTGGAATCGATGTTAGTAATGCAGACACCGAGAACTGCGCAGTTGGTGGTGATCAGGGGAAGGAAGATACCCAGCGACTTGTAGAGTGCGGGCATGCTCTTCTTCATGAACATCTCAACCAGCTGTACCAGAGCTGCGATTACAAGGATGAAGACAACGGTCTGCAGGTATCCGATCCCGAACTTATTGAGAAGCTGCTGGATCGGCCATGTGACTGCTGTCGCAAGTACCATGACGAATGTAACGGCGATACCCATACCCGTGGAGCTGTCCAGATCTTTGGAAACTCCCAGGAAGGGGCAAATCCCCAGGAACTGAGCCAGAGGATAGTTGTTTACCAGAACCATGCTGATAATGATGATAAGAAATTTCATGATTTATCCTCCTCTCCTTCTTATTTCTGTGCGGCGCAATCGCCGTCCGCGCAGTTGCCTGCATTTGCGCATCCGTCGCATCCGAACTCGTTGCGGATCTTGCTCTTATCCTTGGTGAAATAATGAACAGCCGCCATAACGATCGCGTATACGAAGAAACCGCCGGGAACCATGGTCATGATGCTCATGCCGGGGATGAAGTTGGAGAGCAGCGGAATTCCCTTGAATCCCTTAGCAAGTCCGAACCAGTCGCCCGCAAGCCATGTGCCGCTTCCGAGAACTTCGCGGATCGTGCCCATGATGACCAGTGTCAGTGTAAAGCCGAGGCCCATGCCGATGCCGTCGAGCGCGCTGTCCAGGACGCCGTTCTTGCTCGCGAACATCTCGGCGCGGCCGAGGATGATGCAGTTAACGACGATCAGAGGCAGATACAGTCCCAGTGCGGAATACAGGGAAGGCACAAAGGCCTGGAGCAGCATCTGGACGATCGTAACGAATCCCGCGATAACGGTGATAAAGCAAGGGATTCTTACCTTATCGGGAATAATGTTGTGCAGTGCCGAGATAACGATATTGGAGCAGACAAGAACAGCCGTGGCTGCAAGTCCCATACCGAAACCGGTCTCAACGGAGGTAGATGTCGCCAGTGTGGGGCAGGTACCGATGACCAGCACAAGGACCGGGTTTTCTTTGATCAGTCCGTTCAACAGAACGTCAATTCTTTTCCTCTCTTCCATTACTTCGCACCTCCTAACTCTGCATACTGCGCAAGAGCTGCGTATACGCCCTTGTGGATGGCAGTACCGGATACAGACGCACCGGTAATGAAGCTGAAGCCCGCCTCTTTTTTGACATCCTCAGCACTGAGCGATGTCTTTGTGATGTACTGCGCGAGATATTCGGGATCCTGATCCTTGGTACCTACGCCGGGCGTATCGGCGTGGTCCGTGACCTTGACGCCGGTGACCGCGCCGGTCGCGTCGAGGCCGACCATCATGGTCAGGTCGCCGCCGAAGGACTTGGTCGTGCAGGTCATTACATAACCGGTATCATTGTTTGCCTTATAAACTTCTGTTACAGACGCCTTACCGTCCGAAGAGGAAGCATAGCTGTCCAGTTCAAGCTGTGTGAAGTCATCCGCGTCGGGAAGCAGCTCTTTTCTGTTCGCGGTAGCGGTGATCGCCGCATTTTTGATGATAATAGGTTCAGAGACCGAGTTGGTCAGTGCCAGAAGGAGTGTCGTCACGAAGCAGATCGCCACGAGGACAACTACCGGCATGCCATATTCCTTAAAATTTTCATTCTTAGTCATTATTTGGCAGCCTCCTTTCCTGCTTCCTTGGCAGCTTTTTTGGCAGCCTTTTCTGCAGCGCCGATGCCGTAGAACTGATTCTGGGCGACCATATCAAGGAGCGGAGCCATTACGTTCATGAACAGGATGGCGAAGGAAGCTCCCTCGGGATACGCGCAGAACAGACGAATGATCATGGTGACAAGGCCGCATCCGATACCGAAGACGATCTTGGCATTTCTCATGATGGGGCTTGTGACATAATCCGTCGCGCAGAAAGTCGCACCGAATACTACGCCGCCTGCAAGCAGATGGAACAGAGCCATGTGGAGCGCGCTGTAGTCTCCGCCTGCAAATGAATAGTAGATGAAAGCGAACACAAATACGGTGCCCATGTAGCAGACCGGAATGATCGGGGAGATGATCTTCTTCCAGATCAGGATCGCAAGTCCGATCAGGACAGCGATCGTGCAGGTCTCACCCATGGCGCCGCCGATATTGCCGACGAACATGTTGGCGAGTGAAGGAGCCTGGTCCAGTGCGCCGTCAGCCAGAAGGCCCAGGGGCGTCGCGCCGGTAACTGCGTCTGCCGCCTGATTCAGTCTTGTAACAGGCCACGTGGTCATGTAAGACGTGAAAGAAAGGAGCAGGACGATACGTCCGACGATCGCGGGGTTCGCGAAGTTGCGGCCAAGTCCGCCGTAGAGCTGCTTGACGATGACGATCGCAACGAAGCAGCCGATGACTGCCATCCATACAGGAAGGTTAGCGGGCAGGTTCATAGCAAGGATCACGCCGGTAACGCAGGCGCTCAGATCCTTAACTGTCACTTTTTTGCCGAGGAGTCTCTCATAGCCGTATTCAAACAGCGCACTGCAGCCCGCGCAGACTGCGGTGAGAATGACTGCTCCTACGCCAAAATAGAAAACGCTTGCGATGAAAGAAGGGATCAGGGCGATCAGGACCCACATCATGGTTTTCTGTGTGTCGAGGGCCGTCACCAGATGGGGAGACGACGCCACGGCGAGATTATCATAATATTTTACATTCTTTGTATCCGTCATTTCTGGCTTGCCTCCCTTACTAATCCTTTACCGAGCTTGTTGATGAAGGCCAGCGGACGGCGTGCGGGGCATACATAAGAGCAGCTGCCGCATTCCATGCACTGCATGATCTTCAGGTCATTGAGGCGCTTGACATCTCTGGCTTCATAAGCATCCGCAAAACCGGTAGGCAGAAGGTTGAAAGGACATGCATTGTGGCATCTGCCGCAGCTGATGCACGCTGTCTCTTCGGGAATCAGTGACTGCTCTTTCGTAAACGCCAGGATTGCGTTGTTGTTCTTAACGATAGGCATTCTGTCAGAGAAGACCGCGCGTCCCATCATGGGGCCGCCCATAAGGATCTTGCGGGGCTCTTCCTTGTAACCGCCGCAGAATCCGATCGCGTCATGAATGGATGTGCCGATCGGAAGAAGGACATTTCCGGGTTTGGCAACAGCGTCGCCGTCAATAGTGACCCTCTTCTTTACAAGAGGCATACCGTCCTTAATATACTGTCCGAGAAATGCGACGGATGTGATGTTGGAAACAATACATCCGAGATCTGCGGGAAGAACTCCTGCGTTGCAGGTCTTTCCTGTTACCTCGTAGATCAGGACACGCTCCGCTCCCTTCGGGTAGCTGGCCTGAAGCGGGAAAGTCTTGATATTTGTGATCCCCTGCTCCGCGAACATCTTGTTGAACAGGTCGATCGCATCCTGCTTGTTGTCCTCAATGCCGATATAGCACTCAGGAGCCTGGATATACTTCATGATCATCAGAGCGCCGTCGATGATATTCTGGGCGTCTTCCAGCATGGTCCTGTGGTCGGAAGTGATGAAAGGCTCGCACTCCGCGCCGTTGATGATCAGTGTCATGGGCTCGCCCAGGTTCTTGGGATTGAACTTGAGCCAGGTCGGGAAACTTGCGCCGCCCAGACCTACCAGTCCGCTCTCCTTAACTGCCGCTATGAAGCTGGGCTGGTCTGTGATCACCGGAGGCTTCACGGAAGGGTCAATTTCCTGCTTGCCGTCCGACTGGATCACAACAAGTGTATCATAGCCGCCCATGGCGTTTCGCTGCGTCTCGATTCCGGTAACAACTCCCGATACGCTCGAATGAACCGGCACGTGAAGAAAAGCGTCTGTGTCACCGATCTTCTGTCCGACAAGGACAGTATCACCTTTTTTGACAAGAGGCTTGCACGGCGCGCCGATATTCTGCGACATCGAGATCTTTACCACATCCGGGACGGGCATTACCTCTGTCGCACATCCGGCCGTATTCTTGTAGTGGCCGGCATGTATGCTGTTCAAATGCTTTGCACCAAACATTGCTGCTCCCCCTTTTCTGGTTTTATTTTAGTTACACTCACATAACGCTATTATAATGCGGACGTGAGGTATTTTGTATAATTGTTAATCTATTAACGCTGTTTTTCTGTTCCAATTTGTGAACAATTCCGCTTGTTTTGCGGCAAATTTTGCAAAGATATAATTATTTCTGTCTGTATGGCAGGATTCCGCTCATTCTTTCCCTTCCTGTTCATACATTTTGTCCAGAAACCGGAAGCGTCCGTCGATCCATTCATAAACCTGTGCATACGACGGGTCCTGACTCCCCTCGTACCATTTCAGGGAGTTTCTTTTAAATGCGCCGCTCTTCTCCAGGTACGACCTGTTCTCTTCAAACATCTCCCTGACATATTCGGGACCGATCCCCTGCGAGCGCCATTTCCTCCACTTGACCCCCGTATCCTCTCTGAGCCCGTCCACAATATGGACCAGACTCGCGTAGCCGTAGTCCCTGTCATAACGGATCTTGTAACTGTCCGTAGTGCCGGGATTGAACACGGTATTTCCGTGATCCGGATCCCATGTGAAGTCGTCTCCGAACGTATAATTCAGGTCCCAGATCGTCTCATTCAGCGTATAGCCGCCCTCATTATTCCGGTACGCCGCAAGGAACAGGTTCTTCCAGGTATTATCTCCCGCCCTGGTCATCTCGCAGAACAGTTCATGGAGGATGAAATTGTCCAGGTTCAGGGAGATTCCCTCCTCCTCCATCTTCGACAGGTCTCCCGTCTCAAACACCATCTCCTGATAGAGCTGGAAGGGATCGTAGATACACGCATTTCCCGCTTCTTTGGGATACTTGAGCGTCAGGTAGGGGACTCCGTTCCTGTTGAGGACCTCGGTCTGACCGTTGTAGTTGGTGAGCTGTCCTTCAATACTGATCTCCTCATACCAGGTCCCCACTTTATAGAGAAGGTCCCCGGGATTCATGCCCATCAGCTTTTTATCAACCGGATACATGAGGCCGTAGACGCCCATGTACTCGCCATTTACGAGCAGTTCGCAGTATTCGATCTCGGAAGAAGCGACCGGCCGCTCTTCCATAGCGTTCAGGTCCCGCCACAGCTTATAGCAGATCTTTTCTCTCGAGAGGGACCGGTCCGTGCACATTGAGTTGAGGATCCAGTCATCGTCCGAGCGCATTCCGAGAAAGCTCTTCTTGTCGGAGCTTCCGCGCGTCTGCTGCAGCTCCACCCGGTAGCTCTTTTTATCAAACAAAAGGGAAGTGGCGCCCCTTACGTGGAAGATGCAGTCGGATCCCTGGTACTGTTCTCTGTAAGGGTCAAAGACCAGAAAAGTCCCTCTGTACTCTTCCTCGCCTTCGATCACCCCTTCTCCGTTAGACATGCAGACTACGGGGAGCCCGGTAAATAACAGATCGCATTCCATATACCCGCTTTCGGAGACTACGGCCAGCCTGCATGTGCGGCCTTCTTCGATCAGAGTCTGTTTGTCGTCTTGCGTATCGTTCAGAATACAGATCTGTCCGCCCGGTACACTCGTCCTCAGGGAGCCGCTCCATTCCGGGTCATTGAGGCCCTGCGGCAGATAGGCTGTCCTGCTCTCCCTGTCATAGGGGATGCTCTGCCCCTCAAACAAAAGACCAGCAGGATCGAAATCGTATTGCTCTTTTCCCGAGAGGATTCTTTCATATTCCGAACTGCTCAAAAAACAAGCCCGGACAGTCCCTTCCTGTTCAGAAGGGACTGTCGAGGCTTCAGTTGTGTCGTTATGCGGCTCATCATTCTCCGCGGCGTCTTTACCGGCAGATGTCACAGTCTGCTGCCCGCCGGTCACGCTTTCCTGCGCGGCACTGCCTGCTCCGCCCTTTTGCGCCCATACGGCCGCCGCCATCAAAACAGCTGCCGTCGCACAGAGAATAACAGTCAGTATAAGAAGTCCGTCTTTTTTCATTTTAATCAGTAATATACCGTTCCGATCAGCTCCCTGCCGCTCTCGGCGATCAGGCCGATCTCTTTGCGAATCATCAAGTAATCCGATTTGCCGATCTGCTCTGTCAGAATAACGCCGGCCATGTCACCGAGTTTTCTGAAGCCGGCCGCGTCCTTGCTGAAGTCGGGGATCGCCACAAATTTCAGGGCGTCCTTAGCCGCGGGAACTCTCTCTCCCAGTTTCGACGCGAGCTTTTCGATCTTGTCCGCGGAAACCGATCCCACGATGCCGATCTCCCTGTTTTCTTTTCCTGCCATGCAGTTCTCTAACCTGGCAAGCATGAACTCGAGCGCGGATGCCTCCTCCGTTTTCCTGTCAGAGAAGTCCGCCAGCGTCTTGAGTCCGAATTCTCCGTCGATCTCCTCCGGAGAGAGAATAACGCCCTTTTGGATGATCATGACGATCACCGCCGCGAGAGCAAGGATCATGCCGGCCGCAAGTCCGACAACGCCGAGCTTTATTCCGTTTACGAGCATGTATTTTTTGGAATACTGATCGACCGCCACGGGTTTTGTGAGGCCGCTGCTCTGGTTCTGCGCCGTGTAGAGCGAGGACTGGAGCTTTGTCAGCGCGTCATTCTGCGCCACCTGATAATTCTGGATCTCCGCGTCGAACACATTGGCGGTTCCTTCATTGATCACAGTGACCTTAAAAGCTCCGAATTCGGTCATTCCTTTCGCTTTTTCCTTTAAAAGCTTATTGAGCAGCTCGTCTTTGACCGCTTTGGCCTGCTCGGTGTCTTGGCCGCGTACAACGACCCGGATCACCGATGCCGCAGGTGTGATCTTGACAGAGATCAGTTCTCTGAGATATTCGGAATTCATCCCCATTTTCTCCGCGATCTGGCTGACCGTGTCGCCGAAATAAACCTCGTCATAGAGCGCATTCATGATCGAGTTAATATCGGCAGCAGTCAGAGGCGTCTCACCGGTTCCGGCGATCGCAAGCTCGGAAAACGATTCGGGGCATCTGACGTAGTCCAGATTCATTTTCGTAGAGTTCTTTATGTAATCCTGTTTTTCGTTTACATCCTTCTGAAGATTGTTGATCGTGGTCCTGTACTGCTCAATCGAAGCTTTGTAAACCTCCTGACTGTTTTTATAACTGTCATACTCCTTGATCATCTGGTCCTTTTTGGAATGGATCGACAGGATCTTATAAGCTCCCAGAAGTCCGCCGAGAACAATCCCCGCGAGAAGGATCAGCTTCCATCTCATCAGAGCGCAGCGCAGAAGTCTCATGAGGCTTACCTGCCTGGTGTTCTCATCTTCTCTGTAATCATAAAAATCTTTCTGTGTCACGTTATTTTCCTTTCCTGCTCCATGGCATTTATGAATTATGGAATAGCCCTCTGCTCTGCCTTCGGAATCGCGGACGCGATCCCGTCTTTTTCCCTCTGATGGTCTTTGTTCATCTCCTCGGTCGTCAGGTCAAAAAATTGCATGCGGTCATTTCCGTCGGAGGCGATGTCCCACGTCAGGTCCGCTTCATGCCATGAGCCGTCCCAATATATAAGGTTCCACACATGAGCTGCTCCCCCGCTCTCGCCCGGTACCGCAAGGCATCGGATTCCGCACTTTGCAAGGAGATATTTATAAGCCAGCGAGATTCCGTCACAGACGCCTCTCCCGCCGGCGATGACGCTGTAAGCCGTGTGCTGCGTCTCCAGACGTTCATCGTACATGGCTGTCTCATCATATTCCGTCTGCGCGGCGAGCTTTTCATAGACCGCAGCTGCTCTGTCTCTGTCGCTGTCTGTCTCTTTGACGCCTTGCAGAAACTCATCGGCAGCTTTCTCAAATTCCTCTTTTTGCCGGGCAAGTTCTTCTTCCGACTCCGGGACTGCTAATGCCGCCACCGCGTCCGCTCGCTCTTCCCCGCTTTGATCGTCGAAGACCCTGTACCGGTATGTCCGGCTCAGCCAGAAGACTTCGGGATGGTCATACAAAAATCCCTGGTAGACTTTATCAAGATCGCGCACCGCAATACTTGCGGCGTTCCCCTGTCCGTCGAGGATCGGAACCGGTTCCTCTCCGAACGGATCCTCCGCCATGCTCTGGAACGCGTCATAGGCCATTTTCTGTTCTTCGTTAAAGGAATCGTAAAACCATTCCTCAGTTTTCCGCGGGGGCTTTTCTCCGCCTCTGTCTTTTGCCGCCTCGCCGCTGCCCGGCCCGCATGCGCCAAGAACCGCCGCTGCCAGCACGGCAATGAGGAATGACACTGTCAGCCTTCCCCGCCGGGGCGCCGCTCTTCTCATGAGGCGCTCCTCTTTTTTTTCAGGATCTTGCCCAGGACGATCTCCGTGATAAAAGTATCGCGCAGGACAAGGATCATTACGCAGTATACCGTAAAGCCGACCGCCATTTCCAGCAGCAGGGCGATGAGGTCAGAGGCGATGAATCTGTCTATTACCTTGATCACCGCAAACATGATGATTCCGGCGGTGAGCTTTTTCCAGCCTTCACGGAGCAGCGTTTCTATCGTAAGGTAGCCGCTGCAGAACCTGAAATAGAGCACCGTGATCACCAGTTCGGCGATGAGTGACGCCACGATCGCGCCGTATCCCCAATAGCGGGGGATCAGAATGAGGTTCAGCGTCAGGTTGACGAGCGCGCCGATGATGATGAACTTCGCGCTCAGCTTTCTGTTCCCCGAAGGCGTGTAATACTGCGATCCCAGGCAGTTGCTGACGCCGATGATAACGACGATCGGACTCATGAGCATCAGCATGACGATGACCCGGTCGTATCCGGGTCCCAGGAATATAGGCACAAATCGTTTCGCTACACCGCTCAGCCCGAAGCAGATGCCGATTCCCATAAACAGGATATAGTTGATGGAATCCCGGATCCTTTCCTTGATCTCATCGTACTTCTCTTCAGCGAACAGATAGGCGATCCTCGATCCCAGCACCATATTGAGCGACGAGAACGTGAGCGCTTTCATCATATTGATGATCTGCATCGTGTAGTGATAAAACCCGTTTTCCGCCTTATTATTCGTGATCAGTCCGATGAGCATTCTGTCGAGCACCGTATAGACGCTCGTCGCGATCGAAGGCACGAAATAGATCAATGTCTCGTGGAAATGTCTGCGGAACGTGAGCGTTTTAAAATCCACTTTCTGTACAAAGCGCGGCACATAGAGCCACATGGACAGATTTCCGATCATCGTGGAGGCCGTGATGATGATAATGTAAAGCAGCAGGTCGTCCGGCTTTTTTACAAAGAGAAACATGAGCACTACGCCGATCAGCTTGCAGACCGCGTTCTTGGTCACCGTGTACTTGAACTGCTCCATCCCGGCAAAAAACCAGGAGATATCGAACATGGTCGAGAACAGTCCCATCGTCAGGACAAGATAGATCACTTTGTAGCGCGAAGTGATCGCGATAAAGATGAACCAGATGATTATGCAGACTGTCGAGGTCATGACCGTCATCAGTTCGATCTCCCAGAACAGTTTACTCCTCATGGCGACATCATTTCTTACTCTCGCGATCTCCCTGGCGCCGTAGGTCGCCGTGCCGAGCGCAGCGAACATGGCGAAATAGGTCTGTATGGAATTTGTATAGTCATAAATACCGCTCTGGTCCGGCCCCAGGACTCTCGCCGCGTAAGGAGCTGTAATGATCGGGAGTATGATCAGAAGCACCTGATAGACCGTACTGATCGCGATATTTTTCTTTAAACTAGGCTGTTCGCTCAATCTGTTCCCTCTTGCCTGCCTGCTCCCCCGAAAGCAGGCTCATTCTGTATTCTTTCAGTTCAGCTCTCCTCCGCCGGACTTTCTTTCTGTTCCATTTCAAAAGGCCGATCGCATACCAGATCGCGAGCAGCCCCGCATTTTCCGAGACAGAGAGCAGAAGGTTGTTAAATATGGAGTAAAGCGCTACGCAGAAAAGCCAGATCGCGAGGACCCGGTCATGTTCCAGCAGAGCCGCGTACATGATGACCGAGTAAAAGACAATGATCATAATAAAAACGATCAATCCGTAACCGATCAGGTTCTTGATATAGCCGCTGTCGATATAGAAATACCTGCCTTGTGACAGGTCTGTATTTTCCTTGATCTGTACGCCAAACAGGTGAACCCCGTAATCTCTGATTCCCAGAAAAGACAGGCTGATCCGGCTGTGGGAGAAGTCATCCATTTTCTTCTGCCACGGGATTCTCCAATTGTAATTCTTGCAGACCAGATAGGTCACAAAAGCCAATACCGCGTAGCAGGAAGAGAGGATCTTCTTTCCCGTCCCGGAACTCGGAATCAGGGGGATCCTGAATTTCACAATGATCACATAGAGCGCTATGAAGAGCATCCCGATCGCGAACGGAAAAGTTGTATCCGTCTCCTTGAGGAGCCATACGCAAACGGCCGACAGGAGAAAGATCAGGGGCCAAGGCGCCGTTTTCTGCGCGGCAGCGCGCCCGCCTTTTCCCAGCCTTCGCGGCTCCGTGAATACATACAGCGCACAGAATATGATGTTGTTGAAGTAGATCGAGGCGTAGGAGACATAATTGAAATTCAGGAATTCCCTTACTCGCTCCTTGTAAACATCTCTCTCGAGCTGCGTGATCCCCATCACGTCGATCATGACCGGAAGGACCCATAATGCCACGCAGGTCCACAGGGAGACTTTACAGATACGCCTGAAACTCACGTCCCTGGCCGCAAAGATCATGAGCAGCACCTGGATCAGGGGCATGCCGGTGTTGACCTGCCGCTGCACGACCACAAAAACAGCTGCAGCTGTAATAAATACCGCGGCAGCCCTCATATGCACAGTTTTTTCACTCAGGAAGATCTTCAGGGCAAAAATGAGCATGCAAAAATAGCGAACGGCTGTGAGTAGTCTTCCGCCAAAGAGATCAAGAAAAATTGTCCTGCTTATATAAAACTGCGCCAACCAAAGTATAAGTCCGGTATAAAAGATGATCTCCTCAGCACTGACTCTGATCCCTCTCATATCGAACTTAATTCTTTCCTGTCGATAATTATTGATTACCATGTATATCCGTCCTCATGTAATGAATTCTTCCGGATCAGAAGCTCTCATTATATTTCTTATGGAAAAACTTCGCTTTGAGGAAAGAAGCCCCCTTCTTGACCCAGTCGACCTTCTCTATATAGACCAGCGGGAGAACCTTGATCGAAGAAGTGCTGATCGCGCCGGTCTCGATCTGCCTGTCAAGCCAGACATTGAAGATGATCTCGCTGATCCTTCCGTACAGACGGCCTTCAAATGCATCCAGCACACTGTCGTCGATCCTTGTCTCAAGTTCTTCCAGAATATCGAACAGCCACGTGCAGTAAATGTTAAAATGCGCGCGGTCCATGATGATCATATTGAACATATATCCGTGCGTCTGGTCCAGTACCTTGTCATAGGATTCCAGATACTCGGGATATCTCTCGGACATGATCGCCCTGGTGGCGTCCAGGTGCTCTGCGTAGTGTGTGTGCGCGTAGTGGGAATAAAGAGTCTCTATGAAATAGTGCTGCGGCTTGGGAACAAAGACTTCATACTTCCCCAGCATGGGCTGAAGTTCCTTGCCGGTCAGGATGTGGTCGAACATATCCTTTCCCTTATTTCTGCCGCCGAAATAGCGTCTGTAATGTACAAGTCCTATATAATCGCTGTCCAGATTCTTCCACGCCCAATAAATCCCGGTGAGTTCGCAGTATCTGGGGTTCTTGAGAGATATGTTGTCTCCCTCATTGTCCTTCTGATAACCGAAATCAAGGGGATTTCCCTTCGCATCTTTCTTGCCCTCTGCCCCGACATGAATCGGAAGATAGAGCGGGTCGTCGGGCATTCTGTATTTTTTATGTGTTGCTACGACAATCGTAGCTGTCAAAGGTTTATCTGACATTTCTGACTCCAAAGCGGTTTATAGATTACCATTTCAATACTATCATACCAAAGTGCTTTTTTTCAATAACAAGACTTAATAAAAGAAGCAGGCGTCTCCAAAGGAAAAAAAGCGGTATTTCAACCTGATCGCCTCCTCGTAAGCGCCCAGGACTCTCTCCCGCCCCGCGAAGGCGGAGACCAGCATGACGAGCGTGGATTCCGGGAGGTGGAAATTCGTGATCAGGCCGTCCATTACCTTGAACTTATAGCCGGGATAGATAAAGATCGACGTGTCGTCGGACCCCGCATGAACGATCCCGCTCTCGTCCGCGGCGCTCTCTACCGTCCTGCACGCCGTAGTGCCGACACAGATCACGCGGTGCCCTTCTTCATGGGTTTTGTTAATGAGCTGCGCCGCCTCTTCCGACACCTGGTACCACTCCGAATGCATGTGATGATTTGTCACATCGTCGACCTTGACCGGCCGGAAAGTCCCCAGACCCACGTGCAGCGTCACGAAAGCCGTGTTCACGCCCATGGCCCTGATCTCATCGAGAAGCTCCTGTGTGAAATGGAGTCCCGCGGTCGGCGCCGCAGCGCTCCCTTCATATTTTGCATAGACCGTCTGATACATGTTCTTATCTTCCAGCTTATGCGTGATATAAGGCGGCAGCGGCATCTCCCCGAGCCGGTCCAGGACCTCTTCGAAGATCCCCTCGTACTCAAATTCCACCAGCCGGTTTCCTTCGTCGAGGATATCCAGGATCACAGCCTTGAGGCTTCCGTCCCCGAAGGTCACCCGCGCGCCGGGCTTCAGCTTCTTTCCGGGCCTCACCAGCGTCTCCCACCGGTCGGCTCCCAGGCGCTTTAAGAGCAGGATCTCGACATTCGCGCCGGTATCCTCCTTGGTCCCCAGAAGCCTTGCGGGGATGACTTTCGTATCGTTCAGGACCAGCGTGTCACCGGGGCGCAGGTATTCTTTTATATCTCGGAAGATCCGATGCTCGATCTCCCCTGTCTTCGTATTCATGACAAGGAGACGGGAAGCCGCCCGGTCCTCGAGGGGATCCTGCGCGATCAGCTCCTGCGGCAGGTCAAAATAGTAATCCGATGTCTTTAATCCGGTGATCTGTTCCATTTGTATCAATACTTCCTTTTACTGATTCCTGATAGCAGCATTTTTTAAGAATACTTTATAGCCGCGATAGGCCTCGTAGAGGTCCGCTTTGCTGGTCGCCTCCCAAGGGGAATGCATGCTCAGGACGGGAACTCCGCAGTCGATCACGTTCATTCCGTAGAGAGCCAGGATGTACGCGATCGTTCCGCCTCCGCCTACATCTACTTTCCCGAGCTCCGCCGTCTGCGTGCAGATCTCTTCTCTGTCGAAGATATCCCGCAGGTGGGCGATATACTCCGCATTGGCGTCATTGGATCCCGACTTGCCTCTGCTGCCCGTAAATTTGTTGAAAGCCATGCCCCTTCCCATGAAGGCGGCATTCTTCTTCTCGAAGACAGACGCGTAAGCCGGGTCAAAGGCGGCGCTCACATCCGAGGAGAGCATGCAGCTGTTTGCCAGCGTCCTTCTGAGCGCCAGCTCGCTGTAGCAGCCGCAGAGATTCATGACCTCCGCGACGGCGTTCTCGAAGAACCGGGATCTCATGCCCGTAGCTCCGACGCTTCCGATCTCCTCTTTGTCGACCAGAAGTGTGCAGCTGGTTCTCTTAAGGTCATGAGTCTCGATCTGTGCCCTGAAAGAGGGATAAGCGCAGGCTCTGTCATCCTGGCCGTAGCCCAGGACCATGCTCCTGTCAAATCCGGCGTCCCTCGCCTTGCCGGCCGGCACGATCTCCAGCTCGGCGGACTCGAAGTCGCCCTCTTCGATCCCGTAGGTCTCGGAGAGAATCTTCAGGATGGCATTTTTGACCGCCTCCTTGCCGTTCTCCTTGTCCTCCTTTCCCGCTTTTGTGTCAGCGTCGATCACGACCGGTTTGCTTCCGATGATGAGGTCAAGGGCCTCACCCTCTACGACGGTTGCGGCATTTTTCTTCAACTGCTCCTGGGACAGGTGGATCAGCAGGTCGGAGACAAAAAATACAGGCTCGTCCTCATCTTCACCCACGCGCAGGATCACTGTCTCGCCGCTCTTTTTGACGATCACACCGTGAATTGCCAGCGGCAGTGTTACATACTGGTATTTTTTGATGCCGCCGTAATAGTGCGTGTCCAGATAGGCGATCTCACTGTCCTCATACAGGGGATTCTGCTTGACGTCCAGACGGGGAGAATCGATGTGGGCGCCGAGTATGTTCATCCCGTTCTCAAAGGGCTCTGTGCCGATCTCGAAAAGGACGATCGACTTATTCATCCAGACGCTGTAGACCTTGTCGCCCGCCGAGAGCTTTCTTCCTTCCGAAATGGCTTCGTTCAGCTCTATGTAGCCGTTTTCTTCGGCCTCGTTGACAAATCGGTCAATACACTCCCGCTCCGTCTTTCCCTCATCAAGAAAGCACTTGTAATCGTCTGCGAAATCCATGCAGGACTTCTGCATTCCGAGGTCATAGGTATTCCACGCGTTTATTCTCTCCATATCATTCTCCTCACTGCAGTAAATGTTTGTATCGCTGTATAGCCATAAAGAAGTGCATCTTCATACGGTTGTATAAGATGCACTGACGCTTATTGCATAATAATACCTGAAACGCCGTCTTCCGTATTTTGACTCCTAGCACGCATGCCAGGTGGGTGTCCGCAGCTCAGACCTTTGCCTTCCACTGGCAGCGCATAAAGCGCCGGAGGCATGACAGCCGTAAGAGCAATGTAAGATTCCCGTTTAAAGTAATTGTAGGTTCAAAATAACGGAAATGTTGGCCTTTCAGGCAAATTCATTATAACACATTATTGCGGACTGTACAATCTGCATCAGACAGGCTCTGTCTGTAATATCAGCCACTCCTGCTCTTTGGGATCCATGAGCGGCATGAGTTCTGTTCGCACCCTCTCGTGGTACTCGTTGAGAAGCTTTCTCGTATCCGGCGTCAGGTAGGCGGGGTCGATCAGGTTCCTGTCAAAAGGCACCAGAGTGAGCGGCTCGAACGCCAGGAAGCGTCCCCACTCATTTGTCGTGTGATCGACCACTTCCAGGATCGTCTCGATCCGGATCCCGTACTTTCCTTCGAGGTAAACGCCGGGTTCGTCCGAGACGATCATGCCGGGCTCGAAAGGCGTATCCTGTCTGCCCGGGAATACTCTCCAGCGGATTGACGGCGGGGTCTCATGGACGTTCAAAAAGTATCCGATTCCGTGCCCCGTGCCGCATTTATAATCCAGTGCTTCTCTCCACATCGGCTCCCTGGCCAGGATGTCGAGATTGGCCCCGGTGCATCCGTCAAGGAAGACGGCTCCCATGAGCTGCAGATTGGATACCGCGGTCAGCGTGTAGTGCTTCTTCATCTCCTCGGTGACAGGTCCCAGCGCGATGGTCCGCGTGACGTCCGTCGTGCCGGTCAGATATTGTCCTCCGGAATCCACCAGGAGCATTCCCTCCGGCGCAAGCTGCGCGTCGGAGACGCCGGGGACCGCTTCGTAGTGCATCATGGCCGCGTTGGGGCCGTAAGCGGAGATCGTGGGGAAAGAGAGATCCATATAGTCGTCGATCTGCGCGCGCAGATTGTCGAGATACGCCGCGGCACCGGACTCTGTCACAGGCTCCGCGCCCGGATTTCCGACCGTCTCCGTGACCCACATGATAAACCTGCACAGTGCGACGCTGTCGCGCTTGTAGCAGGCGCGGATATTCGCCATCTCCACGGCGTTCTTGACACTTTTGAACCCAACCAGGGGACTCGGCGCCCCGATCATCTCATAGCCGCCTTTGCTGTTTTCAAGGCCCTTTCTCGCCGCGAGGTAAACGCTGTAGCTCACGCAGTCCGGGTCGCACAGAAGATCGCCTCTGTGGTCGTAGACCGCGAGAAACTCTTCCAGGTCATCGTAAGGAAGGATGGAAATCCTGTGCAGAGCCGCGTAAGACCTCAGTTCCTCCGTCACTTCCCCGTCCTGAATGAACAGATAGACATTTCTCTCGTCCACAAGTATATGGGTGAGGGCGACAGGGTTGCAGGTGACGTCCGCTCCGCGCATATTGAGGAGCCACATGATATTGTCCAGCTTGCTGTCAATATAGGTGTCCGCTCCCGCTTCCTGCACGGCACTGCGCAGGCGCCCGAGTTTGTCCTCGATGTCCTCTCCTGTGTAATCCTCCTCCAGGAGCATCACCGGATGGCAGGGAAGCGCCGGTCTGTCGCTCCAGATTCCTTCCGCAAGGTCACGGCCGATCTTCAAAGAGCCCTTTTTGCTCTTCATGAGCTTCTCGTAGCCCTTGCCTTCCTTGCTGGGGATGCAGCGCCCGTCAAATCCCAGTACCGATCCCTCCTCCATATTTTGGCGCAGGTACTCGGTGATCGTCGGAACGCCCGGCTCTCCCATTTTCATGAGCGTCACGCCGGAGCCTTCCAGTTCCGCCGCCGCCTGGATAAAATATCGTCCGTCCGTCCACAGGCACGCTTCCTGCGCGCGAACGATCAGCGTCCCCGCAGATCCCGTGAAGCCGCTGAAAAACTCTCTTGTGTGGAAATAGTCTGCCGCATATTCCGAATTGTGGAAATCCGCAGTGGGGATCATGTAGGCGTCGATCCCCTCTCTCTTCATTGCTGCCCGCAGCAGTTCGATTCTGTCTCTGTGTATACTGCCCATTACTGCCTCCTGACAGATTGTCAGCGGTCCGCTCTCGCGGGCCGCTTATCCGTTAAATCACGGCCCGCAAGAGCGGGCCGCCTGTTCATTTCGTTTGTCTGTTTCGCTCAGGCCTGATCCGTAAGCCCCAGGAACCTGCGGACTTCTTCCTTCATCTGCGTTCTGTCGCAGACAATGTCGTGAAGGATCGGCGCGTCCTTAAGGTCGCTCACTGCCTTGGGAACGGGCACACCCGCCACTTCGCTGAGCTTGTCGGCCAGCTCCAGGTCCGGGAGCGATGTATCTTTGCCAAGTGCCGCCATGACGCTTCCCTCAAACTTGAAGGGGCTCGCCGTGGAATCGATGACAGCAGGGGTTCCGTCCGAAGTTTCGCTCCGATACCTTCTGTAGACACTGCTGGCCACCGCCGTGTGGGGATCGATCACATATCCGTCGCCCATGTAGACAGTGCGGATCTCCTGCGCTGTCTGCTCCTCATCCGCATAGCCGCTCACGAAGTCGCCGAGCTGCTCCCTCATCTGCTCCGTGATGGTGTATCTTCCCTTTTCCTTCAGGTCCTTCATAAATGCCGCGCAGACGGCCGGATCATCTCCGCCGATGTGGTAGATCAGCCTCTCGAGGTTGCTCGAGATCAGGATATCCATCGAAGGGGAGCTCGTCAGGACAAACTCGCGGTTCTTATCATACTCGCCCGTAGTGAAGAAATCAAAGAGGACCTTGTTGGAATTGGAGGCGCAGATCAGCTTGCCGATCGGAAGCCCCATTCTCTTAGCGTAATACGCCGCCAGGATATTGCCGAAATTGCCGGTGGGAACGACGAAATTCACCGGATTTCCCTCTTCGATGACGCCGTCCGCCAGAAGTCTTGTGTAAGCATATACATAGTAGACGATCTGAGGCGTCAGACGGCCGATATTGATGGAATTGGCCGAGGAGAACTGCATGCCGTGCCGCGCCATCTCCTCCACCAGGGCCTTGTCCGTAAAGAGGTTCTTGACGCTGGTCTGCGCGTCGTCGAAGTTTCCGTTGATCCCGATGACCCTCGTGTTGGCGCCCACGGTAGTCACCATCTGTCTCTCCTGGATCGAGGAGACGCCGTGCTTGGGATAAAAGACCATGATCTTTGTTCCCTCGACGCCCGCAAATCCCGCCAGGGCGGCTTTTCCCGTGTCTCCGCTGGTCGCCGTCAGGATCACGATCTCCGCGCCCGACCCGTTCTTGGCGGCCGCCGTCGTCATCAGATGGGGCAAAATAGAGAGCGCCATGTCCTTAAAGGCGATCGTAGGTCCGTGGAAAAGTTCAAGGTACCAGGCATTGCCCGATTTTCTTAAGGGGACGATCTCCTCCGTATCAAATTTGCTGTCATAGGCGCTGTCAATGCACTTTTTCAGCTCCTCCTCCGTGTAGTCCGAAAGAAGCAGGCGCATGACCTCATACGCTACGCCGCGGTAGTCCATTTTCGCCAGCTGTGCCGGCGTGCACTCGAGTTTGGGAACGGAAGTGGGAACGTAGAGCCCTCCGTCTTCCGGAAATCCTCTCAGGATCGCCTGCGAGGCAGTGATTGGGGTACTGTCCGAACGGGTGCTTTTGTATAGTATCTCCATCAGATTGCTCCTTTCTGTTTTCAGGGCTGTGGGGAGTTGCTGTGACCTATGGGTGTTAGTGTATCACAAACGTTTGGTAATGGCAAAATGGAATGCGAAATGTTAGTATATACATGTATTTTATCAAGAGAAGCTTCCGTTACGCCGATTCGGCAAGAGGTTATCATGCGTATCATAAGTAAAACCATCGACATAAGCGTACAGGATCAGCTCCTGCAGGCTTCCGCTCCTTTATCCGATTTCCTTGTGCTGGACATTGAAACCACCGGCCTGAGCGCCGAGAATAACGCGGTCTACCTGATCGGCTGCGCCTATTACCAGACAGACGGCTGGAACCTGATCCAGTGGATGGACAACACGGGAAACGAGGAAAAAGAAGTCCTCTCCTCTTTTCTTTTGTTTGCGTCCGGCTATAAGATCCTGCTCCATTACAACGGCGACCGGTTCGACATTCCTTTTCTTCGAAAGAGAATCGAATTTCACGGTCTTTCCAACGAGTCGATTCCGGTCGGTACGCTGGATCTCTACAAGGTCATCACGCCCTTTAAGCGGATCCTGGGCCTCCCCGACTACAAACAGCAGACCATGGAAGCTCTTCTGGGGACCGGGCGCGTCGAACAGGAAAGCGGCGCCGACCTGATCAAGGTCTACAGGAAGTTTATCGCCGATCCCGAGGCAGACCTTCTCGCGCAGCTCCTCATGCACAATGAAGCCGACGTGACGGGACTTCTCAGCCTCCTCCCGCTTCTTATTTACAGTGATCTCGACGCCGACCGCTTCCGGGTCCGAAAAGCCCAGGCCAATTATTTCACCGACTATGACGGCTCTCGCAAGGAAGAACTGTTCGTCTTCTTTAAACTTCCGCGGCCGCTGCCGGCGCCCGTATACGCCTCCGCCGACCACTGCTATGTCAAAATAGAGGGGGACGCCGGCGTACTCAAAGTCCCACTCTATACGGAAGTGATGAAATACTTCTACGCAAACTACAAGGATTACTATTTTCTCCCCGAAGAGGATATGGCCGTCCACAAATATCTCGCGTCCTACGTGGAAAAGAGCCGCCGGATCCAGGCGAAACCGGAGACCTGCTACACCAGGAAGGCCGGTTCGTTCCTTCCCCAGTGGGATCTTTACAGGACTCCCTTCTTCAAGAGAACCTACCAGGACTCCGAGCTCTTCTTTGAATTCTCGGATGACTGCAAGAAAGACCGGAGTTTTCTGTCGGGGTATGCGGCCTATGTATTTGCGCATATCAAAAACAGTAAATGAGAAAGAGGTTGTCACTTTTGTGACAACCTCTTTTTTTGTTTATCTTTCTTTATGAAGACGAGTCAGCGGCTTTTACCGATTACTCTTCCTCTCCCTCGGGATGCTCGGCGATGTAAGCGTCTACATCAACAGAAGCTACATCAGCATCTTCGCGGGCGCGCTCTGCAGCGCGTTTCGCTCTCTCTTCCTCGATCAGAAGCTGCTTGACGCTGAGGCTGATCTTGTTGTTGGCTTCGTTGAAATCAACGATCTTAGCTGTAACTTCCTGGCCGATCTTCAGAACATCGGAAGGCTTCTCGATGTGCTCTCTGGCGATCTGGGAAACATGAAGCAGTGCATCGATACCGGGCTCAAGCTCTACGAATGCGCCGAAATCGGTCATTCTTGCGACTGTACCGGTAACCTTTGTGCCGACAGCATACTTCTCAGCTGCGCCTGCCCAGGGATTCTCCTCAGGGAACTTCAGGGACAGAGCGATCTTGGTGCCCTGGATGTCCTTAACCAGAACGCGAAGCTTCTGGCCGACCTTGAAGACCTTCTTGGGATTCTCAACGCGGCCCCAGCTCATCTCGGAGATGTGAAGCAGACCGTCTGCTCCGCCAAGATCTACGAATGCGCCGAAGTCGGTGATATTCTTAACAGTACCCTCAACGATATCACCGGGCTGGATGGTAGCGAAGAGCTTCTCCTGCATCTCTTTGCGCTTAGCAACAAGGAGAACCTTGCGGTTGCCGATGTATCTGCGTCTGTTGGGGTTATATTCGGTGATCATGAACTCGATCTCCTGTCCGAGATACTTGTTCAGATCCTTCTCATAGGTATCGGATACCAGGCTTGCAGGGATGAATACTCTGACTTCATCAACTACTACACTGAGTCCGCCGGAAAGGACCTGTGTCACCTTTGCTTTGAGAACTTCCTTGTTGTTGTAAGCTTCTTCGATGCGCTTGTTGCCGCGGTCAGCTGCCAGTCTCTTGTAGGAAAGAAGGACCTGGCCGTCGCCGTCATTAACTTTGATGACCTTGACTTCAAGCTTGTCACCAACATGAAGCACTTCTGTGAGATCCACAGATGAATCATTCGTGTACTCGCTGCGTGTAAGAACGCCGTCAGACTTATAGCCGATGTTCAGAATGGCTTCGCCCGGCTTTACGTCGATGACTGAACCTTCAACTGCCTCCCCCGTATGAATTGTCTTAAAAGACTCGTTAAGCATTTGTTCAAAAGTCTGCTCTGACATGATTTTGAACCTCCTCTATGATATTCTTTGGGGTCGACGCCCCTGCGGTGATTCCTATGATCTGTTCATTTCCGGCAGGAGAAAGATTAAGGTCACGCCACGTTTGTATGAAATACGTGTTTGCGCACTCCCGTCTGCAGATCTCGTAGAGCTTGGCTGAATTGGAACTGCTCTTGCCTCCGATGACGATCATGATGTCCGCCTTGGACGCAATTGCCTTCGCTTCGGCCTGCCGCTCATGCGTAGCATTGCAGATGGTATTCATACATCGTACATTGTATCCTTTTTCACTTAAAATAGCAATAATTTCTTCAAATTTGTTTGCGTTGAAAGTCGTCTGCGAAACAACACAGATTTTTTGATCTTTTTTATTGCAGGAAGAGTCTCTGTCGATGCTTTCCGTAAGTTCCCTCGCCTGCTGCGTATTCTCGATCACGGTGACGGGCGAAGAAGACCATCCCATGATTCCCTTCACTTCCGGGTGATCCGGGTTTCCGATGATCACGATCCTGTACCCGGCCGCGCTGTTTTCTTCTACGATCCTGTGGATCCTCTTTACAAAAGGACAGGTCGCGTCCACACACTTGGCGCCGGTCGCGCGCAGCTTTTCGTCTTCTTCCCTGGAGATCCCGTGGGAGCGGGTAATGATCGTCCCTCCCCGGATTTCCGCAAGCTCGTCGTCGGATGTGATCACCCGCACGCCTCTTCTCTCCAGATCCGCTACGACTTCCTCATTGTGGATGATGGGGCCGTACGTATAGATCGGGCTGCCCTTCTCCACTTCTTCATATACGGTTTCCACTGCGCGTTTTACGCCGAAACAGAAACCCGCACTCTTTGCAGTAATGATCTCAGCCATATTCGGTAATACCTCAGTTCCCGCCGCCGATCTTCTCGTCGATGATCGACAAAATCCTATCTACGACTTCATCAATCGTCAGGTCCGACGTGTCGACCAGCACCGCGTCATCCGCCTGTTTCAGAGGAGAGATCGCCCGGTTCATGTCGCGCTCGTCTCTCTCTTTGATCTGCGCCTTGATCTTGTCAATGTCCGCGCTCTCGTCGTTTTCCATCAGTTCCAGATATCTTCGCATCGCTCTCACTTCCACGCTGGCTGTGAGGAATATTTTGACCTGTGCGTCCGGCAGCACGACTGTACCGATGTCTCTGCCGTCCATCACGACATTCTGGCGGCGCGCCAGTTCCTGCTGGAGCTGGACGAGCTTAACGCGGACGTCTCCGTTCACACTGGTCCTGGAGGCCATATCGCTGACTTCGGGCGTCCGGAGATAATCGTTGACATTCTCACCCGCGAGCAGGACGACCTGAACGCCGTCCCTGTATTCGATCGTGATGTCTGCGCCGCCGCAGTGGGAACTGATTGCCGCGCTGTCGTCCGGGTCAATCCCCAGCCGGTACAGATACAGTGCCATAGCGCGATACATGGCGCCGGTATCCACATAAATATAGTTTTTCTCAGCCGCTACTCTCTTGGCAATTGTGCTCTTTCCGGCGCCTGCAGGCCCGTCAATTGCGATATTGATCATTTTGGTCCTCCATCCTCTGTGTATGATTCTATTGCGTATCTGTTCGTAAATTCATTCTTCTTCCTGCGCCGCGCTCTCTCCGGCCAGTCTCCCCGTGGACCAGGCGATCTGCAGGTTGAACCCTCCGGTGTGGGCGTCTACGTCGAGCACCTCGCCCGCCGCGTACAGTCCCTCAATGCTTTTGCACTTCATGGTAGACGGGTCAAAGGCTTTTACGTCCAGGCCGCCGCGAGTGACGATTGCCTCGGCGAAGCCTCTGCTGCCCTGTGCCGTGATCGGAACGGCGCGGATTAGCGACGCAAGGCCTGCGATCTCTTTTGTGTTCAGAGAAGCCCCTGTCCTGTCCCGCAGTCCGGAGAGGTCCGCGATCACTTCCGCCAGCCTCGCCGGGAAGAGCGGCCTGATCACGCCGGCAAGCTTCTTTGCGGGCGCCGCCTCGATCTCCCGCCGGAGCCGGTTCTCCAGCTGCTCCTGTGTCAGGGCCGGTTTCAGGTTGATAAAAAGCTTATAGCCCCCGGGATTCTTATTAAAATCCATGTAGCAGGAGGCTGTCAGCACCAAAGGACCGCTGACGCCGAAGTGGGTGAACAGCATCTCTCCAAAGCCCTTGTAGAGCGGCTTTTTCTTCTTTTTCCCGCTCTCCTCCTCCGGCCGTTCCACGGTCAGCTCCACGTTTTTAAGCGAAAGGCCCTGCAGATCGGAGCACCAGCTCTCCCCGGTCCTGATCGGAACTAAAGACGGCGCCGGCGTCACGACGCCGATGCCCAGTTCCTTCGCCATCCTGTAGCCGTCCCCTTCCGAGCCGGTGCTCGGATAGGACTTTCCGCCCACCGCCAGGATCACCGCGTCCGCATCCACGATCTCACCGCTCGTGAGCTCCACACCGGTCACTCTTCTTATGCCTTCCTTCTCCTGCGTGAGAATATGCGCCACCGGGCAATGATATCGAAACTGCACATTGCGTTTTCTGCTATGCTCCAGAAGCGCTTTTGTGACGTCCGAGGCGTGATCGGATACAGGGAAGACCCTGTCTCCGCGCTCTGTTTTGACCGGGCACCCGTTCTCCTCCATAAACTGCATCATCTGCTGCGCGTCAAATCCGTAGACCGCGCTGTAGAGGAACTTGGGATTGGAGACGATGTGCGTCCAGAACTCCTGAATGTCACAGGCGTTTGTGAGATTGCACCGCCCTTTTCCCGTGATATAGATCTTCTTGCCGGCTTTCTCGTTCTTCTCTAAAACCGTGACGGATGCGCCCGCGTCCGCTGCGGCGCAGGCCGCCATCAGGCCGGCCGCCCCCGCTCCTATGATCACGATCCGCTTCCTGCGGACATCTTTTCTTATATTATCACTATGCATATTAAATGGTGTTTTCCGCCTTTCTGAGTCCCCTGCGCCCGGCGGGGCACTTCCCGCCTGCGCTGAAGGGTCATTTCACAGTATAGACTCTCGGCCGATGAACTGCAAGAATCAGGGGAATCTATTTACAACGGCGCGCCATGTCATTACAATCATATTCAGAACTGCGATCCGGTCCCGGGAGGGGTGCCTTCGGGTATTGTTGGTGTCTAAGTGCAAGAATGAATTGGAATCCGATTAGAACACGCGACAGCCGGACCAGTGTTTTTTATACGGACGCAGAAAAAGGTGTGTGAAAAACCATCGTTTTTCACACACCTTTTTATAATTCGTCAAGGATTGGAAATCAATTACTTGTAATTGACAATCTTTCCGAAGTCTTCCTTCAGGGCAGCGCCGCCGATCAGGCCGCCGTCGATGTCGGGCTGTGCGAACAGCTCGGGAGCGGAGGAACCCTTAACGGAGCCGCCGTACTGGATGCGGATCTTCTCAGCTGTATCTGTGTCATAGATCTCGGCGATGAGCTCGCGGATCGCGTGGCAGACTTCCTGTGCCTGCTCGGTCGTAGCGACCTTGCCGGTACCGATTGCCCAGATGGGCTCATAAGCGATGACCATGGAAGCAGCCTGCTCTGCTGTAACGCCGATCAGGTCGCTCTTGAGCTGAAGGCGGATCCAGTCGATCGTGACGTTCGCTTCTCTCTGCTCGAGGGACTCGCCGCAGCAAAGAATAGGGGTAAGGCCGTACTCGAACGCCTTGAGGACCTTTCTGTTCAGGAAAGCATCATCTTCCTTGTAGTAATCTCTTCTCTCGGAGTGGCCGATGATAACATACTTAACGCCTGCGTCCTTGAGCATAGCGCCGGAGATCTCGCCGGTGTAAGCGCCGCTGTCCTTATCGGACATATTCTCTGCGCCGACTGCTACATTAGTGCCCTTGACTGCCTCGACTACGGGAACGATGTCGATTGCGGGCACGCAGTAAACTACGTCCACATCGTCGTTCTTTACGAGGGGAGCGAGCATCTCAACGAGCGCCTTTGCTTCGGAAGGCGTCTTGTTCATTTTCCAGTTGCCGGCTACGATTTTTCTTCTTGCCATTTTTACTCTCCTTTTCATGCTGATGCAGGGGCAAAACAGTGTTTCGCCCCCGCTCTTGACCTGTCAGATCTTATTTGTCGTCCGCTGCCGCTACGCCGGGAAGCTCCTTGCCCTCAAGGAACTCGAGGGAAGCGCCGCCGCCGGTGGAAATGTGGCTCATCTTGTCGTGGAAGCCCATCTGGTTCGCTGCTGCCGCACTGTCGCCGCCGCCGATGATGGTGGTCGCGTCTGCATCAGCCAGAGCCTGTGCTACGCACTTTGTGCCGTTTGCAAGGATCGGGTTCTCGAATACGCCCATAGGTCCGTTCCAGACAACGGTCTTCGCGTTCTTGATCGCGTCGCTGTAAAGAGCGATGGTCTTGGGGCCGATATCCATGCCCATCTTGTCAGCGGGGATCTTGTCGGCATCAACGACCTCTACCTCGATCTCAGCGTCGATGGGATCCGGGAAGGAAGCGGTAACTACGGTGTCAACGGGAAGAAGAAGCTGCTTGCCGAGGTCCTGAGCCTTCTTGATCATCTCTGCGCAGTAGTCGATCTTGGTCTCGTCAACCAGGGACTTGCCGATCTCATAGCCCTTCGCCTTGAGGAAGGTGTAAGCCATGCCGCCGCCGATGATGAGAGTGTCGCACTTCTCGAGCAGGTTGTTGATGACGTTGAGCTTGTCAGCAACCTTTGCGCCGCCGAGGATCGCTACGAAAGGACGTACCGGATCTTCAACTGCCTTGCCGAGGAAGTCGATCTCTTTCTGCATCAGATAGCCGACTGCGCAGGGGCTCAGATACTCGGTTACGCCAACGTTGGAGCAGTGAGCTCTGTGAGCGGTACCGAAAGCGTCGTTTACGAATACTTCTGCGAGGGAAGCGAGCTCTTTGGAGAAAGCTTCGCCGTTCTTGGTCTCTTCTTTTCTGTAACGGGTGTTCTCAAGGAGAACAACGTCGCCGTCCTTCATAGCCGCAACTGCAGCCTTTGCGTTAGGGCCTACAACTTCAGGATCTGCCGCGAAAACGACTTCCTTGCCCAGCAACTCGGACAGGCGTGCTGCCACGGGAGCCAGAGACATCTCGGGCTTGGGCTCTCCCTTCGGCTTTCCGAGGTGGGAGCAAAGGATGACCTTGCCGCCGTCCGCGATCAGCTTCTTGATGGTGGGCAGAGCTGCCACGATACGGTTGTCGTCGGTGATGACGCCGGCCTTGAGCGGAACGTTGAAGTCGCATCTGCACAGGACATATTTGCCCTTTACGTTGATATCGTCAACGGATTTCTTATTCAGTCCCATAATAATATTCCTCCTTTAATAGAACAGGGGCCCGGTCCATTTTAGACCGGACCCCTTAGGCTTTTCAGGTCAATAATTTACCTGTCGGTAAGACAGATCAAGCGCCGAGAAGCTTACCGAAGTGCTTGATGGTGCGAACCATCTGGCTTGTGTAGGAGTTCTCGTTGTCATACCAGGAAACAACCTGAACCTCGGTTGTGCCGTTGTCAAGAGGCAGAACCATGGTCTGAGTGGAATCGAACAGAGAACCGTAGCGCATGCCAACGATATCGCTGGAAACGATCTCGTCTACGTTGTAGCCGAAGGACTCGTTGGAAGCAGCCTTCATAGCGGCATTGATCTCATCCTTTGTTACGTTGCCTTCTACGACAGCTGTAAGGATGGTGGTGGAGCCTGTAGGTGTAGGAACACGCTGAGCTGCGCCGATGAGCTTGCCGTTCAGTTCAGGGATAACAAGGCCGATAGCCTTAGCTGCGCCTGTGCTGTTGGGAACGATGTTGATCGCTGCTGCACGGGATCTTCTCTTGTCGCCCTTTCTCTGAGGTCCGTCCAGAGTCATCTGATCGCCTGTGTAAGCGTGGATGGTGCACATGATACCGCCCTTGATGGGAGCCAGATCATTGAGAGCCTTAGCCATAGGAGCCAGGCAGTTGGTTGTGCAGGATGCAGCGGAGATGATCTTATCTTCGCTTGTAAGAGACTCGTGGTTTACGTTGTAAACGATTGTAGGAAGGTCATTTCCTGCGGGAGCAGAGATGATGACATGCTTAGCGCCTGCATCGATGTGAGCCTGAGCCTTAGCCTTGGAGGTATAGAAGCCTGTGCACTCCAGAACTACGTCAACACCGATCTCGCCCCAAGGGAGCTCAGCTGCGTTAGCCTTTGCATAGATCTTGATGTCCTTGCCGTCAACAGTGATGAAATCCTCGCCTGCGGATACTGTCTCAGCCTTATCATATCTGCCCTGTGTGCTGTCATACTTGAGCAGGTGTGCGAGCATAGCGGGAGAAGTAAGGTCGTTGATCGCTACGATCTCAAATCCCTCTGCGCCGAACATCTGACGGAATGCCAGACGGCCAATACGTCCGAAACCATTAATTGCTACTTTTACTGCCATGTTTCTTTCCTCCTAAAAACATTTAGAAATGATAATGTAACAAAAAATGACGATTCACATAGACATTTCCTCTGCGAATTATTCCGCCTGCGCGCGTCACTTCCCGCCGATTCGCGCATGTGAACGTCATACTTTGTCAGCTAACTCATTTTAACGCATGCGCTATATAATTTTCAAGTGGCTGATGGAGTTTTATACAAATCTTCGTCTAAATACGGTGCTGTTTTAGTGACAATTGATTGATACTTGCCCAAAATATTGCTAAAATGCACACAAAAACAAAAAAGGAGCCGATAAATGAGCATCATCGCGGATTACCATCTTCACTCCGAACATTCCGGTGACAGCACCGCGCCGATGGAGACCCAGATCCGGGCCGGATTGGCGCGAGGGCTGAAAATCATGTGCTTCACAGACCACTATGATCCGGAGTTTCCTTACGAAAACAACCCGGACGTGGCGCCGGGTACCTTCGAGCTGGACTATGACTCGTACAGAAATGATTTCCTGAAAATGAAGGAAAAATATGAAGGAAAGATCGAGCTGCATCTTGGCGTCGAGCTTGGCCTTCAGCCGCACCTGGGCGGCTTCCTCCGGTCCTATGTCCGGGAGCACGACTACGAATTCATTATCGGGTCCAACCACCTGTGCGCGGGATTTGACCCCTACTACCCGGATTTTCTGTATTCCCGGACGCAGCAGGAAGCTCTTGTCCTGTATCTCGAGGATACACTGAACAACATTCGGGCGTTTCCCGATATTGACTCATGCGGTCATCTCGATTATGTGACCCGGTATCTGCCCGACAGAGACATGATCTATACCTACAAAGCCTATGCCGACCGGATCGACCCCATCCTTCGGGAACTGATCGACCGCAGCATCGCCCTTGAGGTCAATACATCTCCCCTGACCAAGGGTATGCCGCACTTCAACCCTCTTCCGGACATTCTCTCCCGCTACAAAGAAATGGGCGGTGAGCTGATCACGATCGGTTCGGACGCCCACGTGCCGGAGCGCATTGCAGGCCGCTTCGAGGAGACCGCCGAAATTCTCCGCGCGCTGGGATTTAAATATTTCGCCGTCTATAAAGAAAGAAAACCTCAGATGTTCCCGCTCTGACTCAGTTATGAATTTCCCATCAGAAAAGCCCCCTGCACAGGGGGCTTTTCTCAGGAACCGGATTCTTAATCAGCCTTGGACAAGGCTTCGGAATCAGGATCAAAAGAGAGTTCGGAAGGAATTTCGAAATCAACTTCGGAAGGGATTTTGAAATCAATTTCGGAATCCACTTCGGGAAGAACTTCGGGATCGGCTTCGGGAAGAACTTCAGGATTGGCTTCCACAGGTTCCTGTGCAGTTACCGTTTCCGCCGTTTCGACGCTCACCGTCTCATCGGCCGCGTGGATCTGAGGGCCCGCAGCGCCGCCGATCATGTCCGGGATCTGGGAGATCTGAATCTCCTCATAGGATATGCCGAGCTGTCTACGTATGAAGTCCATCATCTGCATCATGGATAAGGACTGCGAGTGAGGGATCTCGGGGCACTCCTTCCATTTTGATTTCATTGCCGCCGCAAAGGCCGCCATCTCAAACTCGAATTCGCTCTTGTACCTCCCCCTCTTATAAGTCGCTGTTTTAACTCTTTTGCTGTCGTAAACGGTCGCAGACGCGAAATTTTTCAGGTCCTCAATGACCATATAACCCTTGGTCCCCTGAATCACGGCCCTGCTCTCCCCGTTTCCTCTCGTCGTGCAGGAAAGCACCGCCATTCTGTCATCCTGATATTGCAGGACTATGCTGAGCTGGCGGTCGACCCGCACGGATGTGAAGGTGCAGTTCGACTGGATCCGCTTGACCTTGTCTCCGAAGATCATCGAGGAGAAGTTCAGGAGAAAATATCCCATGTCTCCCAGCGCGCCGCCTCCCAGGGACGGCCTCTGCAGGCGCGGAAGATTTTCCATATCGGACGCCATGTTCGCGGTCAGCATGACAGGCGTTCCGATGGCTCCGCTCGCGATCACGCTGACGATCTGCTTGAAAAAGGGAAGAAAGCGGATATGCATCGCCTCCACCACAAGAACGTCCAGTGATTCGGAGAGGGCGAACAGGCTCTCCGCCTCCGCGGCCGTCAGGGCGATCGGCGTCTCGCACAGGACGGGTTTCCCCGCTTCAATGCAGAGTCTCACCTGCGCGGCGTGCTCCGAAGCCGGCGTCGCTATATAGACCATCTCGACCTTTTTGTCCGCGAGCATGGTTTCCATCGAATCATACGCCTTTTTAAATCCGTTTTCCCTGCCAAAAGACAGCGCCCTGTCCAGGTCCCTGGAAACGACGGCGTACGGCCTCACGGTCGGGGAGGCGCTCAGGACCGCCTCCATTCTGGCCGCCATATATCCAGTTCCGACCACTGCCACATTATGTCTGCCCCATCCGAACATCTGCTTCTTCCTTTCCGCGAGATGTGTACGCATAAAAAAATGCACCCGACAGGAATCGAACCTGCATTAAAGGCGTCGGAGGCCTTCGTTCTATCCGTTAGACTACGAGTGCATATCTTTTCCGAACAGATCTCCTGGTCAGGATCCCCTTCGGCTTACTCACTATACCATACAGATTTTGAAATGTCCAGCGTCAGCTTTTATGAGCGGCGCGGGGCCGCATAAAGATCCCGCGTCCCCGCGCGCCCTTATAAAAGCCGTCCCGCCAAAGTCCTGCGGGGAATATGCTTACGCCATTATCGGAAGAAGTTTGCGGAATCCCTTTCCTCCTCTGCCGTAATGATAGACGGCGTCCGTCAGAACTTCTGCGGGCGCTACCTGCGTCCTGTTTACTTCTTTGACGATCTCAAGGAGCCTTCCCGGATCCTGTCCGCTGTCGGTCAGAATGATCAGCTCATTGATCGAACTGGGGAGGATAAAGAGGTCTTTGCCCAGCGCCATTCCTATGCAGTCCAGAAAGCCGGGATAAAACGCGACGGACGCGCCTCCCGCGTAGTACATGTTGCTGATCACAAAGATCTCATCTTCTTCCTCTTCCTCACACCCCATGAGTTCATTGAGGTTTCTGAATGTGGGCGGCATTACCTCCGGCGCGTTTTTGATCGCCTGCTCGAGGATCTCATTTTCCGTCACTTTCCACATCAGCAGAAAGTCTTTCCTGATCTTGATGCATCCCGTCCCGTTAGAGTCGCTCGTAAATATGATCGGTATGAGAGCCAGATCCTCAATTTTCTTATAGATCAGTTCGCGCAGATACTCCCGGTTCTTCTCTTCACCGATGACCATGATCCCCAGGTTTTTCTTCACGCTCTCGTAGTCATCCAGCTCGATCCCGCCGGGCATGGCTCCCAGGCTGTGCTCGCAGGCGTAATTGATCAGGCTCTGCGCCAGATCCTCGACGGCTGTCCCGTTTTCGTAAGCTTCATAGAGTTCTTCAAGGTAAAAAGTCGGGGCTGCCACCGAACCCGGCATCATCAGCGAGCAGGCGTGGAGTTTCTTCCTGTTGTGCTTGCTGATCCTGTCGAATTTGATCTCCATTCCTTCCGGTCTGAGTTTTAAAAGGCTCTCTCTCATTTCGTTGTAAAATCTGATTTCGGTATTATTAGTCTCCACAATACTCTCCTTATTATTGTGCTGTGTACAGAATTGCAGTTAAGAAGCGCTTACTCATTGCTGCGCGCAAAAAAAAGACAATGGGAACAGATCTTTCCCATTGTCTTTCAGCATTCTGATGATTTGAAAAGTATGTGCAGCTCTCTGCCGGATCATTGTCCGAAAGCAGTTGTCATGCTCTGGACAGATATTCGCCGGTTCTCGTGTCGATCTTGATCACGTCGCCGATATTGCAGAAAAGCGGAACGCTTACTACTGCACCGGTCTCAACCGTAGCGGGCTTGGTAGCGCCTGTCGCGGTGTTGCCCTTGAAGCCGGGCTCTGTCTCTGTGATCTCAAGCTCTACAAACATCGGAGGCTCCATATCGAAAACATTTCCGTTGTAAGAGACAAGCTTGACCATGTCGTTCTCTTTGACGAACTTCATGTTGTCGCCGACCACTTCCTTGCCGAGACTGATCTGATCATAAGTCTCTGTATCCATGAAAGTATACAGGTCGCCGTCTGCGTACAGATACTGATACTCTTTTCTGTCGATCCTTGCCTGAGGGAATTTCTCAGTGGGACGGAATGTCGTCTCAGTAACACCGCCGTTGATCACGTCTTTTAACTTGGTTCTGACAAATGCAGCACCCTTTCCGGGTTTAACGTGCTGGAACTCGATAATCTCCAGTACGGTTCCATCCTTTTCAATCGTAATGCCGTTTCTGAAATCACTTGCAGAAATCATAAAGATACCTCCTGATGTACTCGCGTCTAATACTAATTTATTCTATACTACAGAGCTCTATTTTTCAACAAACATTTCACTCTTCGGGACCAAGAAGCTTCCGAAGTTCTTCCATGAACGTCTCCACATCCTTAAATTCTCTGTAAACCGACGCGAATCGGACATACGCTACAGGATCGAGCTTGTTGATCTTTTGCATGACGAGCTCTCCGATCTGCTTGCTCGAGATCTCCTTTTCCTCTCTCTCGAAGATCTCGGACTCGATCTCATCGACGACCTTTTTGATCTGCGCCGCGCTGACCGGTCTCTTGTGGCAGGCTCTGAGGATCCCTCCTTCAATTTTGGAGCGGTCGTAAGCTTCCCTGTTATTGTCCTTCTTCGTGACCATCATGGGGATCGTCTCGATCTTTTCATAGGTCGTAAATCGCTTCCCGCAGGAGTCGCAGGTCCTTCGCCTTCGGATCGAATTGTTGTCTTCGACCGGTCTTGAGTCAATTACTCTCGTATCATCCTTGCCGCAATAGGGACACCTCATGCAATACCTCTCTTTTACTCTGATGTTCTTATAATAAGATTTTAATTTCCCATCTGATATTACCCCAATTCTTTCAGGGCTTCAAGCGCCGCTTGCAGGTAATCCGGGGCTTTCTGTCAGCTGCGCTGCCGCAGCACCCGCTTTTTTCTCCAGCGAAGGCCTTCCTCCGCCGTCTTTACCAGATACTGCGACGCCCTGACGGGATAGAGGCCGGAAGCGGACTCCCCGGTGATCATGACAGCGCCGGCGCCGTCTGCCACAGCGTTGAAAATATCGGACACCTCCGCCCTCGTCGGAACAGGCGACTTTTCCATGCTCGCCAGCATCTGTGTCACCACCATGAAGGGAACGCCCGCCTGCAAGCATTTTTCCGAGATCTCTTTCTGCACCCGGGGAAGTTCCCATAAGGGGACCGCATTTCCCAGATCGCCTCTGGCGATCACGAGCATGTCCGTCAGAGGGATGATCTCCCGGACCGCTTCGATCCCCGCGCGGTTCTCTATTTTGGCAAAAAGCCGGCAGTTTCCGGCGCCCGACTCCTTCATCGCCGCTCTCACCTCGATGAGGTCATCCGCTCCGCGCACGAAGGGCTGCATGACGTCGGTGACGCCCGCCTTCGCCGCCTTTTTCAGGTTCATCAGGTCCTGCTGCGTCAGCGTCTTTCCGGTGATCGTCATTCCCCGCACCGCGATGCTCTTTCTGCTCAGGATCAGGCCTCCCGTGAGAGCTCTTGCCCGCATGATCCTGCCCGAATCGCCATCCGATGCCCCGGTCGCTTCCAGATGGATCTTCCCGTCATCGAGAAGCAGGACCATCCCCTTCTCATAGTGATCAAAGATCTCCTCCGGGACGGGGATCATTTCTCCCGTCTCACCGCTGACGCCCTTAGGGGCAAGAAGCACTTCTTCCCCTTCCTGCACACAGGCTCCTTCTTTCACTTTCCCGATCCGCAGCTCCGGTCCCTGCATATCGATCAGCAGAGATGGACGGACGCCTTCCGCGTCCGCGGCCCGATGAAAGGCCTCGAGCATCTGTGAGCTTTCATCCAGCGTTCCATGTGACAAATTCAGACGCATACCCGTGATGCCGGCCGCAAACATCTGTCTGAGCGTGCTGACATCCGCGCAGGAAGGTCCGAGTGTTCCGTATATTTCCAATTCTGTGGTCATTTTTTCTGTCCTCATAGCCCGAATATCCTGTCAGAGCTCGCAGGGCGGGATGCTCCCCGCCTGCGTTTGCAGAAGAAAGCGGCCGAAAGAGAAGGAGCAAATGCACACTCTTTCGACCGCAGATATTACTTGTTACATGTAATTATTGGTGCTGAATAATTACGTTTACATATGAAACCGTTCTGTTCGCTTTTATCCCCGCTCACTCGGCCGGATTCTCAAATACGACTTTGCTGCCGGATTCGCTCATGGGATTTTCATTGTCAAGGGTGACTTCCTTCTGATCGCCGCTGCCGACTTCAAGCTTGGAAGTATCGATCGTATTTCCGCTTACGGCACTGCTCTCATTGTAATCGTCGGGGTTGATCTGTGTCTCCTGCCCCGGCGTCGCCACGGAAGCCGCGCTGCTCTGGGAACCCGAACCTGCCTCCTGGATCGACTGCGCCACGTCGGCAAGTTTATCGGGAAGCGGGACCGGATCCGCGGAAGGGGCGTTCACGGTCACTTCCGGCTCGATCTCTTTCTGGGTGACCGAGTTTACGATATCCGCGCCCGTGATATTGTTCTTTTCATTGAAGGAATTTACGCCTTCCGTCTTGCCGTTGCTGTCGAAGAAGGTCATTTTACCGTCTTCTTCTGTCCAGCCGACCTGCATCTTTCCGGTCTCTTCGTCAAAATAGTACTTGTTGTCGCCGATCTGCTGCCAGCCGTACTGGAGCACGCCGTCTTCATCGGAGAAATAGGAGTCGCCCTCGGCGGAGAACATACCCTTTTTGAGGATTCCGTCCTGATCGAGGTAGAAGCGGTCTCCGTCCAGTTCCAGCCATCCGTAGTGGAGGCTTCCGTCTGTGTAGTGGTAGACAGTACCCTTCTTCGTCTCCAGCCACTGGTCATAGGCGTAGAGTTTGTATCTGTTCCAGTAAGTTCCGGCCGCGAGATTTCCCCTGCTGTTGGACTGGCCGTACTTGTCGGCAGGTCTCTCGAATTTGCAGCAGAACTCATAGGCCGCTTTATAGGCTCCGTCGCTGGAGTTCTCTACATTCATCAGATAGTTGTAGGTGCCCGGATAGTAAGACCTCAGCTCGTGTGTGAGGTAAGAGAGCTGTCCCGACATGGACTCGGGATCGAATCCGTGGTCCCAGCAGTAGTATTCAAGCCCGTCCAGGCGGCCGCCCATCCACTGACAGAGTCCGTAGGCTCCTCCCCAGCTTCCGGCGCCGGGATGGAAATTGGACTCGTGACGGATATTGGCCATGATCCCGCAGGCGGCGGCTGCATTGAATCCCAGTGTATCCGTCAGATAGAAGAACGCGTATTCCTCATTGCTCTGCGCCTTGGCCGGAAGTGCCGGCGCAAGCGCCGCGACGGTGATCACCACGGCTGCGATCCATGCTGTTATATACTTACTGACTCGGGAGACAATCGCCTTTTTCATAACAACTCCTTTTCACATCTCAGGTGCCTGAACGGATTCATTTTCAGGCAGGATGAAACCCAAAACAATTATAAAGATTAAATTTCTTTAATGCAACGAGATGTTATCTTTTGAAGGCGTTTTTATGAATAATTTGTAATCTTTATAAATTATTCATAATTTATTTTTCGATATTACTTTATCGATATTATTTTACATTCATCTGGTCCTGTTCCGACTCCGCTTTATCGATGAGGTCCTTCACATCGATCCTCTTGGGATCGAGTCCCATATAGGTGTTGAACTCCACACTGTCGACCACGCAGCTGTGAAGGGTGTCGTAGACGACAAAATTCAGGCCGATCCTCTGGACGGCATATTCCACGCCGCCAATCTTTACCGAGCACGTCAGATATCTGCCGGCCCCTCCGCCGGCGCCGCTCAGTCCTCCCTGGCTGATCACGGAAAAGGTCGCTCCGTCGGACAGTGTGCCGGAATAGCTGAGTTCTTTTTCCGAGAGCTCTTCGACCACCCGGTCCGGCCCTATGACCGCGTAATAACTCCACCTGTAATGCCCGCGGATATCCTGGTTCAGTCCCAGGGCGAAGAGCCTGTCACAGATCTCCGTGTTCAGCGAATGAGAGCCGTCGTCCCGGAGCGTTATGAACACAGTGTACTGCGGATTCTGCAAAAGAGCGTCCAGATAGGCGCAGATCTCTGTCTGCTTGAGGGAGAGGTCCCCCGTCATGGTCGCCGCGGAGTATTCTCTCCCCGATTTTCCGATGACCACAGCCGTCACTTCACAGTTTTTGTGATTAAAGGCGGACAGGTCGGCCTCCGCGTAATAGACGCCTTCCTCCTCATCCGTCTTCCCGGCGACTGCCTTTACATAGTTATTTCCGTCCTCGATCCTCAGCTCTACCCTCTTTATATCTTCGTGTATATTCTCGATCTTACTGACAGTAAAGGAGATCGTGTTCCCGGTCTTATCGATCCCGGCCATATTGATCTTCGCCTGCGGGAGAAGTCCCTGGGCATCAAGAAGCTCCTCGTTATAGATATCGATATCGGCCAGCTCGATCATGAAATTGGACTTTTTCTCCATCTCGGCGCTGACCTCGTCGTAGCCATATTTTTCCAGGAGCGTATCTTCGGAGGAGAACAGATTTGTGCCGAGTCCCAGCCTCTCTCCCTTAATAGTGCACCCCAGAGCCGCCAGCGTCGTCGGGAACTGATCGATGGTCGAATAGACCCTGACTCTGGAGGGGTCCTGCGGCTGCACGGCCGCATTGATAAAGGACGTGTACACTTTTCTGTCATACTCCGCGGGAACGTCGTTGCAGAAATCGCTGTCCATGGTCGTGTGGTCGCCGCACAGGACGATCGTCGTATTCTCATAGAAGTCCTGCGCCTGTACCCATCGGACAAAGTCCGCCACCTGCCTGCTGGAGCAGGCGATCGCATTCGCGTAATCGTTACCCGGATACTCCTCGCGGCACAGGTCGCATATATATCCGTCCTCAAAATGTGTGTCAACGGTCAGGAGCGTGAGGTTAAACGGCTTCTCCCCCGCTGCCAGCCTGGTGACTCTGTCTTTTGCCGCGGCGAACAGCTTGCTGTCCTCCATCCCCCAGAACACATAGTAATTCTGCGGAATGATCCCTTCCTGCACGGCCCAGTTATAATCGTCGATCTCATAGCCGCCGTGCTGGCCGAAATAGAGGCGTCTTCCGCCGAAAGTCGCGTTGGACCCCAGCATGAATACATTTTTATATCCTTCGTTTTCCAGGATGTCTCCGAGATTGGTCACTTTCTTAAAGAAAGAATCCTGCGTGTTCATCTTATTGAAGGAACCCCTCTTGTCGACGAATTCCTCCCCGATATCGACCTTGAGCGGAAGTCCCGCCGACTGAGCAAAGATTCCTCCCATGGTGAAGGTGGTTCCCGGCAGCACTCTGCCGCCGTTAAGGAGTCCCGTGCCGCCCGAAAAGTCCTCCGACTCCGAAGAGATCTGCGTCAGCTCAGGGATGTTGTTGTAGGAAAAGGCCCCTCCGGACTCCCGGTCCGCGTAAGTGGATTCCATGGATTCCATGTAGATGTAGATCAAATTCCTTTTCTTGGCCGGAAAAGTGATTGCCACATCTGCGGGATCCACATAGTTATCTTCGATAAAGCGGGACTCATCCAGCTGATTGCGCACGTACCCGGTCATGTCCAGCTTCTTCCAGGCGTAGGACCCCGCCCCGATCATGAGCAGAATCCCCAGTGCCGCCCCGCAGCGCAAAAGGATCCCTCTTTTTTCCCGCATAAAGAAGACGATGACAAAAAAGAGAGCCGTCAGCCCTAAGGCGGGCAGCAGGCTGCTGAGCACGCCTTTCATGACGATCCCGTCTCCCGTCCCCTCAATGGGCGCCTTGAGCTGAAAGATCAGCTCATCCATGCGCAGGCCTGCCCAGGTGGAGAACACCCAGCGGGCCAAAAAGACAAGGATCAGGCCGGCGAGAAGGAAAATCCCGGCGGCTATGGTCCATCCCGTATTTGAACTCGTTCCGTTTTTGTTTCTTTTTTTCATATATATCCCGAATCGCGTAGTAATCGCCGACAAACTGTTACTGACGAAAAAAGCTCATAATATCAAGGCCTCATTCCCCTGATATTATGAGCTTTAAGAGCAGGTAGCGGGAATCGAACCCGTCTCTCCAGCTTGGGAAGCTGGCATATTTACCGCCCTGTTTACCCTCATTTTTACGACTCTCTTTGGAAGTGCCGTCCCGAAAAGGGGCTCAAAAAGGGGCTCATGCATATTATTCGCATTCATAATATGCATGAATTATGCATAAAATATGCATAAAAGCCTGCAATATTCAGATTTTCTGCATATTCAGTTATTCCGAAAATTCCGGCAACGAAGCCAAAATTTTCGACTTCTCACGTGCCGTCCGCCGGTTCTTGTGATACGACTGTTCCGTCGTTTTCAAATCCGTATGACCTAAATTGTCCTTCACGAAGCGCCCGTCCACCCCTGCATCCAATAGGATGGAAGCCACGGTCTTACGTATCTTGTGCGGCGACCTGTAAGGAATACCGGTCTTCTCACATACTCTGACAAGACGCTTCCTAATGCCGGAAGCATTAATCCGCTTCCAATGAGTCCCGTCCATGCGGCAGAACACCCACGGCTGACGCTCCGCCTGGCAACGAATGGTCTCCAAAAGTTCCCTTTCTGTTTCCGGTACAGATACCAACCGCACACCCGCCGCGGTCTTAGGCTTTTCCTTGACCTGAGTAATCTTCCCTTTGCCGCCGCTCTGGGTATATCGTGTCTCCGTCCGGGTCACTCGTATCTGCATCGTCTCTACCAAAATATCGTCAGATTTCAATGAAACCGCTTCCCCGATACGCATACCTGTCGCAAAGATTAGCAATAGACAATTGTTATATTGGTCGGCGTTCTGACGCAGATACTTTTTCAGGACTACCATCTCATCGTCCGTATAGACCTGCGTCTCAGGCAACTCTACTCCCGCCACCTGCGCAAACTGCCCTTTTTGTATACGAACCCGCCCAAAGACCTCGCCCGCAGAAAAAGTTATCAGCCCGTAATCCTGTCCGTAGTGGAGCATCCCCCGCACTACCGACTTCAACCCGCTCCACTGTTTCTGCTTCAATCCCGGAAGTTGTCCTTGTAACCACCGTGCCCATTCCGTCGCGCTGATACCGGAAAACATCCGGTTCTCCATGGGAACGCCGCTGAAATGGTGGTTAAAGAAATCCCGGTCGCGGGCAGCCGTGCTTTCCGAAACGTATTTGTTGGACAGCCGTTCAGCCGTATACCTTTCAAAGACCTGACGCACTGTCAGAGTCTCATCCTCAGAGAACTCCCCCACCGACTTCAAGTATGAAACAATTTCTGCTTCTATCTTTGAGCGGTCTTTGGACTTCTTGCGCCTGCGCCCGCCCTTGCCGTCTGGAAGGTATATGCAGTAAAAGCCATTCGCATCGCAGTATATTCTATCACGAAGTTCATCCAATTTCTTCATATTTTTTCCCATCTCCCCAGTTATGGTATAAAAAACGGCGGGTCAGTCAATCCCGCCGCTGTGAAACCGGTCACTCAACAATATGGAGATATTTGTATTTTGTTTTGCACGACCGGAAACAATCGTTTTCAGTATTGTGACCATGATAGTCAGTATACTCACTATTTCATAGTCAGAATATTAACTATATTTAAGAATACTGACTATGAGTGTTTTGGGTTGATACCCTGACCGGAACCACTCCTATCCGCCGCTCAGAATTGGTCGAAAAGAGCCGCGATATTGTCAGGAACAAAAACACTACTCTGGTTAATATCAATTCGATACCCAACTTGTAAGCCATCACCCCCTTCGATACTGATATCCGCTGTCACGATAGTCATACCATCATCGTCCTGAAGGACATTTACTTTCAGATGCTCAGGCAACTCCGAGAACGGGCACATGGAAAGCGAGTGCATGTCGTCCGCAATGTTCAAACCGTTTTCTGCGTCGAAACCTGCGTTCTCTGCGACCTGTGCGCCCTGACCGACTAGCAGACTCATGAAGTTCGCTGACTTCATTACATCCAGACAAAACGCCATTGACTCAGACATCGTTTTGTCAATCTGCCTGCTGATTGTCAGCGCCGCTTCCCACCCCTCCGGGTCAGGTCTCCCGTACCCGCAACGGAACATCTTCATTTTTGCATCTTCAACATCCTGTCTTGTCTTTACTCTGAACTTTCCCATGTATCACCTCCCTCTTATATATGTAACGGTTACCACGTATTTGGTAATAATTACTTCGTGCATCACATTTCTTACATACTCGTTATTAACCTCCCGTCCTATTGAGTTATTTATATGTTCTATGTATTTCTTATATACTTATAATAGGGAAAAATCTTACATACTTATTTTTCTAGGATTTTGTGCGAAATTCACAAGAATGCCCGTTTTCGGAATTTCGGTGCCGCCGGGTCTTGCACCGGGCAGCGGGCAGGCGTATCATATAGAGGAAATGGCAGATATGACTTGAGATTTGAAAAAAGAAAAAGAGAGGGGAATTCAGTTCCTCTCTCTTTTTGTGCTTACCACGTCAGTAATAATTGGTCATCGACCTTCTTATCCTTCATTTCTTCGCCTGAATGTTGCAGACGGTCAATCATGGACGTCCCGCAATTCACAATCAGGTGTCTCTCGAATAATCCCTCAGGTGGCGTCACGGATATGTCCTTCTTTTTACTGTCCCTTGTCCCGTTAATGGAAAGCATCACGTATACTCCCCGCTCTTTGCACTCTCTTATCTTCGCGAACAGGTCGTCGATATTAAATTCCTGCGCTCCGTAAATAATCCCCTGAGAATGCGTGTACGGCGGGTCACAGTAAATCAAATCTCCGCTTTTGGCTCTGTCCATTGCCGCCAGGTATCCTTCACAGGTAAATTCTGCTCTCTGCAATAATCTATGCCACAATTCTACTCTGTCTCCAAATGTTTCAGGACTTATCGGTTTGTGCGGTCCTCTGGGCGTACTCATGTATCCGTCCTTCTTTCTGAACCGTATCACGCCCGAGTAGCACGTCCTTGACAGTACGCAGAAATCTAGCGCATTGAAAGATTTATTGAACCTCTCTCTCACTTCAAGATACTTTTCGTCGGGCCTCAGATAATACTCATCAATCTCTTTCTTATAATAAGAAATGATTTCGTCAGGACAATCCCTGACTATATTGAAAACGTCGATAAGAAACGGCAGAACGTCACTGCCGTAAGCCTTCCCGAATTCGGGCACGCCCCAATTTTCACTTGTGTTTATCAACTCTGCCAGAACTGCGCCGCTGCCTAAAAACGGCTCGTAATAATCACCAAACGTGTCAGGCATATAGCCAATAATCGTAGAAGCAAATCGTTGCTTATTTCCAATCCACTTTAATAGCGCCGGAACCATTTCCCCTCCTCTGTCACTCATAGTCTGTAGACTTATAGTCTGCATTATAATATTTTTTAATAGAGGTGTCAAAGTATGAAAGAAACCATACGAATAAGATACGGGAAAGCCGTTCGAGACGCAAGAATTAAAAAAGGTATATCACAGGAAAGACTCGCTGATTTGTCAGAACTTCACCGCACGTATATCAGCGACATTGAACTGGGTAAGCGCAATGTGTCCATAGACAACATTGAAAAAATCGCAGACGCACTGGACATGAAGATTTCCGATATTTTCTTAGAAATGGAAGGCATGAACGATGAAAGCATTTAAGAAATTTCAGCGGGAAGATAAATCTTTTTGGTTCTTTATCAGGTTTATTTCTGAAAGACTTGGATACACAGATAAAAATACCAAAGAAGTGAAAAAGTATACATTTGCTGAGGTTGACAACATTTGCAAATCAGAGAATTTAAATATGAAAGTCAATCAAATTCAGCAAGCCGTTGACTACTGTGATATGCGGGCAACCGCGATTAACACTGTCATCCGTCCCAACCTTATGAATTTGCAACAGGTACAACTCGAATATAATAGATTATTTGCATTGGGACAATATACCAAAAACTTCCCCATGAACAAACAGCGAGGGGCAAAAAAGAATGTCAACTTTTATGCCGCAATTATCATCATGCTCGCAGAAACCGCCGCAAAAGCCAAAAACAAAGATTTTGACGCCGACCCACATGGGCTGGTTTACTTTCTCAATAACCAAAAAATCGTCGGTTCGTCTTCTCGACGTCTTGACGGCGCATATCCTTCAATTTACACGCCGGAACTCGTATGGGAAATCAAAGAGTATTACTATACAACCAGTTTTGGGTCAAGAATTGCCGACGCTATTTACGAAACCCAACTCGACGGATACGAGTTTGATGAAATATATAATCGAACCGGCGTAAAACCCCATCATGTACTGTTCGTTGATAGCCAGGAATGGTGGAACCACGGCAAGTCATATCTGTGCCGGTTAATAGATGCGTTAAATCAGGGTCTTGTCGACGATGTGATTTTCGGCAGGGAAGTTTTTACTGAATGGCCTAAAATCCTGAATAAGTATATGTAATCAGAATTGGAAAAATAAAAAAAGAGGGGAGCAACCGTTTCAGGTCACTCCCCTCTTTCTCTAACCAAATCCCGTGCACGAGTTAGATGGTTTCAACATTTATTAGACCGGATACACAAGACGACCATACTGGTCAAACACCCTGTATCCCGGGTGCGCATCCGCGGTCTTTATGGCAACTTCCAAATATTTATGAGCGGAAATCTGAGACTGTGCATTCGCCCATGTCTTACGCACGCGGAAAAATCCTGTGCGATAAGAGTCCGGGTAAACCGGAACCCCGTGGTCGTCATAGACTTCGTATCCGGAATTTTCCTTTGCTTTCGCAATCGCGTTTTTCGGGTTGCGGTATGCACCTTTCTGAGATTTCACGTCGCTCCATGCTTTTCTGACTCGGAACAGACCATCTCCCGGAACTACCGGCGTAGGCGTCGGGGCAGGCGTAGGCGTCGGGGCAGGCGTAGGCGCCGGTGTAGGTGTAGGCGTCGGTGTCTTCCCGGGTCTGTATACCTCTTTCCCTGTCCAATCGTAAACACCATATGCGCCCTTCCACTTGTCCGCCTCAGCCTTCGCGTTAGCAAGAACCGTGTATGCGCCTTTCTGTGTTTTGCTGTCTGCCCATGAAATACGCACCCTGTAATAGTGCGGAACAGCCGGGTTCTCCCCGCCGTCGCCTTTGCCGAAAGGTACGTCCCATGATACGACAGAATTGCCCTGAGTAAACACCGCTTTTCCTGACTGAATTGTGCCAAAAATATCAGCATTCAACTGCCAAACTTTGACACCCGCCTCGCGCATACGACCGGAACCATAACGAGTGAACTCACAGGAACCCGGATTTCCACTCTCGTTGTTGCACTGGATTGCGAAGATACATCCATGTCCGACGTAGATACGTGCAGACGTTCTATTACCATTATTCCCGTGATGTCCGACCTCTGCGCCCTTTACTATCAGGCTGTACTTATCAGCAAACTGGCTCGCATCTGCATCGCCCGCCATGATGTAGTAAGACTGAGCAGAAAATAGGCACAGAGACCCGTCGTTGACATAGGCCCATCCTTCAGGATAATCGTAGTCTTTGCTCCACGCCGTCGGCTGATTTCTGTAAACAACAAATTCAATATCGCCACATTTGATGGTAGAACCATTGTCCACGATATGAACGCTTGCGCCCGCTTCCTTCGCTGTACTGATAAAGTTTTTCAGATAATTCTGGTCGTTTTTGACATTACGTCCCGGTTCGGAACCGTCTCCCGCAAGTTTCAGGCTATACGGGTCCTGGCAATAAACGTCTGTAACCGTGATACGGTTATCTTCCAGCAGGCGGAACCCGCCACCCAAATGGTCTGAATGCGCATGTGTTCCCACGAAGATAACCTTACGAAGGCCGTTATCAATCAGATATTTTACGATACGCTTTGCCGCCGCACTGTTTTTCATGTATGCGTCGATGATGATGGTCTTTCCGTTTCCATCATGCCATACGCACCCCGCGCCCTGTCTGTCGTCAGGAGAGGATGTACGGGTATATCCCGGATAAAAAACGTGGATGACTTTGGGCGTTTTCACTGTCACAGACGGAACAGGTGTAACTGTCGGTGTCACTGTCTGCCCTGTATACGTCGTGTTATATTTGGTCAGCCCGTACTGCTCAACAATACGGCAGATTTTGTCCACATAATCCGGCGCTGTGGCATACCCGCCCGCTTTAATGATGGTCGCCGCAATTCTGTAATCCTTCTCACCAACCAGACCACGATATCTGAGGGCGGAACCATTCTTCGCTCCCGCCAGGTATGCACTATGGTCTCCCACGCTCTCCGCATAGGAATTGTAAACACGGAACTCCGCTTTCACTGTCGCCGCGCCTGTGGAATATACTTCCTTCGTATCTTTTGTGCAGACTCTTTTGCCGTCCCATGTGCTTCCCGCCCATGTATTCCCGGAAAGATTTTTCTTCATGCCGAAGAGGTTATGAGCGTTCTTTGCCAGGTCACTGCGTCCCCATCCGCTCTCCAATATCGCCTGCGCGATAGTCACGGCTGCACAGATGCCGTTCTTTGCCATATCCGCTTTTGCCAAAGGCGCAATTTCGTCAATGAACGCCTCGGTGTAATGCTTCGTTGTCGGTGCCGCCGGTGCCGGTGTCTGCGCCTGCTGCCCGCGATTTTTGTATGCCGTTTCGAGTGCCGCACGAGATTTCGGGCCATAAACACCATCAATGGTCAGACCTTTCGCACCCTGAAATTTACGAAGCGCGGCATCCGTCGCATTCCCGAAGGAACCGTCCGCTCCCCATTCGCCACAGGAATATCCGCAGGCAATCAGCATAGTCTGCATCTTCTTAACGTCGTCGCCTTCATCTCCCTTACTCAGGGAACGAGGTTCAACCGTCACAGAACCTGCCGCGCCGCCGAGACGTGCTGTAACTACTGAAGCAAGGCTCCCCATGCGTGCCATCAACCAATCTCCCGGGCAGGATTTATTTGCAAACCACCTGTGAACGGTAAGCAACATTTCACCTGATTTCGGGCTGTAATTCAGCGCTGTATTCTTGTCGCTTATCCAAATCAGTTTGTTTTTACCGTTACGTCTGCAAATATCCACGCAAAGGTCTACCAGTTTGTTATATACCGTGCTATTGAATGCATAAGGACTTGTCTTTTCGCTCGCACATTCAATCGTTACCGCCCTCTGGTCATTGGCGTTACTGGAAGAACACCATGAACGCTTACCCTCGTCAACAATCAGCGCCACTCTGCCATCACTTCCAATCGCATAATTACAGGACGCCTGATAAGACGAACGTGCAAACAGCCCACCAAGGGTTTCCACGGATAACTGTCCGACCACGCAATGCGGTGTTATACGGTCAATACTATGAGTTCGTTTTCCGCTGTTATTTGGGCTCAGTTTCGTATAATTTACGAGTGAAGAATTGCTCATCTTTTCCTTCTTTCCGCGCTTTCGCGCAATAAAAAAGGAAACAGGATTTTATTCCTGTTCCCCATGTTTTGGTTTTTGTTTCGTTATGACGCCTTGATTGTCCATCCTCTCGCTTCTGCCGCGTCTATGACATCATCGGATACCTTGCGCAACTGCGAACCCGGAACCGTCAATGTAGCCGCCGTGGTTCGTGCAGGCAAAGCGTTCAACATGTTTTAATGGTCGGCGTCGTACCTACGATTATTTTTTTCATGCTTTGTCCCCCCTTTTAACGTACCGTTATCCCCATGATATGAAGCATGGTTACATCAAAATAGCAAAAATAAATTTCGTCAAACGGCGCATACGACTCGTGCTCCAACTGGTTTTTAATTGAAGTGACGTTCACGTAATCATTAATTTCTGACACAGCGGAAGGGTACTGCTGCGCCGCGTCAGTAATATAGGAATTTCGTGATACAAGGTCGCTCACAAGACAGGAGTCGACATAATATATACCTCCTGCGTCTTCCCATGAATTCGGTTCGTAGAAATATAAATTTTCTCCCGACTGGCACATTATAATGCGTATCGGATAATATGCTGAAGACGAGTCGAGTGCGCAGTCAAACGCCCCGCTGATATTCGTCAGCGGAAGTCGCCACATGTAGTGCGAATTGTCGCCGACCGGAACAGCATACGGGTCAAATCCAACACCCCCGGCACTGCCGCCGCCTCCGCCTGACGCTATCGCCGCAATTCTGACGGGCATGTCGGCTATCTGCATGGTGCCGGAACCACCATCCGCTTCATTTATCGCCTGCGCTATCGCGTCTAACAAATAATTTGACACAATTGATTTCGTTGCCATTTCGTCCCCCTTTTATCCGTAATACTGAGTATCGCCGTTATCGTAATAATCGTCTATCGCATACTGTATCAGCTGAGTCAGCCTTGCACCTAACTCGTATGAACTCTTGATTTCTGCCCGCACGGGCGTTGAATAATTGAAAATCTTGAAGGTCGTTACGGTATTGGTGAAATCGATGTAAGAATTTTTGGTATCACCGTAGTAATAAACCAGTGTAATTCCAAGAGTCTCTGACGTACCACCGTAATAGTATTTGTTGTTTACATCCTGCGCCCGGGTCAGCTGTACAACATCCTGAACGCCGTCTGCGTCGAAGATGTATTTCTTTGACGAAATTCCGGAAAGTTTTCCAGATGTGTTTACCCAGTGCAATTCAGGATTATTAATTCTTGCGACCTGTTCCATTTGGTGGGTTTCATAGAAAATTCCGTTTTCTGATACGATTTCTGCAATATCGGTTTTGTCCTGAGCGGTCAGAACATAGTCATCTCCCGGGTCACCTTTGTCACCTTTTGCTCCAGCCGTGCCGTTTGTCACCGTCGCAGTCGTTGTGCCAGTGGCATCCGTAATCGTAATGGTCGCTCCCGTTGACGTCTGCGCCACGCTTGCCGTCGGCGATGTGCCTGCCGCGCCTGTCGAACCCTTTGCGCCGCGGAAAGACGTTGCCGCTCCAAGATAAACATAGGATGTATCAACATATCCGACAACGTAATGGTTATAGGAATAAATCAGGACGTCGCCTACGAGAACCTCGTCAACACCTGACTGAGTTTTTACCGTGCTTAAAGCAATCCTGAACTTCGGTGTGAAACCGCCGGTCTGCGTCGTATAAGACGTGGGCGCAGTCGTTACCTTCAATATGCCTGTGCCGCGTTCGCCTGTATCGCCTTTATCTCCTTTCGCTCCCGTATCGCCTTTGTCGCCTTTCGCTCCCGTATCGCCTTTGTCGCCTTTCGCTCCCGTATCGCCTTTACTACCGGTGTCACCTTTGTCACCTTTGTCGCCCTTCGCGCCATTGGTCACCGTTGCCGACGTTGTTCCGGTCTTGTCGGTAATCGTAATCTTCGCTCCGCCGGTCACGGTCTGAACTGAAGCCGTCGGTGAAAAGCCGTCTGCACCTGTCGCGCCTGTATCGCCCTTGTCGCCTTTATCACCCTTATCGCCCTTCGCGCCATTGGTCACCGTTGCTGACGTTGTTCCGGTCTTGTC
>DGWK01000019.1:122952-123105 GCA_002395235.1 Lachnospiraceae bacterium UBA4260 | reverse complement strand
CCTTGTCGCCTTTCGCTCCATCCGCGCCGGTATCGCCTTTCGGGCCTGTTGCGCCTGTCTCCCCGGTGTCTCCCTTGTCACCCTTGTCGCCCTTCGCGCCGTTTGTTACGGTCACTGACGTCGTGCCTGTCTTGTCTGTAATTGTAATCTTTG
>DGWK01000019.1:55136-122823 GCA_002395235.1 Lachnospiraceae bacterium UBA4260 | reverse complement strand
CCTTGTCGCCTTTCGCTCCATCCGCTCCGGTATCGCCTTTCGGTCCCGTTGCTCCGGTATCACCTTTCTCCCCCGGGTCACCTTTGTCACCCTTGTCGCCCTTCGCGCCATTGGTCACCGTTGCTGACGTTGTTCCGGTCTTATTCGTAACAGTAATTTTCACACCGCCGGTCACATCTTCGACGTTCACTATGGGGGAATAGCCGTCAGCACCATCCTTTCCGTTCGTGCCGTCCTTGCCCGCCGCGCCGGTATCACCTTTGTCTCCTTTCGGGCCCGTTGCGCCGGTATCACCTTTCTCACCCTTCGCTCCAGCATCCCCCTTCGCGCCCGGGTCACCTTTGTCACCTTTATCGCCTTTTTCGCCTTTAACCGTGGGTATGTATACCCACTTGCCGCTTTCATTTTTGATTTTCAGAATGCTCATACGTCCGCTCCTTTCTGAAATTCGCCCTCCCCGGAATTCGTCAAAAACGACTTTGAAATTAAATCGTATAATCCTATTTCACCGTCTGATTTGCGATAGCACGGTATATAATCCGCTATCTTTTCGCCGTCACACATAAATACACAACTATAAAGCCTTGCGTACGGTGGATACGTCTTGTTAAACAGGACGTATCTGGCATCGCTGAAATGCGAACCCGTGCGTTTGAATATTTCTCCGTCAATTTCGCATGTGATTTGGTTACTGAGGTATGTAATATTTATTTTCTTTTTGAGAGTAGAATTAATCTTCGATAATTCACTCCCACTAGCGCCGCAAGCATAGACGCTATTTCTCTGCCCAAACCAATTCGGGCCATTCGTCGAGCAACAAAGCAATACCTGTGAAGCCGTGCTTGCCCGCGTGAACTGTGCCACTAAATTAGCGGTAATCAAATTGGCGGCAGAGATGCTCGTACTAATCGACTGCGGCCCTGCGCTCTCTATATACTCAACTTCCTGATATTCCTTCGGCAACCTTTTCTGCGCTATCATTATTCTGCGCCTTATCGCCATCATGTCCATGCCATCACCGCCCCGTAAATTCCGTCCATGATATTGATTTCGTATGTCGTATCTGTGTCAATGGATAATTCCTTACCGCCCGGGAACTTCACGGTATCAGGAAGGGAAAGAACCGTAGGCGTAGAACCTGAGCGGAAAATCACATCGCAAATCCCGGAAGCACTAGGTGTAAATGTCAACGTCGCCACTTCTCCGCAAATGTACCTGACGCCCTGCTGCGCAACAATTACCGGGTCTGTACCTGATACTGTAATCACATCATCGGCGTCTCCGTCCGTATCAACCCATACAGTCACGTTCTCATCCGTAGGTTCTTCGCTACCAACGTAAACACCTGAACTTCCGGTTTCGCCCTTCGTGCCATTAAGAATTGTTGCCACCGTCGTACCATCTTTATCTGTAATAGAGACAGTCGCGCCCAAAGGCGTCTGCGTTACTGTCGCTGACGGTGAGAACCCATCTTCTCCGGCCTTGCCATCTTTGCCCGCCGCTCCCGGCTGCCCATCCTGTCCATTTGTAAGCGTTGCAACCGTTGTGCCATTCTTGTCTGTAATTGTTACCTTTGCTCCGCCGCTTACAGTTTCTACCTTTGCCGTCGGTGAAACACCGTCAACTCCATCTTTGCCCGCCGCTCCCGGCTGTCCGTCCTTACCATTTGTAATCGTCGTTGTGGTAGTTCCTGATTTATCCGTGATGGTAATTCTCGCTCCGTCGGTCACTGCCTCAACCTTCGCTGACGGTGAATATCCATCCTGCCCGTCTTTTCCTGCTGCGCCCGGCTGTCCTGCGGCTCCCGGCTGTCCCGGCTGTCCATCCTTGCCGTCCTCTCCGACCGCCTTAATTCCGGTATCAACGAAATCCCCGGCATCTGCGTCCCAAACGTACCAATTTCCGCCTACAATTTTGGGATATTTTGATACGTTCGTTTCCGACTTATCCGCCGCCGTCTCCGCTTTCTGCTTTGCGGTCTCCGCCGCTTCCGCCGTCGTTGCCATCTGCCTGATAATTTCGTCAATCGCACTTCTCTGCGCAGGCGTCGCATCTTCATAAGGGTCTGTCAAAGGCGGTGCATCGAGAAGAGGAATTACCACGCAGTATTCCGTTGTGATACTGTCATCATCCACGACCGCAAAGTATGCTCGGATACGCCCCTCGTCTCCGCCATCCTCGTCAAGGTCAAAGAACTTGTCGTCAGGAATTGGAATCGAAAGCGCTCCGTCCTTGACCGTGCCTGTTGCGGGAACCGCCTCCTCGTCGCCGTCACTAATGAAGGCAACTCGCAGAACATCGCCCTCGTCAAAAGGAACGCCGTAAACTTCTAGCACTTGTCCAGTATTTCGTTTAAACTCAGCGGGCGCAACAATCATGCGTTCGCCCGGTGCAAACAATACCCGTATTTTATTCATCGTCACCCTCCCGCCGTTTCATCGTTTTCATCTTCATTTTCGGGCGCATCATACAAAGGTATGGAAACATAGAAAATCGTCGTCACACTAGAGTCATCGACCAGTGCTACATACGCTCTTAGCCGTCCCATGTATCCGCCTTCGCCGTCCGTATCCGCAAACATGTCATCGGGAATTGCCACCGTCACGGAACCTTCCATTAGAACGCCTGTCACCGGAACCGCCCGGTCGTCGCCTTCGCGGATAAATGCAACTCTTACTTTCTGCCCGTCGTCGAAAGGCATGCCATAGACTTCCAATGCCTGTCCTTCATCACGCTTAAAATGAGCGGGAAGAACGATAGCCCGCTCATCCCGCTGATATTCGCATCGTATTGTATTCATTGTCGTTTCCCCCAGTATTCAGAAACGTGCAATTTCCTCTCCAACATCTTCAGGCTCCGGCATCGCGAACCCGTAAGCAGACGTCCCGGAATACAGTTTTTCATCCTTTTCGTCCTTTTCGTCGTTATCCTTTGCCGCATTCACAGCCGCCGCATCGGTCAATCCCTCACCGACGATATACGCAATCACCGTTGCGCCTGCCATAATGAGGGCGGAAATCTGCGCCGCCTGTGCTTCGGTCTTCCCCATCGCAACCGCGATAAGAACCGCAAAAGCACATACAGCCGCCCAGAGTTTGCGGCTGGTGAGTTTTCTGATTATCATTTCCTTGGTCGTTTCCTTTTTCATTTCTTTTCCTTCCTTTCGAAAATTAGTGATTGAACACGTTTCATGTATTCTGCCCCGGTCCCATTACCGCCGAGGTTTCTGTATGGCTGATAGATATATTCGTCAAGGTCTCTGTACTGTCCCTCTGAAATATATCCCTTGTCCAGATATACCTCGCACTGCGCCACGAGTTTTTCATGTAACAGCCCGAGAAGTGCCGCGCGCTCTGCGCTCCGTCTGTCCATGTGCTTCAGGATTACCGCCTGAACACATGCCCAAAATCCTGTACTGGCAAAAATCGCAAGCACAATTTCCGTTAAATGTTCCATCGGTCACTCCCCCTCAATTCTCTTCAACTTCTTTCCAACCCGCCGGGTATGCGGCGGGAGACCATACGTTGTTGTCAATCACGCTCTCATAGACCTTGCCTTCGAACCTGACTTTGTCGCCCTTCGTGTACGCATTGGTGCTATCCGGCTGAACCCAATCCGGAATTACCTCCGGGTCAGGAATTAGGATTTTCGCCCACAGGCTAGGAGCGTCCTCAGGCGTCCACGTCACCTGAGATGTATGTCCCTGAATGCATTTATACGGTTTCCCGCCGTACTGAACTCTGTCGCCGACCGCATATTCCGTGCCGCCGCCGCTCCATCCCGGAAACAGGTGCGGTGCTTCCGCCGCCTCTGCGTCAGAGAAATCCGCTGAGTGCGCTTCGATAATTTTGCGGAACTTTTCCGCCTGCTCTCTGGTTATCATCTATCATCCCTCCCCCGTTATAATGGAAAGCAGCTCCGCCGCCTCGCCCGCATCCGCAGGTCTGTCATCACGTTTTTCATCGGTCTCCACGTATTCCTTGTCGACTACATCGACCGCTTCATCGTACACAATGCCCGTAGATACCTGGCGGATTTTGAAGCCTTCATCGGAATACGTTCTAATGAAACGCTCTTTGTATGTTTCTTTGATAATCATTTTGTACCTCCTTACGGTATCGCCTGAATTTGGTCTGCAAACGTCGACCAGTTTGTCGCCGCCTTGTAAGAGTCCACAAGGTTTGAGGGAACGTAAATCGTGCCTGTACCATCTCTAATCGGCGTCCCGTTCAGAACCGAAGGACTTGACAGAGAGGCAACACTGCTTCCATGCAGATACAATGACGTCAAATTAAGGCATCCTGTGAACGCGCTCGAATTAATCGCTTCCGTGCTATACAGGTGAACGGTCTCCAACGCTGTGCATGAATAGAACGTGGAATTTCCAACTGTTTTCACATCCATCTTCACAGACTTCAGCGCTTTGCAGTCCGAGAACGCATAGCTCCTTGTCTTGGAAATCGGATATGCTGTCATGTCAATATCATATGTTTCATCCGACGCCGCCGCTGAAATATTTGCTAACAGTTCCATGTCCGCAACTGTTCCGCCGCCGCCTCCCGTAGGAACTGCCACGTGGACGCCCGCATAAGAGGAAATGTCGTAGTCGCCGTTTGCATTGATATTGAATGTCCCTGAAGCCTGTGAAGGCACGTTGACGTGCGCCGTCTCATATTTTGTTACATCATATGTGCCATTGCTGCGCAGGATAATCCCGCCATTCGGCGCCTCAACATCGACTATCACCCTGTCATAGGGCGCAATATAATAGGTTCCGGGTTCTGTAATCGTTACCGTAGAACCCGCAACCGGCGCGTCCCTGTCCGCTCCCGCCGGTTCCACCCTGAGGATGAAATTCGCGGAACCAATCCTCGGGCTGTAACTGCCGAAAACCAATTCGCAAAGCACATCACCCTTTTTCTGCGTGAAGTTCAAAGACGGCGTCCATGTCACTACATTTGAAGATGATGTATGCGTCGCCGCCTCTGACACCGTGCCACCATCTGCACGTGTGCCTTCGACCATGCAATCGGAAAGCGATACAGTTTCGTCCAATGTGAATGTAATTGTTCGTCTGTCGTCATACTGCGATATATGGACAACCGGCAGAACCCCGCCAGGTATCATGGACAGGTCGACCGATACCGCCCCGTCACTGAATACTAAAAATTTATAATTCATATTTTTACCCCCGTTTTCTTCAGCACGGCAAACAGTGTTTTCGGCAATGTCGGTTTTATCGTGCCCAACTCCAGAACCGTATACTTCTCCGTCAGGACATCATATTCATACCGCTGAATCCGTGGTTTAACTGCTACGTACAAGTTCCCTATTTTCACCTGAACATGTACTGAATCTCCAAGATACAGGTCATGCGTCAACTTATGCCCATCCGCATCAACGAAGTATTCGTTCGCATCCGTAGAACCCGCAGACGAACGAACGTCCACCTTCACGGAAACTGTCGGCAACCCATAACCATTTCTGTTCATATAATCCGTCGCCCATACCTGCAACTGCGATACTGTCGGTTTCGTTTCGAACTCATTTGTGCAATTCATCGGCATTATGCGCTGAATATCGTAGTTCGACGCATATTGACAACTGACAGGACTTGACGGCGCCACATATGTCACCACGCCATTCACTTCCTTCAACCAATAAGGAAACATCTGCGTGTATATGCCCGCCACCGACTCTTCAATCTGCAAATCTTTCAGACCTGCTCCGCGTCTGAGAACGTATCCCGTATCCTGCCCGCGTCTTGTGAACGCCCTGACTTTGCTGTTACTGAAAATCCAATCACAATGGTTTATATCTGTGATACTGCCTTCCGCTCCGGCAAGATAATCCCTGAGAGACATCGGTTCTTTCAGATACGGCAGTTTTGCGTCCAACGAAGCCGTCGTACTTCCGCCGACCAGCGCTGTCAGGTTAAACGTCCATACCATCATGTCGCCCACGTGCGGATACTGATATATCTTTGAACCGTCGCCGGTATATTGTCCTGACGCAACGCGCCTTGTCATGACGATACGTTTCAGCCTGTGCGATATATGTTCCAAATCCAATGTCAGCATTCCGCTAAGACTTTTTGAAATTTTTACTATCTGGAAATACTGTGTTCCGCCTTCGCTGAAATTGACGTCATAGAACCTTTCAGGTATGTCCATTGCAACGATACGGTCAACCGCCAGTTCGTTCGCAACTCCCGCAGACGAAGGAATTTCTACCTTCGCCGTAAAATCGCCGTTCATTGTTTCAGACACTACCGCGCTCTTACAACCTTTCATAAGACCGAGTCCCCATCCTGTGATATTTCCTGTTTTTTCATATAAAATCGGAATCATGTCATCACCACCAGTCTTAAACGCGCCAGTAATTCGGAACCAGATAAACTGCCGCCGCATCCGACGCTAAATCCGCATTGATACGGTTTGTGCCGCCGTTGATTATCGGCAAATCGCCGCTCACATTCAGGTTTCCGTTGTATTTAACCGTCCCCGACTGCCGCTGATATACCGCCGTCCCCGTCTGTGAATTAATTGTGAAAATTGCGTCCGCATATCCCGCCGTTTCTTTAACGACTGTCCGCTGATTACCATTCGACCACCAATAGACCGTCGCCGTCGCGTTCGCTCCCGGAACTACCTGTAAAACCGGCTGTGCATACGGCGCCGGGTTTTTCAGTATTATGTATCTTGTAGACGGTTCATAGTCATATCCAAGGTTCGTCCCTGACAACGCGGCGATAAACGCCGTAGATGTAATTATGTACTGACGTTTTGACGAAACATTGAAATTCTGCTGAAATGTCGCTATGCCATCCGCATCTGCCGTATATGTATTACTACCTATCGTTACCGTCGCGCCCGGCGTCGTCATGACATTAATGGTAATCGCGAGTCTGTCGCCGTCCTGAGGATAATTCAGAACCAATCTGTACTGTGAATTGCTGTATGTCTGCGGCGCCAAAATCAACATTTTTTCGCCCTTTTTCAGAAATCTTTGCGGCTGAGCATTGAATGTCAAATCAAATACACCCGAGCGGTATCCTCTCGCAGTGTGTGCGTCCGCCATAAACGGGCCCCGGTATTCTGCCATTCTGTATTCGTCAGGATGATAACTGTCTTCCAGACGCCTGTATCCGGTCTTGCCCAGCAGGTGGTTGCGCAACCCTTCCACGTTCACAGGGAAACGCTCCACGATTGAACACTGCGGATACGTAATGTCCGTGTTCATAAATCCGCCGTTATCGAACAACAGGTCACCATTCCTTCCCGGAATATGGACAGACTCCACATCCCGGGAAGGCGCGCCATAAACAGCACTGCCGATACATGCCACTCCAAAATCTGATAAATCTTTTCCGTCGTATACAATTGTGCCCATGCATCAGCCCTCCAACTCAACTAACTCCATAATCTTTGCCATCACTCTGTCAGCAATCGTTTCTTCGTTCTGTCCTTCGGCGCCATAGACCTGAATGGTCACACCACCGAGATTACTAACACTGCCGCCGCCTGCGTATGCATATGCCGCGCCTGTTCCCGGAACAATGCCGGTCATTTCGCCCGCGACCAGTTCCACGCCCGCTCTGAGCGTAGGAAGGTTTTTCCGCATTCCGTCCGCAAGACCTTTCATCATATCCGGCATGTATGTATGGAAATCAGACAGAGGGCCCACATCCGGCTCAGAGAAGTGAAGGAACCCTCTAATAGACTCCGCTACCGAAGCCGCCGCGTCCTGAACCCATCCAATTCCGTCCCTGATACCGTCTGCGATACTGCTGATAATATCGGAACCCCACTGGAATGCCTGTCCCGGCAGAGACGTGATAAAATCAATTGCCGCGTTGAACCCTTCCTCGACAATGCCAGGTATTTCAGAAATCTTTTCCTGTACCCCTTCGTACAGACTCGTCGCCGTTTCGACCACGAAATTCTTGAAATCCTCCCACAGTTTTCCACCGCTTTCTTTAATCGTTTCCCATATCTTTGCCGCGTCTTCCTTCAACTTGTCGAAATCGCCTGTAACCAAATCGCAAAGCAGCAGGACAGGACCGAGGACAATCGCCTTGAACAATTCCCATGCCGCCTTCGCATCGTCTTTGATATTCTCCCAAATACCAAACAGGAAATCTTTAACCGCATTGAAGATACCTTTTATCGTCTCAATGACGCCAGTGAAGAACGACACAATCGCTTCCCATATGCCGATAACTGCATTACGGAATTCCTCATTTGTGTTCCACAGATAAATAAACACCGCAACCAATGCCGCAATCAGCCCGACTATTATCAGAACCGGTGCAGATACCGCCGCGACGACTGTTCCGACCACGGAAAGAACCGTACCAATCACGCTGATTACCGTACCAATCGCAGAAACAATAGTTCCAATAACGCCAACAATGGAACCGATAATGACCAATGCAGGCCCAATCGCCGCCGCTATCAGCGCTATCTTGATTATCAAATCCTTCATCCCCGGGCTCAGGCTATTGAACCACGTCGTCAAATCACTGATTTTCGTCGCCGCCAATTCAATGTACGGTGTCAAATTGCCCTGTATCGCCTCACTAAGGTCTGAAAGCGGAACCTTCAATTTATTCATTTCCAGTTTCCACTCATCCGCCGCGTCCTGAGTGTTTTCAAATGTCGTTTCGATATTGCCTTCAGCATCACTCAGCATTCTGCCCAAATCGTCAAAGGATAACTTTCCTTCTCGAACCGCCTGCGCTATCGCCGGGCCCGCTTTTGCGCCAAACAACTTCATTGCTTCAGTCGTCGCTTCGGAACTGTCTTTCGCGTTCATAATCCTGTTTTGAACGTCTTCCAATGCAGAGGACATGGGCTTTCCTTCTTTCGCCGCGTTTTGCATGGCTTTTTTCAGACCTGCTAAAACCGCCTGCGAATCCGCGCCTGATACATCCAACTGTCCGAGGAAGTTAATCGTATCCGCCGCTCCAAATCCCAGTTCCTTGAACGCCGTCGCGTTTGCCTGCGTGGAAGCCATCAGTTCATCAACACTGACGCCAGTTCTCTGTGATACATCATTAAGGGTATCCAACATCCCGCCTGCGTCGTCTGCCGTCAATCCGAAAGCGGATAATATCTGCTGCGTCTTGTCGACCGCATTAGGAACGTCCGTCTCGTTCAACTGTCCAAACATGACGAACTTCCCTGACAGTTCTTCGAGCGCATCGCCCGTAAGACCAAAACGGGTATTCACTTCACCGACCGCATTTCCTGCCGTTTCAAAATCCGTAGGAATCGACGTCGCCACGTTCTTCATTACATCCTGAAGCGCTTCGAGCGCATCGCCTGTCGCTCCGGTTTTCGTTACGACCGCATCCATGCCTGCGTCTACTTCGTTGAACGCCTTCTCCGACGCTTTATATACTCCGACCAGCGGTGCAGTCACGCCCACAGACATTTCTTTACCGGCGTTCTGAATCTTTCCACCTGCATCGTGAATCTTTCCGCCTGCTTCCTGCATTGCCTGCCCGACCGCACTGGCAAAACTGCCGACTGAACTGATACCGGAAGCCATAGCATCTTTCAGGCGTCCCGCAAAAGACTCTGCCGCGCTTCCCTGCGCTTCCATCGCGCTCTGGGTTTTACCTGAGGAAGACTCCGCTTCATCCGCCATGTCCTGTACAGCGCTTTCCGCTTTTTTACTTTCCTGTTCAAGTTCAGACGCATCCGCCGTAATCAGGACGCCCAGTGTCATGTCAGCCATGTTTTCCCCCTCCCTTCTTAGTTATTTTTCTCTCCCTTTGCGCCCTCACTCTTTTTCTTTATATAGCCATTAACTTCATACAACCTGCGAACCCAACCGGTCTCTTTCTCCTCAATCTCTTTGATAATTTTCAGGTCGTTCTGCTTCTTTGCTTTTTCGCCCTTAGTCAGGCTCTGAATTTTTGTCCACAACTTGCGGAACGGTTTTGATTTCTTTCTGTTGACGTTGTACTCCGCGTTCAAAACCGCATCTCTGATAATTGTCGACCGGAAAACCGTTGCGTCCTCAAACGCCTTTCGGATAAACATCCGCTCTTTGGGCGTCAACGCCTCATAGTCCGCTTTACTGTACCCCAGATTGACCGCGTACCATGCAAAATCAATCTCCCTGTGAAATTTTTCTCTCTCTTTTTGCTTTTCTGTATTACCGCGCTTATCCGATTTAAAGTATTGAAACTGTATCAGTTCGCGCGGAACAGAAAACCCATGTCAGCCTCGAGACTTGTCGCAATCAGGTCACATGCCGCCGCATATCCGTGCTCGCGCAGATATGCAGACGCTACCGCCATACCGTCTTTAGGCTTTACAAACACGTCCGGGTCATCCTCCGCCACCAACGCAAAAGCGAAGTGCGATTTAATCGTCGCAATCGGCAGTGCGCCGTCGGATTTAATAAAATCGGATACGACCGACTTTCCTATTTTGTTTTCAATCAGTTCAAGGCGTCCCTCGGTGTAGTGCAGTTTGTATGATTTACCATTTACTTCAAACATAATTTCTCCCATTCTCGTAATTCTGATATATGACATACCAGCCATTCAGGCATGTAAAGTATGTGACATACTGTGATATGCAAAAATAAGCGGGAACAAAATATGTAATTTGTCCCCGCTCTGTTTTTCGTTATGTAATTTTTCCCCCACTAACCAGGCCGCTTACTCACTCCGGCATCGTATCTGTATCAATCGTATGAATTGTCAGGTCCATCAGCCTGCCTTTACCCTGAATGCTAATGGATGTCGTCACACTATCATCATAGGGCGCTTCGACCGGGAAATCAGTGATGATGCCAAGGCCTGCAAACAGACCTTTCTTTGTCTTCGCGTTGTATACCTTCACGCAAATCGGGTTACCGCCGTCGAACGCATTCGCGAGTGCTTTGTGAGAGTCGCTTGTCGGAACCCACAGAGAGTCAAGGTCAATAGACCATTCCTTGAGTCCCATCACGGAATCCTTCCAACCCGAAGAGTCCGCGTCCTGTCCTTCAACGATTTTGCTATTGATTTCAATAGTTTCCGCAGACCTGTTAATCGTCAGGTTCTGCTGCCCGGAAATCGCAAGCATCTTGCTTCCGTCGGAATTCCAAACCGCAAGTAAAATATCTTTACCTGCAAGAACGGATGCGGCGGTATCGAAGTCGCAGTACGCGCCTTTGTCGAACGCAGTCCCGTCGAAAATCAGAAATTTGTAATCTTTCATTTTTCCTTTTCCTTTCATCATATTTTGAATTTGAAACCGTATGCTACTAGAAAATCGAAGCCGACGACTGAATGCTTTTCGCCGGTTTCCTCGTTGTATATCGTCTTTATGCCCGTTTCGTCCTGACGTACCAGAATGAACTCGCAAGGGATTTTGATATCCTCTGTCAGCGCCTCTTCGAGCATCTGGATATACTTATACGTCGGAACACTCGAAGGCGTCGGCTCCGCAATGATATGTATGTCGATACTGTATCGTTGAACGAACATCGTTTTCGTATCCGACGGAGAATTCCCGGAAAGTTCCATGTAATAGAACGGGGACGGAGCGTTGTCAGGAATTGCGTCGTAGCATTTCATTCCGGTTTTGTCCTGAATTTGTGTTCTGACTGACTTAAACAAATCCGTCAGGTTCATTCGTTTCAACATGTCATCCTCCCTGCGTCGCCGCGTCTATGAACCGCTGTAAATATTCCTTCGTTTCCTGTTCGAAAATCGGCGCCTGTTCCTTCATGTTCGCTTCCATGAAATGCTGACCTTCCACGTATCCTTTTCCACCCCTCGTGCGATGGCCATAATTTACATGGGGTGCATATTCCATTGTATATCCGACCGCCGCTCCGTCCTGCATCTGAGTGTCCGTCATCAGGGATTTTCTCAGGTCGCCCGTCTTTCGAGGCGTTGCGCCCGGCGTCCCTAATGCCGCCTTACCGCGTTCTTCCATCATCTGTGCCTGTCTCACGCAAAGGTCTTTGATACCGCCCAAATCCTGAAGTTTCTTGAACGCTCCACGCACTTTGGCATCGCCTTCTAATTTAATTTCCAGTCTCACGTCTTCCACCCCCTGCATCGGATAGCGACAAACCGTGTGCCTCTCTGCGCCACGCTCAATATTTCCATGGGCTGATTAACTGCCAGAGCATCTGACGTATCCGCTTCAATTCTGATATGCGTTGCGGTTTTGGGATACATTTTTCTCGGCATTTTCAGCAGGACTTTGACTTCGCTCTCCGTTACCGTCGCGCCATAAATTTGCTGTTCTTCAATGCTCCACGGCGCAATTCGTGCTTCGACTTTGCGCAACGTCTCAAACTCTCCGTTTCCAATGGAGTCATTCAGTTCATCGGATACCGTCTTCTCCCGCAAGAGTCGTGCCCTTTTCCATATCATATGAACACCCCCTCACAGGAAATAGACCTTATACTTGCCGCCGCTTTCGCTCTTACTCTGTCTGTACGTTTTGATTTCATCGGCGTATTCTGCCAGAACGTCCGATACAAAGGAAGTGCTGATACCGTCGGAACCCTCAGAGACGATACCCTCGTAATATGCTCGACGGTACATTTTCACCGTCGCGTCCACCGCAATTCCCTCGAAGGTTTCCGGCAGTTCCTTTTCGCCAAGACGGATACAGAGGCGGTTCACTATGGTCTCGACATATCCCCTCAGAATAACAACGTCTGCGGGTTCATCTTTCAGACGTGCTTGCACTTTTTCAAGAATTTTCATTGTCCGCCTCCAAATTGCAAATAATGGAGAGGGTTGTTATGCCCTCTCCATCTGAAATCGTGTTACTGCCGGTCAGGCTCCAATGGAGCCGATGTATACCTTGCCGAGGTCTTCTGTGTAGAATTTGACCCCCTCGATAACATTCGTATCCACACTGACCCTATCGGAAGCGATTGTATGGTTCATTCCGATAAGACCTGTTTCGTCAAAGATATATCCGAAAACATCTGCAACCTCAGAACCGGAACCGACGCAAGCGCACTTGAGGTTATCAGATACGGTTGCAATCGGTGCGCCCTGCGCAACTTCTTTGCTGATGATGAGTGTGCCCATCCCGAGGAAGTTTTTCACATACGTCAGACCGAAAGCGGTCTGAACCGTAATAGCCGCGCTCGCGAGGTAGTTAGCTGCATCCAAGGGGTTTACGAAGAAGACCGTCTGACCTTCAACTTCAACATCCTCGAAGCCTGTCTGAAGCGCACCCCAAAGCTGCGCGCACGCAGCCTGAAGGTTCGCGCCCTTTGTCGCTGTACCCGTGCCGGTCTTCAGCATCGTGAAGAAAGCCTTCTTGATGCCGATACCAATCTCGGAAATCAGTTTGTCGTCAGTATCGTTGACAGACTTGGAAAATCCGCTGCGAGCAATCGCTTCGGCGGTCGTTGTCTTGCGGAATTTCTCCAGTGTTACAACGATAGTCTGGTGAAGGACTCTGCGGATTTTTGTCAGCGCAACAACTTCACCTTCGGCAACCTGTGCAGGTGTGTTAACCTTTTCGGTCTTGTAAATCTTAATCGTTGTACCCTCGGAAAGAGGCTGAACATCCTGAATGCCGAGTGCCTCCGTGAGTTTTCTCACGGAATCGCGAAGACCGTAAGCCTTGTCGATACTGATTTCAGGAGCAATGTCCTGAGTAGTAATCGTGTTATTAGCCGGAGTTTCGCCATCGAAAATGAGAAACTTATAATTCTTTGTCATCATTTTTATTACCTATCCTTTCATAGTGATAAATGTCTTTACGTATAGTGTGAAATATTATTTGTAAAACAAAACTCAGCGGAACAGTTCAGGATGTGCTTTAATCGCTTTCTGACGCTCAGCTCGGTCTGCAATCTTCATGATATCCGAGCGAGTCATCTCTCCGCCATTGCCGCCGGTCTTAGGTTTCTCTTTGCGTCCAAAGGTCATCTTTGCCGCGTTCTGAACGGCAGACTTGAAGGACTTAATGAACGCGTCGACCGCCGCTTTCGTGTGCTCCGCATCCTCGCGGATAAGAGCAGATACGATAACATCATCGACCACAATGTTCTCGTCCTGCAATAACTTACGGGCAGACGCCGCCATTTTGCTCTGCGCATCCTTTTTCTCCATCTCGTCAAGACGTGCCTGCAACTCGGATAACTTTTTGGCGTTCTTTTCGTCAGCGCTCATCTTTTCAAGTTTTTTCGCCTCGTCGACCGCCTTTTCCTGACGCTTTTGCCACTGCGCGAACTTCTGTCCGATGATTTTGTCCAAATCAGCGTCGGTATACTTAGGTTTGTCCTTGTCATCCTCGTTACCGTCGCCGCCGTCCTCTGCGCCCTTGTCGTCGCCGCCGTTTCCGTCCGTGCCGCCTTCATTCCCGTCATCATCAAAAACGGAGAACTTGTAAGCCGGAACCGCCTTCGCCTGTCTTACATACATCTTTGCTACTTTGAATTTCATAATCTAATTCCTCCCACGTTTTATAGCGTCGCCGCGCTGTGAAAAAATGTTGTATCCGTGTGCTTTTTACGTCGTCCCCGCCTGGACATGTCTCCGTGTGCTTTTACCGTCATCCCCGCCTGGACATATAAAAACCGGGCAGCGGTATAACCCGCCGTCCGGTTAATCTCAATAAGAAAAATCCATGTACTTCGAAAATTTCACAAAATCAATATCAACGGATACCGATTTTGGTCTAGCGTTCGCAATCGACATCATTTGGAAAATCCCCGCGCACAGGACAATCCTACATGACCTTTCCATTTCCTCAACGCCCGTCAGGTCGATTACGACTTCGCCGCCGTGTTCCTCAGGCTCGGAAAACGCATCCTCAGGAACGCCCGCAAGCCGCAGTCCCAGCATTAACATCTGTGCCGTTGCGCTGACCGCCGCGCAGATGACCTCATGGTCTTTGTCCTCTGCTGAGGAATGTCCTCGGATAATCAGTTTGTCATCTTCAATTGAAATCTTTATCATTTTCTTTCTCCATCTCTTCGCTCTCTAGTTTTGTGAAATCATATCCCACATAGACTAGCATTTCGTATGCCATCTTCACGCCGTTATCCATGTGCGTCGTCTGAATTGGTATCATGTCGGTTCCTCAATGTCTTTCACATTGTCAAGCCACATGCAGATTTCCTCGGGTTTCGGTTCTTTGCCAACAAAGCGGTGAACTTCCTTCCCGTCTTCCTCGAAAATGAAGACCGGAACGTGCCTGACTCTGTGCGCTCCGCACCATGCCGGGTCATCCTCTGCTACCCTTTTCTCAATGGAATTTTTCATATACTTTGGTAATACATCTAAGACCGCATTTTCCACATACTTACATCGCGGGCAGTATCGCCCGGATACGAAAATTACTTTCCTCATGACTTGAAACCTTTCAGATATTTTCCTAGCTGCGAGTCCATGAAATCATCGAAACTTCCTGTCACCGGCGTCACGGTACAGCGACACCATGGGTGCATCGGCGGGAAATTTTCCCCCGGGACCCTATCCTTGTACTTGAAGGGACCCGCGTCCTGCAAAGCCATGCAAATTGGACAAACGAGACTATCGTTGTATGTCGAGAACTTATATTCCGTCACGCCCGAAAGTTCATTCAGGCACGCGCTTGTCTCCGCCATCACCCTTGTGTTTTCTGTATACGTCAGCCGGGTCAAGTCGGTTTTAGTGAAGCCTTTGAATTTGGTCAACATATCGCGAACAATACGCTCCGTGCTATCGCCGCGCGCGAACGCGTTCACCATGTTGGTGTTCATGTAATCCGCAAGTTTCATCTTGGACTCTAAGATTTTTCCCGGAATGTCCGTAGGAAGCGTTACGGTCTTGTCGCCTCGTGCCATCATCGCCGCAAGTTCATCCAAAATCTCATGACTCTCCATGGCGTCGACCGGTTTGAAATGCACGACAATATGTGGATTATATACGCCCAGCCTTCCCTGCTGCCCGAGAGCATTGCAATACGCAGTAAACGACTGCTCCGCCGTTTTTCCCACATATTTCAGGACTCTTTCCGTATCTTTGATACCGTATTCCGCCATCGCCAATCGGATTTGTTCCTGTTCCGCCTGTAACCTGTTCAGCCGATATATGCTCTCGCGGGCAGGTGTCAGGTGCGCATATTCAGGATGCATCTCAGAAAAACCTTCCCAATCCTCAAAAATCTGCTTTCGAGTCGCCGCATCCGCGCCAATCATGAGTTTCCGGTATTCAATAATGCCATCCTTGTCAGCGTATTTCTTATAGTATCCTTCAATCTGCTGTTCAAGGCGCTTCGCTTCCGCTTCCATTGCGTTCAGCAGATTTTTCTTTGCCTGTCTTTCGGCTCTTTCGACCTGCGCTTGAAGTGCTTTTTCACTACCTTCCCAATGTTCTTTGAACTGGTCTTTCCAATTCTTGTCCGCCATCAGGTATCACCGTCCTTGTCGGTCTTGTCCGTTCGGTCTATGTCATATCCGTCCGTCCATATCGCCGACTGTTCCTCTTCCATCGCTTCGATTTCCTTGTCCGGGTCATCCACAATGGACAGGACTTTCAGCTGCGTGCGCTTCGAAACAACACCCGCAAGTTTACCCGCCGTGTCCGCCTCGTCGCCCAATACATCGGGGAGCATGAGATTATACTTCCATGAAACCGCCGTCCATGCATCATCCGACATGCCTGAGCAAGGATTACTGAAAATCAGGCGGTATCTGCGTTTAAATCCCTCGTCTAATTTTCTCTGCTTCCTTCCCGCGAGGTTTATCATTGACTGCATGCGCTGACGCAGTGCCTTCCCGGAAGCCTGTTGGAAGCCTTCACTGTTCAGGTCAATTACATTTGACATAGAGAAGATGTTTTTCTGCAAACGGTTCAGCAGATTTTCCTGCGTGCCGTCCGCTGACGGTCTGCCTAAGAAACCGATATCCGGCGTCTTGCCATCAATCGTCGAAGGCAGGTTGATAATCCTGTTATCCCTAATCCATTGCAATGTCTCTTTATCGATATCCGCACCGACTATTTTCAGATATGCGTCAGCCAGCGCCCTCACGTCGTTCGTCTTTTCACTCAGGACAAGGTTGTACGCATCGACCGCTGACAACGCATCTTCAAAAACGCCCTTACGGGAAACATTCTGCTTATACTCTGTCGCCGGAACCCCATCAAATCCGTGAGGCAGCGGTTCTCCGTCCCACTGTATACCACCTTGTATGTGGAAATACCTTACGAAATCAGAATCCGAAATCGACCCTCTGCGTATCTTTGCATACGAGTCATAATATGTCCTGACGAAATACAGCGGTTCCGGTTCTATGCCGTCGTCGAAAATCATGAAGGAATCCATCGGTGACAGATATGACATATCTATCTCCCCGGCTGCGTCCACGTAGTAAATCTCGTACGCTCTGCCGAAAATCGATACCAATGTGCTCAATTCCGCGGTATGGTCTGTCTGCCCGGCATAACTGTGCAGATGTGTCAGGTATTCCTGAACGGTCTCATCGTCTGAGGAAAATGTCACCGGCTGTCCCATCAGGAAACCTTCAAACGTATCCGTAATCTCCGCCGCAAAGTTCATACTGATACGACTGTCCGGTTTCCATGAAGGTTTTTTGGGTAATTTGAAAATCTCGTATCGGTTATCGTATGCATCCTGAAGCGGTTTATACCGTATCAGACACATCGCGTCGTTCTTTGAGATGAATTTCATCAGGTCTAAATCCGTCAGAGGAACGTCCGACGGGAAACGAAATATGTCCGTTTTCTTTTTAAAATCGTAAGCCATAATTTTACAATCCCCCTCGCAGGTAATCCGCCGTTGTCGCCGGGTTCTTTCCTTCGAATATTCTTACCAGGCTCGCCGCGCTATCAGGTGCGTCATCGTGCGCCGCCTGCTCTGTATAATCCGTTATCTGTACTAGATACTCCGGGTCGGTTTCCGGTATCCAATGTATTTTCTTCCACGCTTTTTTCAAATGCGTGCTGATTTTTACGTACTTGTTTTGCTGTTCGTGATACGTTTGCGCCGGAACTTCCAGTCCTTGTAGCGATTTCGCTAAATACCCCTTGTCAGCGTTTCGCTCCGAGAAAACCGTCCCACATCTGTATCCTTCCCACAGGTTATAGATTTCGGTCAAACAATTTTCTACATGTGCTTCTGGCCAAATTTTGCCGTAGGCGGTATAACTGCCGTCCGTGTTCCGTTTCATTATTGTGAACGCAACGCTGTCTCCGCCGCCGTATGCCGCATCGATATGACCATATCCGTTATATATGTTCGCCTCTTTACCATCCAACAATGCACTAGGAAACAATACATTGCCGTCTGCAACGTACTTCAATTCGTAGTTCGCCGCAAACAGAGATGGACTCATTTCATCTCGTTTTTGCTGTATTTCCGCTTCGGTCATCAAACCTGTGTCATAACATGTATAAATATGCTGATTTGGCATAATAGTAAAAACGTCGTCTTTATGCCATTTTGTGCCCAGATTTATAATGCGTCCGCCACGATTACAGATATTATGTAATTCGTAATATACCTGTTTCGTGTTTTCACGCTCCGCGCGGCTCTTTCTGTCTTCGGTATTGCAGATGTCATCTGTAATTACCTTTGTGCAATGTTTTCCTGTGATTGAGGACCTAAGTCCGAGCCCCAGCAACTGAGGCGCACCCATTGGAGATGTCCACAGATTAGTGCTCAGGTGGTCTTGGGAACGCTCTATGATAACCAAATCTCTGCCATAAAGAATTGAAACAATATCCTTCAAAATTTGGCTTTCGAGAGCCTGTGCAACCATTCGCAACATCTCTGCCACGTCTTTATCCGCTTTACGCAAAAAGATAATATTTTCCGTGGGATAAAGAACCATCATCAACGCAATGGCAACGGAAAGACATGAGGATTTATACGACGCACGATGTGCCATGAGCGTATAATCGCCCGTGCCAAAAATCATTTCGCGCATCCATTTACCATGGATTTTTGTCAAATCCTTAAAACCAACCTGAATGCCGACTTGTTCCGGGTGGTCATATAACCATTTGATTAATTCGTCAGGGTTCATCGTAATAAGCCCAACGATAACCACCTGACGTCTTCGCCTTTCCTTTCAGGCAATTACAAATCGCAGAAGGGCTTAATCCTAAAAATCTTGACGCTTCCCGTGCGGTGGCATAAATAATACCGGTATCAAGGCATATCACCTTGGCACCGGTACTCTTCGTTGGTACATATTCATTTAAAATGTCGGCATAATGTTCTGGATTCGCAATGTAATCGTCGTAATAAGCCCAATGATAACCGCCTGCTGTTTTTCTGTGTCCCGTACAACAGGAAACAACTTTACATCTTTGTACTCCTGCATCTCTTTCCACATCAAATGCGCTATCATAAACATGTTTCGTTTCCAAACAAATTACAGCGCGTTTATGCGGTTGAGCCTCGGATAAATGTCGTCTCCATGAAGCGGAAAGAACGCGCCCCCTCATATGACCAACGTCCTTGCCTTTGTTGATTTCGGAAAGTTTCTTTTTCGTTTCGTCCGACATCTTTCCTGGGCCATTCGCCTTAGAGTCTATATTATATCCATAATCCGGGTTGCATGCATTATACGACTCAATTAGTCTTTCTTCCTCTGCGTTTAATTCCTCAGGCTTACATTCGAGTATTACCTTATATTCAAATGCGTCCGGGTGAAGATTATATGAATGCTGTAAATGAGGATTTCCGTGCCTGTTATGTCTAAGGTCATATCTATGACAACTCCAACGGTGGTCTATGTCCCGGCTCTGACCGATATATACCTTCCCGTTAATTTTATTACGTATCATATATATACCAGTCATTCTTTTGCCGCCTCATTAATCAACGCCCGGATACGGTCTGACGCATTTTCAATGGAAGTATTTACAGTCGCTTCAACTGTCTGCTTTTCGGAAAATTCGCCTGTTATCTTATCCGTCATTCCCCCATGGTTCTTCAACCAGAATATCTGTGCCTTGACATTCCCTTTTTGCACTGCGTTCTGATACAGCGCTCGGCGAACACTTATTACCCCTTTGCCGCGCTTAACTGCATAAACCTCGGAAAAAGTAGCACCATACTCCCGTTTGCACCATTTGTCTAATGTCTTATCTGTAACATCAAACCACGAACAAATTTCTATTTTCGTACATTGAAGAGCGCACAGATTTTCGAACTGTGCGCGGTCTATCACCTTAACTGGTCGTCCCATCTTCGCCATCTTGTGCGCCTCCTTTCTGATTAGTTAATCCTCTCCGCTTTCTTTCCCGTTAATTTCTCCCATCTTGCAATTATGACATCGCAATACTTCGGGTCGAGTTCTGCCATGTAGCATTTTCTGTTCAACTGTTCACAGGCTATTAGTGTGCTACCACTACCACCAAATAAATCCAAAACACTTTTGGCTTTTGGGTTATGCTTTATTGCTCTAGCGACTAACTCCAAAGGCTTCATAGTAGGATGTAATTCGCTTTTTTGTGGCTTGTCTATATCCCATACATTTGTTAATGTCCTGTCATCAGTAAATGATTTACCGCTTTTTACCCACCCAAACCATATGGGTTCATATTTATTTTGATATTTCCCATCACCCAAAACGAAATGTGGTTTGTTCCATATAATCGTTGTTGAGTTATGAATTTTATCATCAAGCGTCTTAAATAATATTCGTCCGTCTTTCCCTTGCGCCCCACATACATACACGCACCCATCTGTATTTTGGCTTATTATATTTGCTATGTTTTTACAAAATGTTTTATAATCCCCGATATTATCATTTTTGATACCGGTATTTATATCATCATTTACTCTTGCGTTTGGACGATATTTTAAGAGCCGTTTTTCTTTTTCATCATAATTGACATTATATGGTGGGTCAGTAAAGACCATATCTGCCTTTGCCCCATCCATTAGCCTACCGATAACCGCGACATCCGTGCTGTCACCGCATATCAGTCTGTGCTTTCCCAACTGATAAATATCGCCAAGTTTAGTACTGGGCTCATCGGGTTTTTCAGGAACGTCATCTTCACTGACATCGCTATGCCCTTCGGTTATCTCATCTCCAAGGCTAATATTGTCAAATCCGAGATTAGACATATCGATGTCTGTTATGCCGTCGAGTTCAATTTTCAGCAAATCCATATCCCACGTCGCCGCCTCGGCAACTTTATTGTCGGCAAGACGGAACGCTTTAATCTGCTGTTCGGTCAGGTCATCCGCCATTATGCACGGAACCTCTTTTAAACCTAACTTTTTCGCAGCCGCGAAACGGGTATGTCCCGCAACGATAACATTTTTGCTGTCCAGAATAATAGGATTTTTAAATCCAAATTCTGATATTGACGCCGCTACCAAATCAACCGCCTCTTTGTTATGCCTCGGGTTATTGATATACGGTATTATTTCATCAATTTTTCTGATTTCAATTTTGTCTGAATTTCTAGCCATTACCTTACCAGTCCCCACTCCGCGAACTTTTCAAATCCGCCGCAATCCTGTATATATGCACGTGCCATCTCGACTATCACCGCATACGGCAATCCGTCCACGGTCTCGTCGCCAATCGCACAGGACAACTCCACAGGTTTTCCCGTCGCCTGCGCCTTCAGGAACGCATAAATGTTCACTGATACGTCAGCCTTGCTCAGGTCTTTCCCATGCAGTCCGCCGCCGGTCACGCTGTCCGCCATATCGGAACCCAATTTTCTGTTTACTGCGCCGGTATCGACGTCCGTGCCACCTGTCCAGTCCCCCAGAGGATTTACAACCGCTCCCGGAAATTCCTTGCGCAGTTCATCGCTCCCCGCGTTGCTCTGGCATATTATCAGCCTAGAACCATCAAGAATGTATTTCCCATCATACGGGTATTTCCTGTATATCCCCCTGGCAATCCGTGTCAGTTCTTTTTGCTCGTCGGTCACAGGCATCCCCCGGAAGATACCATTATCTCCGCAACGGAACCCGTCCATCTGGTTCTGTGCCAGATGTCCATCCTGAGGGCGTTCATAGTAATTCGTCAGCAGTCTGCCACCCGCAATTCTGTTCACGATTTCTTCGACCTTGCATGTTTTAATGTGAACGCTCGTCTCCGCAATAATATGGCAAACTCCATGTCCAATCAGGATTTCTACTGCAATCCGCGGGTCTTCCTGAATACCATATGCCAGGTCAACAATCGCTCCCGCAATCCTGTCTGCAATTTTGTCAACATGGGACGGGTTCACTTTTTCAAACATCGTCGCTCGCCTCCAACTCTCCGCCACAGGCCGCATATCCCGCAATGTCAACGAAATTGTCGTCGTTCTGGTGCCCTGACGCAATCCGAGCCACCTTCAGCAAAATCATCATCACAGCCACGTCCTTCGCCGTGAAGGGTGTACCCTTATATGCGTACCACAGTCTCGCAATTCTATTGAAATTGTCCTCGGTGCCACCGTGCTGACCATCTTTGCCGCCGACTATGACCGCGGCTCTGTCCAGAATTTCTTTTCTCTTCATTTTCTTTTTCTTTCATACTTCAATCCATTGATACACAACGCTACGTCCCGGTGCTGTGTGTGAGAGCAGAGGTGGAGATAACCTCTAAATCAACATCAGGGCGCAACGCTCTATACCAATGGGGGCGGGTGTCCGGCGAACCGGATTTACCCGCCTCTTTTATACATCTTGTTAGCCAACTACCTGTTTATGGAACTTCGAACGTCGCATACCACAGGGGCAGAAAAGCATGTCGTAAACATCCCAACCCGCTCTGCGGCGCTCATACGCACGACGATAGTCAATACCGAAAATCGCAACCCACTCTGCGAGCGGTTTCTCGACTCCACCGAAAATAACTTTGATACTATTCGAACGGTTCCACGCCTGCTGCTGCGCAGTCACCCATCTGCAATTTTCAGGCGTATAATCGCCGTCACTGTCGATACGGTCTAACTGCAAATTCTCCGCATATCCATGCTCCAACGACCAGTCCCGGAAATTCTCGAAACTGTGCTTCCACGCATCACATACCCTGATACCCTTGCCACCGTAATATTTTTCGTAGTCACGTCCCTTACTCGGGCATGAACATCTGGTGTTCATGTTGTCCCATATGCGGTATAGTCTCGTTCTCTGCTGCGCATCTCGTTTAAAATCACAAACCATCCCCAAAATACCCCGCACACTAAAACAGGCACCCTCCCCCGAAGGGTAGGTGCCCATATCATTATCAAATCAATCAATGAAACGGCAGTTCAGCCTGCTGGTATTCGCCACGGCTCTGATACCCGCCGTAGTTCTGCGGCTGTCCGTATCCGCCACGGTTCTGCGGCTGTCCATATCCGCCGTAATTCTGTGCCGGTGCGCCGTTCTGCGGCATACCGTTTCCGGTCTGTCCATGCGGCTGTGCCTGTGCCTGTCCGCCGTCCTGCTTGCGCTCGCAAAACTCAATTCCCAAAACCACAACGTCTGTCCTGTAAACTTCTTTTCCGGTTTCGTCAGGATACTTTGACGTCTGGATACGTCCCTGAACCGCAATCTTCACACCCTTTTTCAGATAGTCACGTACAATTTCAGCCGTTTTGCCAAATGCCACACAACTAGGGAAATCAGCTGCGTCCGGGTCATTCTTTGAATGTCTGTCAACCGCAAGAGTGAACCTCGCACTTGTCACACCGTTCTGAGATGTACGCACATCCGGGTCTTTCGTCAGTCTTCCCATCAAAATTACACTGTTCAAATCTTTTCTCCTTTCGCTCTCGTTATTCACATACATGCATATACTTTTTATGCATAAAAAAAGCGCCCTTCTATGGCGCTCGTGCTATGTGTTATATATATCTATATTTATCTATTCTAATTGTAGCAAACAATTCGGTAACATGCAACTATTTTCTCTGAAAATTTCAAATATTTTTTCATTTTTCTCGAAAGTATGTGATATTCAATCAATTCCCCAGGTACAAAAAAGAGAACGCTCCAATCCCGGAACGTCCCCATTAATTCCCCTCGTATTTCATTGTAAGACCTCTTTGTGATTATTTGTGCAATTATGTATGTCTCATGCTACCAAATCGTAATTCTCCGCAATTCTCCGCGCTCCCCTGAGTATCAGCATTGATATGCACCTGACGGTTTTGCCTGTCCTCTCTGCAATTTCCGATTTTGTCATCCCTCCGAGATAATACATCCGCATCACCTCTCTCGAATAATCCGTCCCGGCATATTCCATCAGCCGTTCCGCCTCTTCGACCGCCGCCCTTATCTGCGTTTCTATCCGCTTTTTCGCTTTGAAAAAACGCTCCGCATCGACGTAAAAATCGTCCAGCCCATGAACCGCGTTCGTATGCGTTTTCGGCATATCGCTCAGAACCGGGCTTCCGGGGAGCGCTCTCAGCCGGCAAAGATTTATCTGGTCGTTAATCTCCCGCTCCGTGCGCCTCAGGTCACCTACTTTTTCGAGTCTGAAAATTACACTCCAATACTCCACGTTCTCACCTCGCTCTCTATTTAATCCCCTGTCGGAAGGTCAAGGAACGCATCACGTCCATCCGACTGTATGTCAACCGTTTCCGTTTCCACCTCTTTCGCCGTCGCCGTGCCCATGGGTATAAAACTCTTCGTATATACCGGCGGGCGGGTCTTCGTCTGCCATCCGTACTGTATCTGCTGTCCATCATAATCCAACAGACGTTTGCTTCCGATTTCGAAATACAGACCGGAAAACGTCGTTTCACGCATCATGTCATAACGCGCTTTCAAGACCGAAATGATATTCGTAGGAAGGGAAATTTCGTTACCATACTGCGTTTTCTTTTCCTGACCAAAACTTTTCGAGAAAAAGATATCCGGGTCAACATCTTTGTCGTCTCCGACTTTCACGCCGTACTCGTCGAGGTACGCTTTTTTGAATACGTGGCTCGCTTTGTACACTGCAAAAATATCATCGCACAGATTTGCTATCTCCGATGCACCCAGTATGTCATCCAGTGTCAGCAATCTTCCACCACTTTTCTTACTGTGCGCAACCAACCAAATTGACAATCCTGTGGATGCCGCCGTGCTTTTCAGTTTTTGTACAATATATTTCTGTTTTTCAAGCGGGTCGCGGATACCCTGCACGGTCAACATCATAAGGTTGTCCAGAACCAGTATTTGCGCTCCACGCTTTTTGCAATCTTCCAAGCAAAACTGTAACACCTCGTGGAAATCAAAATCCCACTCGTTATTGTAAACACCCAATCTGCCGCGTAGCCAATCCTTAATTCTGTGTTCAACGTCCGGGTCACAATCCCACGAACCCAGTTCACTGTCGCCTTTGCGCAGATTATCGCGTCCTGCCGCTTGGTTCGCCATAGCGTCGAAAATTGACGTATCATCCATTTCACCGGAAAACAGGACAACCTTGTATCCCATCTCAATCACATTCAGGATTATCTGCGATACAATAGTCGACTTTCCGCCACCCGGAATTCCTGTGAAAACACTTAACCCGGCCTCAGGAATCCCGCTAAAATTTTTGTCTATGTATCCAATCCCCGTCGGAATTTTCTTTTTTTTCGGTCTTGACTTCTTCGTTTCCCATATGTCGTCAATCTCCAAAACCCTCTGCGGACGCTTCTCCGCGCCCAGCCTGGACGGCGCGGGTTGCGTCACAGGATGTAACGACTGATAATACATCCTCATCATGAACGCTTCGAAGTCCTGCGCCCACATTCCTGCCTGCGCCGTTTCCGTATCGAAGACCACGTATTTGGGATTTTTCGCGTCTCCGTCGCACATACGCACGAGGCTTCCGGTCTGCACTTTCTTCCACGATTTAAAAACTTCATGCTCGGGAACCGGAAAGAATTCGTCCTGATAATTCCAAGCCGCAGGCTTCATGGACTTCAATCCACATACTGTCGATATACTGGACAGAATACCCGCGGAATTCTCCGTCCACTGCGCCGGTGCGAACTTGTACTCAACTCCATGTTTCACCTTCGGAATTGGTACGACCGGCATACATCCGCGCACTCCCGGGAAATACCGTCTGATAACAATCGTCGCCTGCTGTGCCATGTTCAGAACCGCCTGCGCTCCGCCGCCGCGTTTCAATCTGTAAACAATAGTCTGTGCTCCGCCGCCCGCCGTGAATATCGCTGGGTCACGGAACCCCACGCCTGCCAACGACACTGTAACGTCCGCCCCACATTTTCCCTCGAAAGTAAAGGAAACCGCCGTCGTGTCCTCGAACGAAATCTGACTAATATCCACAAATTGCTTCCCTGTCGCTTCCTGTTTATCCGAGAGCGTTACAGGAACCAACATCAGGTCATCGCCCGTCCATTTGTCAATTTCTTCACGCGTCATTACCGCGATACGATACTGCGACTGCATCTGCCATGTCGTCACCGCATATACCCTAGAATTCCCGCAAAGTGCATTCAGGACAACATCCCTCTGTCCCTTTTCATCAAAATCAATTTTCTTATAACCTGCCATGATATAAACATCTCCTTTTCTTACATACTTATACTTATTTCTATTTCGTATGCTCCCTCGACGCTCTCACCTGTCTCAGGAAATAGGTCATCGGGTTTCGCACCCCAATCGCTCTCCGATATGACCCTCAATTCTTATTTCTATACTGGTAACTTACCCGCTCCCGTCTCCCCGGAAAAAATTTCTAGGGAAATATCGCCTTATTTTGATATTTTTTTTAAAAATTTTTCACGGTGATACATCTCTTATCCGAACCACGACCGCTCCTTCCGCTCCAATTCTGTCATACCTTTTCTCTGCCCGGATACTTACCACCTGAGCATCATCATGAAACGCTCCGTCGTCGCCCTGAATGCCATCCAAGACCGCTTTCAAAACATTGTCGATATCCGGTTTCACCATCGGAACGACCATGCCCGCCGCCATAGCTTCCTTGTCCGATTTCTTTGCTGACTTCGGAACCGGGTAGTATGCTACAATTTCGACCGCCACCGGAACGCTTCCAAAGGACGTGCCGCCCGCTGCCCGGAACGCCTGCCGGATTTCCTTTTCATATGCTTTCGTCGCCTGAGGCGTATATGCGTGACCATCCATTGTGAAACGCGGTCTGCCTTTCCCCTTCGGTCTGCCGTAAACTACAAACTCTATTTCTTTCATACTGCTTCGCTTCCCTTCCCCTGATACTTTTCGCCTGTCTTGTTCCGCTTCTGCCGCCATCCGGGCGACCGCCGCATCTATCTCCGCGTGCAGCAGCCGCCATTCTTCCAGTAAATCCCGCTCCGCTTTCTCTGCGTCCATCATCACTTTTTTTCCATTTCGTACCACAGGAAGGGAAAGACTATCAGATATACAATCGCCAAAAATTTCATTACTCTTTTCCCTCGCTTTCTGCGTCGTTAAGACGTATCAGCGGATAATAGGAAATGCGCTTACCGTCGACCTGCTTCCTTTCGCGTTCGCCTGCCTTATATCCGTAATTTCTGATATACGGGTCAATCTTTTTAGGTGAAGAAAGGTAATCTCCATGCTTATATGCCGTGCCTTTTCCTTTTATTGTCCGGTTTTTCGCTCTCAGCATTCTGCCCAATTTTTTCCAATCGTCCGTCGTCAGAACGTCTGCCGCTTCCATCTGCGACAACATACTCTTTACATCCTCAGCAACGATGTCTTTATACGGCTTAACAGGCGCCGGTGTTCTGCTGTCAAATCCCAAACGACTCAGAACCATGTGTTCCCAACTGTCTGTGCCATCCTCGATTTCCACCGCATAATCTGCAAAACGTCTCAGTGTTTCCATATATACCGCATCCGTCGTCAATGTTGTCGTATGACGCTTAACTCGGAACGCTCTGTTTTTGTGGATAAATCCTTCGTACCAATGCCCGCCTGCTTTAAAGAACTCATCCGGGTTCTCGCTGAACGTCTCCGCTTCCGCCAGGTATTTCCTGAATGTCTGATATGCTCTCAGCAAATAATCTGCCGTGAAATCCGAAACATAATAGTCGACTTCTTTCTCCCCAAAGCATCTGCGCCTGCCCAGTTCCTGAACTGCCACTACCGGGTCTGCGCTATTCGTCATAACGAATTCAATATTCCAATCGTTATAATCAACTCCATATGCGAGAACGGATGTCGCGATAATCGCGTTCTTCCCCTCAGGAATTTCGTACTCCCCACTATCTAAACATTCAGGACGCTTCTCCGCCGTGTATACTTCAACACGCTCCGCCTGCGCTCCAAGTTCTGTCAGGATTTTATATATGTCATTCTTATTGCGTACAAAGACGATACCTTTCTTTCCGTTCTGTATCGCCCTCGATATGTTCAACGCCGCCTGCGCCACGTAATCCTCATCGGGTACGAAAACCACCTGACGGATATGGTCTGTATAGACATCGCCACTGACATTCCGGCTCACAGGGAAAATCTTGTTTAAACGCTCCGGCGTCGCTGACATCAAGAACAACATCTTGTCCGTATCAGATATCGCATCTGCAAACGACCTGACCGCTTCATAAGACAAAATCGAGGATGTACTGAACGCCGTGTCCGTCAGCCAATAATGCGACTCATCACACACAACTATTTTGTACTGTTCCAGATACTTTGCTCCGCTCATGTCATAAACGGAAATCGCCTCTTCAAACGACTGCACTGTCATGACATCGACCTTTGCCGTAAGACTCAATTTTTCGACCTTTGCACGCAGTTTCGCCGCGTCCGTGCGGCGGGTCGTCATGAATAACATCTTGTCGTTCTTCCCCAGATAATCGTCGTCTTCAGCGAGATTTAACATCGCCGTTGATTTTCCGCTTCCGGTCCCGGCTTTCACCAACGTCACCTTCCCGCGGAAGGATTTCGGGTCGTCCCAACAAGGTTTGTCGGACAGGTACTGTCTACCAAATAACCGCTCAATCTTTACTTTTTTTGTTTTTTTCATAATCGCCTCCGTTGACGAAGGCTGAACCATCATAGTCAAACGACTAAATATAGAATTTGAATTTCCACGTTATCAGACTTGAAACGTGGTTGCGGTGAACACCGCTGACGGGTTTTCAGAAACCCGGATGATAAGATAGTGAATTGTCTTGTGTGCTTAGTCTGAATGGAATTGATACCGGGTTTGTCCCGGTAGGATATGTAAGTAATTTTGAATTATGAAATTAATGAACTGATTATTTATGCCCGCTCATCGGCGGGTCGTTTCGGTTCAACCTCGTTGTCCTAATACATATACTATTGTTACTCTGTTCCTTTAATCTGTGCTAACTCACGCTCCGCTTCCCTGCGTGCCTTCTCTGCCGCTTCGATAGCCTTACGTGCCTTGCGCTCTCTGCGCTCGACTGCCTTGCGTGCTTTCTCCTGCGCAAGAAATTCTTCACGGCGTTTACGCTGTTCTATCATGTCCTCGACGCTAGCCTTTCTGCGTGCGTCCGGTCTCATCTCCGCAAAATCCGCAATGTCATGGATGTCAATTTCATACCCACGTTCAATCGCATGCAGATATGCCAGTGTCGGAACCCTGTGTCCCTGCTCCCAATGACGTAGCGCAGTTACAGAGACACCGACTTTCTCCGCCATCTCAGGCTGCGTAAGACCTAACTCCTTTCTTCTTGCTCTCAATGTTTTCATTACTGTACCTCTCACAATGTATAGTTCTTCATACTTTATATTACTACAAAATATGTATCTTTGCAACATTAAATCTCTATATTTTAAAAAAAAATTTTATCTCATTACTATTCTTACATACTTAATATTACTGTTCCAAAGTGTCCACCTCAAGTGCACAAATTTGTGAAACGCTAATTATATAATTTAAGAATTTGTGCACATCCAGTTCATCCTCTCAGAGTGGACAAATTTGTAAAATGCTAATTATTATATAAATTTGTCCACACCCCATTCCCTTCCTTAAAGTGCACAGATTTCCGAAACGCTAATTTATATCGGAAATTTGTGCACACCTACGGGTTCTCAACATCTTCAATTCATTCATTCTCAGGTCATCCACAACTTCTAGGTTTTCTACATCCTGTAACTATTCAACACACTCCCGGTTTCACTCCCTCACCCTCTACGTCCAGAACCCCCACCGCCTGCCTCCGCCCGCCCCTGAAGGCGGGGCGGAAGGCATGCGGGTCAGGGAGTCGAGTACATGAAGGCGAAATGGACGTCGAGGAAATTTGGACATAGAATTATTCATTCCTGATAAGTGTATAATTAAAACAGATTAATCCCTAAGAAGCGTATAATTAGAATATTTTATTCCTGAGAGACATATAGTTAGAATTATTAATCCTAGAAACATATAACTAGAATGTTTTACTTCTAAGAGAAGTATCATAGAATTTAGATTTATTAAAAAAAACACACATTCAGACATATTCATCCCCCTAAGCATATATTTATAATTCAGCTATAAATATATGGCGCCGCCGCCATGCCCGCCACGCCTTCATATCCCGTCCATTTCCCTGCTGCCCGCTCCCGCCACTATCGCACTCGTGCGTTTCCGTGCGATTTCCCGTGCGTTTTTCTGCGCCCGGCTCATCTTTTCATATCCGGTCATCTCGTATACACGGCTCCGTTCGCCATGCTCACTCCGCCGGTACTGCCCGCCGCGCCAGTTTCTTGCACTCCATGTAAAATCCCCTGCCTGCCGGGAACGCCGCTCAAAACGCCAAATTCACGGTCGCCACGCCCTCATATCCCGCCCCTCTCATCTTTTCATATCCGTTTGTCTCGTATATCACGGCTCCGCTCGTATTTTCATATCGGGTCATCTCGTATACACGGCTCCGTTCGCCATGCTCACTCCGCCGGTACTGCCCGCCACGCTTCTATATCCCGCCCATCTCCGCCGCCAGGTACCCCGCTCCGCCCGCGGCGGATATCTACACAAATATCCCCCACTGATACTATCCCCGATTTTTCCCAAAACCGTTCGCCCTAAAACGCAAAATTTATAAAATCTTTATTTTTTGCGTTTCCCCGTTATCTGCGCCCCACCATGTCGACGACGCATCGACGACGCATCGACGACGCATCGACGACGTTTTGCCGACGTTTCAGGAACATGTTTCCGCATCTGCCGCCCGGAAACAGAAATTGCATGAAGTGGACTTACATCATACTTGGATACCACTGCAAATCATCTCGGATGGACTTTTTATGTCGGAAACCGCCCAATTTACCCTGAAAACCATGTCTTTTTGTGCCCTGCTATATATGCCTTCTATAAGAGGGATGATTTTTAAAACTCCACCGCCCGGAAAAAAGCGCAAAAAAATAAGGTGTTCCCCCAACACCTTATTTCTCATTGAATTCGATTTTGTATCCTGCACGACGCAACTCTCTCCACAAATCATATCCTGACAGCCGCCCTTCCATACCTTCTGCCCATATCGTCAACGCCTCCAGGTCATATACGGGTCTGTATCCTTCCATCGCTGTCGCAATCTCCGCCGCTTTCTCCATCGCCTGTTCCAGTGTCGCGTAAGGAATGTTATCTTGCCACACCTTGCCGTGCCCATAATAGAAGCCATAGAAAACATAGAAAATTGGGAGTACCATCCACTCCGCATCGCCGCTCTGGAAGAGTTCTACCTTGGAAGCACATTCTGCCGCTTTCCGCCGGGTATCCATGCTCAGGTCGTCAGGATAAAACAACACTATATTAAATCTGTCTATGAACACCCTGCCGTGTAGTCCTGCTGCTTTCAGGCTTTTTATCCACTCTGCCGCCGCCACCCTGGCATTTTCCTTCGTATTGCCGCGCTCTCCGCCGTGGGATATTTCCATCAACTCTTTACTTTCCTCGGAAAACTCAATCTTTTTAATCATATCTCCATACCTTTCACTTTTAAAATGGGCGTCCTGCGTCTCACTTACAGAACGCCTCAGGTTCACTGTTCATCGTAATGTTCTTCCCAATCGTCCCTGTATCTCTCGTACAGACGTCCGATTTCCTCTATCGGCGCTTTCTGCTCCGGGTCACGACCGGATTTAAGAAGTGCTGTCATCCCCAGTTTGCAGAAATGTTCACGCATTGCGAACATGTACCTCGTATCCACCGCAGGCTGACGCATTACCCAATCAATACGCTCTCTTGTAGTCACGCTTCCATCCTTTCGAAATCCCAAAGTGTTCCACCCCAAAACGGGTTCAGTGAAAATTCTGTTTCGGAATATACTCTCACAGGAAAAGACGATAATTACCTTTTCGATACGTCTCAACCTTGACCTTATCAACCTTAGTCCACTCGTCGGAACGGCTACTTCCCTTGTAAACCGCCGCGGGCATCATTTCTCCCATACCGTTAGGGCTTTCCAGATAACCACCCGTTACATATCCGTCTTCGACCCAAACTTCCTGACCGTTGATGATATGACTTCCATCTGTCCAAATCTTTTTTGCCATTGCTTTTCTCCTTTCGTGTGCTCTGTGCTATGCACAATACTCTCACTTTTTTGTTTCTGTCCCCTGATGGGGAAATAAGCACCCCGGGCATCGAACCCGGAAGCCGCCTACGGTGTGCCTACCTGCTGACTCTAAAAATGTAACTATCCGAAATTGGGTTATTCACCCGCGATATTGTCTTCGTTCTTTTTTCTGCCGAGAAGGATTGTCCCTCGCGCCTCTTCCTTTGCCGCTTCTCTTGCCGCTTCTTTTTCTGCTTCCGCCTGCCGTTTGGTTTCGTCTCCAATCCTAATCCATTCCGGCATTACCTGATACTTGTAATCCGGCAGTGCCATCTCGACCATTTCCATAAACTTTGACTCGCTGTACATGTCAATCGGCAGACGGAAAATCCTTTCCGCTGAGAAAATATTTCTGCTCTCGTAAATAACTGCCGTCCTAATGCCTTCGCGCTTGTCTGTCGTAATCATGACCGTGAAACCGTCGCCTGCGTCGTAAACCTTGATGTCCTGAACCTTTTTCATCTCTCTTTCCTCACTTTCTTACTGATAACTTACCCGGCAAATCTGCCACAAAATGAATTTCTAGGGAAATATCCCTGATTTTTGACCAAAAAAATACAGATTTCAATGAAACAATTTCATCATGAAGATGAAATCCATTAAAATCTGTAAAACCCTTTCGGGGAGCGATACCAAATGAACGATACCGAATTAAATTGCTACTCTATTTAGTTGTTAATTCATTATAACACAAAATATAATATTATACATCAAATTTATTCATTTTACACTGAAACATTTTCATCCATAAACCAAAATAATTTCATGTCAGAAAATGCGCCAAAAACGCATAATTTGCATATATGCAGCCGTATCTGCATAATTCCTGAGCCCCTAAAGGGGCTCAACCACTCCGGTGCCGCCGGGAATATGCCCCGTCCCCTCGAAAAACACTCAGGTAAAATCCCGGAAAGGGGCTCAAAATCATGCCCAAATTGAGCCCCTTTTCACGGGCATAAAACCATGCATCAATCCACACAAAACCCACAAACTCCATAATCGTTGCGGCGCAAGCCGCCTAAAACCAACTGTCTGAATATAAAAACAGCGCCACTAAAACCAGTGACGCTGAATATAAAAAACGAGCAGGTAGCGGGAATCGAACCCGTCTCTCCAGCTTGGGAAGCTGGCATACTACCGATGTACTATACCTGCTTATCGACGATCATTATTATAACAGAAAATACGGGCTTTGCAAGTCAAATTGCAAAGCCCGTCGCAAATCCTGTTTCAGGTCCGTCCCGGATCCCGGTCCGCCAAAGTCCTCATCTGCCGGACGCCTTGATATAGTCCTCTACCTGATCCACGGTGGGCATCACGCAGAGCGCGCCCTTCTTGGTGGTCACAAGGGAGGCAGCCGCGTTGGCGAAGGTGAGAAGCTCATGAAGCTTTGCCTCGTCCTTCAGTCCGTCGATGCCGTATTTGAGGACATGGAGCAATGCGCTGGCGCAGAAGGTATCGCCCGCGCCTGTAGTCTCGATCGTGTTGGGATTGAGGAATCCCTTCTCGTACGCTTCCTTCCCGCCGCAGTAAGCCTTGGATCCGTCCGGACCGAAGGTCGCGAAGACCAGCGGGATGTGATACTCGTCGATGATCTTCTTAATGCCCTTGTCCAGGTCCTCCTCTCCGGTCATGAAAGTGATCTCGTTGTCGGAGATCTTGAGGATATCGCACTTGGAAAGACCGAAGGCGATCTTCTCCTTGGCTTTCTCTTCGCTGCTCCACAGCGGAGGGCGAAGGTTGGGGTCGAAGGAGATCAGGCAGCCCGCCTCTTTGGCGATCTCGAGAGCCTTGAGAGTGGCCTTCTCCACCATGTCGTGCGTCATGGAAAGCGTGCCGAGATGGAAGATCTTCGCGCTCTCGATCAGGCCGCGGTGTTTCTCCACTTCCTCAGCCGTGAGCATGATATCCGCTCCGGGATTTCTGTAGAAGGAAAAGTCTCTGTCGCCGTTCGGGAGCTTTTCGACAAACGCCAGCGTCGTGTGGACTTCCTCGTCCATTTCCAGGCCGCTCATGTCGATGCCCTGCTCCTCAGTCCTGGCTTTGAGGAGCCTGCCGAACATATCGTTGCCGACCTTGCCGATAAAAGCGGTCTTTTTGCCTGCCTTGTTCAGCATGGCAAGAACGTTGCAGGGAGCTCCGCCGGGATTGGCTTCAAACATGCCGTTTCCCTGTTCACTGATTCCGTTCTGTGTGAAGTCGATCAAGAGTTCTCCGAGCGCCGTCACATCAATTCTCTTTTCGCTGCTCATAATATCCTCCTTTAATTAGCTGCACGCCGAAATGAATCTGTTCCGGATCCCGTCCGCATGACCTGGGATCCGCCTCGCGTGCTATTGTATTCATTCTACAACATAGAATCCTTTTCGTCTACTTCCACCTTATTTAAGGAAAGATATCAAGAATGTTTTGTGCAAAATAGACAAATTATTCCGAAAAAATCAGTTTTTAAAGCTGTGGATCGGAGCGGGGATCCTGCCCTTGCGGCTGATGAACTCCTCGCAGCCGAAAGGATTGACCGGCATGATGGGCGCATAGCCCAAAAGGCCGCCGAATTCCACCTTATCGCCCACGCCTTTTCCGATCACGGGGATCAGTCGGACGGCCGTTGTCTTCTGGTTGACCATGCCGATGGCCATCTCATCGGCGATGATTCCGGAGATGGTAGAAGCCTTTGTGTCGCCGGGGATCGCGATCATGTCCAGTCCAACCGAGCACACACAGGTCATGGCCTCGAGTTTCTCCAGTGTCAGGCATCCGGCAGTCACGGAGTTGATCATTCCCTGGTCTTCACTGACCGGGATGAACGCGCCGCTCAGGCCACCCACATAGGAGGACGCCATGACGCCGCCCTTCTTGACCTGGTCATTGAGCAGAGCCAGCGCCGCTGTCGTGCCCGGCGCGCCGGCGTGTTCAAGACCCATCTCGCAGAGAATGTCCGCGACGCTGTCTCCGATGGCGGGCGTCGGGGCCAGAGAGAGGTCAATGATGCCGAAGGGCACGCCCAGACGTCTGGAGGCTTCCTTGGCGACCAGCTGCCCTACGCGGGTAACTTTAAAGGCCGTCTTTTTCACTGTCTCGCAGAGTGTCTCGAAGTCTTTGCCGTGAACGGACTCCAGCGCTTTTTTGACAACGCCCGGTCCGCTGACGCCGATGTTGAGGATCCGGTCTGCTTCCGTCACGCCGTGGAAGGCGCCCGCCATAAAGGGGTTGTCATCCGGCGCGTTGCAGAAAACGACCAGTTTGGCGCAGCCGATGGATCCGGAGTCCGCCGTCTTCTCCGCCGTCTGTCGGATGATCTCTCCCATGAGGCGGACCGCATCCATGTCGATGCCGGTCTTGGTGGAGCCCACGTTCACGGAGGAGCACACCAGCTGCGTCTCCGAGAGAGCCTGTGGAATGGACTCGATGAGGAGCTTATCCGCCGCCGTCATGCCTTTGGAGACCAGAGCGCTGTATCCTCCCAGGAAATTGACGCCCACATCGCGGGCGGCCTTGTCCAGCGTCAGCGCGATCTGCGCGAAGTCCTCCGGGGACTTGCAGGCGCTTCCGCCCACCAGGGCGATCGGCGTCACGGAGATCCTCTTGTTGACGATCGGGATTCCGTAATCGGTGGAGATCTCCTCGCCCACCTTCACCAGATTGGCGGCGCTTGCGTATATCTTGTCATAAATCTTCTGTCTGAGAACCTGCAGGTCGGAGTCGATGCAGTCCAAAAGGCTGATGCCCATGGTGATGGTCCTGACGTCCAGATTCTCTTTCTCTATCATTTCATTGGTCTCGCTGACCTCAGAGATGCCTATCATATAGCCTCCTGCCCAGGCCCGCGACGGGCCTTATAGTAGCTGACTGTGTTTACGATGGTTCCTGCTCCGCTTATGCGCTTCAGATCCTGTGCATCAGGTCGAAGATCTCCTCTTTCTGGCACTTGATCTGAACGCCGATCTTCTCCCGTCCCAGGACGGCCAGTTCATCCGCGATCTGTCCGAAAGGCTTGTCCAAAGTCGTGACGTCGACGACCATCATCATGTTGAAGTAGCCCTGTACGATCGTCTGGGAGATATCCAGGATATTGATCTTATTCTCCGCGAGATACGTGCACACCCCCGCGATGATTCCGATGGTGTCCTTGCCGACTACTGTAATGATCGCTCTCTGCATTGTAATCCTCCTACTTGAATTGAGTTACTGAGTTAAATGGAACGATTCAGAATTCCACGAGCGCCGAAGGCCTCTTTCTGTCCGCCACGAAGATCGGCAGCTCCTCCGGGCTGTACTGGGCGTCGGAGCTCATGATCTCCACCCGCACCGTCTCAAAAGCGAGCTCGGGGAAATTGTTCTCCTTGCTCAGATGTCCCAAAAAGATCCCTTTCATATGGTCATTGAGGACTCTGGAGAGGAGCTGTCCGCTGGTCGCGTTGGACAGGTGCCCTTTGTCTCCCAGGATCCTTCTCTTGAGCATATAGGGATATCTTCCCACCTGCAGCATGTTGACATCGTGGTTGGACTCGATGAGGAGCACATCCGAGTTCTTGAGGCACTCCACCGTGTAATCATTGTAGCAGCCGAGGTCGGTGCAGATGCACGCCTTCTGCCTTCCGTAATAGACCCTGTATCCCACCGGCTCCGCCGCGTCGTGGGAGATCCTCATGGGATCGACCTGCAGGTCCTTAACTGTAATCTTTTCATCCGGGCGGATGACCACAAACCTGTCGGGATCGATGTCCGCGCACTTGTCCATCCTTCTGATTGCCTCGATCGTGCCCCGCGTGGCGTAGATCGGCATCTCCGATTTCTTCGCGATCATCGGAAGTCCGTCGATATGGTCGGAGTGTTCATGGGTGATAAAAATGCCGTCTATATCCCGCAGTTCCAGATCAAGGTCTTTAAGAGCCTCCACCGTTCTCTTTCTGCTGATTCCCACGTCCATCAGAAGATGCGTGGTGTCTGAGCCGACATAGATGCAGTTTCCGCTGCTTCCGCTTGCAATACTTTCAAATCTCATACTGTTGTCTGTAACCTTCTAAAATAATTATCGTAGAGAGCAGGCAAAAATCACCCCTCAGGGAACCGCTCCCGCAGCCGCCGGATCGCCCGGTCCACCTGGCGGGCCGCGCCCGTCTCGGCGTCAAATTCCCCGGTATTGTCGATCACCGTGTCGCAGTGCGCCCGAAACACGTCCTCGGAGACCTGCCTGTCCATGATGGTGCGGATCTTCTCGTCGCTGTAGCCGCGCGAGCGCCTCAGTCTCTCGCTCCTTACGCTCTCCTCACAGTAAATATACCACATGGAGTCCAGGATCTTATCGTAGCCGTTTTCGATCAGAAGGGCCGACTCCAGAATAAAGAATTCTCTCTCCGTCGCCTTCCTCTCGCGGTCAATCTCCTCAAGTATATACTGATTTACGGCCGGATGCACCAGTTCATTTATTTTCCGCAGAAGATCCGGGTCGCCGAAGATTCTCGCAGCCATCTCCTGCTTGTTGATCGAGCCGTCTTCCATCAGGAGTTCCCCGCGCTGTCCGTCCGCTCCTCCCTTTTCGCTCAGGAGCTTCACCAGCGGCTCGTAGAGCGGGCCTCCGGGCTGTTCCAGATCCTTGGCGGCGTTGTCCGACATGAGGATTCTGCAGTTGTAGTTTTGGTCCAGGTACTTAAGGATCTCGCTCTTTCCGGATCCCACGCCTCCCGTCACTCCGATCGTGATCATTTTCTTTCCCTTTAAAATTTCAGTTCTTAATTTAAGTTCTTATTTCATCGCGGCTCACTTGGCCATATACCAGTCACTGCCGCTGTGAACGTCTGTCTCCAGCGCCACCTTGAGGGAGGCCGCCTCGGACATCTCCCGGGCCAGCAGCTTTTCTACCCGCTCCTTTTCCTCCGGAACCGCCTCGATCAGCAGTTCGTCGTGGATCTGCAGAATGAGCCTGGAGCTGAGTTTCTCCCTCTCGAGAGCTTCCCAGACCCGGATCATCGCTATTTTGATAATGTCGGCCGCCGTTCCCTGAATGGGGGAGTTCATAGCCACTCTCTCGCCAAAAGAGCGCTGCATGAAATTGCTGTTCTTAAGTTCGGGGACCGGTCTCCTGCGCCCGTACATAGTCTCGGCGTAGCCCTTCTCCTTCGCGTCAGAGACCAGCTTGTCCAGGAATATTTTGATCCCCGGATAGGTCTTGAAATACGCGTCGATGTACTCGGCCGCCTCTTTTCTGGAAATGCTCAGTCCCTGGCTCAGACCGAAAGAACTGATGCCGTAAACAATACCGAAGTTGACCGCCTTGGCGTTCCTTCTCTGAAGGGGCGTGACCTCTTCGAAAGGCGTGTGGAATACCTTGGAGGCGGTGATCCGGTGGATGTCCTCGTTTTCTTTATAGGCGTCGATCAGTTCTCTGTCCCCGCTCATGTGCGCGAGGATCCTCAGTTCGATCTGGGAGTAGTCCGCGTCGACGAACACATTCTCCTCGGAAGGGATGAACGCCTTCCGGATCTTCTTGCCCATCTCCGTCTTCATTGGGATGTTCTGTAGGTTGGGATCCGTAGAACTGATCCTTCCGGTCGCCGTGATCGTCTGATTGAAGCTCGTGTGGATCCGGCCGTCCGACGCGACAAAAGCCGTGAGCCCGTCCGCATACGTGGATTTGAGCTTGGTGACCGCCCTGTACTGAAGGATGTCATCCACGACCGGATAGTCCGGGGCCAGTTTTTCCAGCACGCCGGCCGCCGTGGAGTAGCCCGTCTTTGTCTTTTTGCCCCCGGGCATGCCCAGCTTTTCAAACAGAATAACGCCCAGCTGTTTGGGGGAAGAGATGTTGAACTCCTCGCCGCACTGCTCATAGATCTTTGCCGCCAGCGCGTCCGCCTGCTCTCCCAGCGATGCGCTGTACTGCGCCAGCTCCTGCGGCAGGATCCGGACGCCGATGCGCTCCATATCGAACAGAATATAGGAAAGAGGTCTCTCGATCTCTCTATAAAGTGCCGTCATGCCTTCCCGCTCCAGCTTCTCCGCCACTGGCTGCGCCGCCCTTGCCAGGACAGACGCCATCCGGCAGACGTATTCGATGAGTTCCTCCCGCTTCTCGGCCAACGCCTGACTCTTCGATCTTTTGTCAAAAATCTGCTTCCAGGTGGGACAGGACTCCTCCAGATACTCGGAGGCGACCATTTCGGGCTGGTAATCGCTCTCGAGAGGATTGCACAGATAGCACTCGATCAAAAGGTCCGCAAATCCCTCCAGGCGAATGCCGTCACAAAACTCGGCGCCGCTGTCGATTTCCCAGATCGGGTACTGGTTCTTGAGGCCGAAGACCGCGATCGAGACGGGTTCGGGCCCGGTCTCTCCCGCCCGGTCTTCCCGGCAGGCGCGCAGCGCGGCAGATCGCAGCGCTCCCAGGGTCTGTGCCAGCCCCTCCGCTGTGAGTCCCTTCTCCGGATCGGAGGGGTCCGCCTGCAGAAAGACAGCCTTTTTGCCCACGCACAGAGCGACGGCTTCCGGGATCTCCTGCTCTTTTTCGCCGAAGCGGATCTTGTCCATGACCGGGTAGACGCCGATCTGATAAGGCTTCTCCGAAGACGCCTCCTTCATGGCCGCAAGGAGCGAATCTGTGTACTCCTTTGCGCCTTCCTTGTCGGTGATCACTCTGTATGACAGTTCCTCGGCGGTGCTCTGCGCTGCCTTTACATCAAACCTGGGAAGCAGCGCACGGAAGTTCAGCTCCGTAAAGAGTTTAAACGCTTCCGGCGTATAGAGATTTCCGACGCGGGCCTCCTCCCAGTTCACCTCAATATCGCAGTCCGTCTTGATCGTCACGAGAAAGAGACTGAGCCTCGCCAGGTCTTCGTTTTCCCCGAGCTTTTTCCGCAGCGCCGGCTTTTTGATCTCCTCAATGTGTTCGTAGACGCCGTCCACGCTCCCGTAATCCACGATCAGCTGCGTGGCCGTCTTCTCTCCGACCCCCGGCACGCCGGGCACATTGTCAGAGCTGTCCCCCATAAGGGCTTTCACATCGATAAACGCTTTGGGAGTCACCTTGTAGCTCTCCAGCACGTCCGCGGCGTAGTAATTCTCTATGATCGTCTGGCCCTGCTTTGTCTTGGGGATCCTGACGCAGATGCGGTCCGTGGCGATCTGCAGCAGGTCTCTGTCTCCCGACAGAAGCGTCACATCCATGCCTTCCGCTTCCCCGCGCTTTGCCAGGGTTCCCAGTATGTCGTCGGCCTCCAGTCCCGCCTGCTCGCGGATCTGTACGCCCATGGACTGCAGGACTTTTTTGATCAGAGGAACCTGCTCCCTGAGCTCTTCGGGCATGGGCTTTCTCGTCCCCTTGTATTCCTTATAAGTCTCATGCCGGAAGGTGGGCGCGTGCACGTCAAAAGCGACGGACAGATAGTCCGCCTTCTCCTCGTCCAGAATCTTAAAAAGGATATTTAAAAAACCGAATACTGCCCCGGTGTGCAGTCCCGCCGAATTAGTCAGGTCCGGCATTCCGTAATATGCTCTGTTTAAAATACTGTGCCCGTCCACGAGCACGAGTTTTTTACTGTCCATCCGCCATTTCCTTTCTTCATGGCCCGCGGAGCGGGCCTTATCGACGCAGGCGCGTCTGTCCGGACCGTTCACTGGTAGAACAGCACGACAAACAGGACAATGATGAACGCCGCCGTCGTGATGATCTCCGAAGCGATCGCGGTCATCTTGATGCCGTGCCGAACGCCCAGCCGCTTCTTCTGCAGTTTCATAAGATCCGCCAGATCCTTATCCACATCAAAAGTGTCGCCGGACTCAAGTCTCTCGAGACCTTCATAGATCAGGTATTGGATGCGGAGCTCGTCCCTGCAGCTGTCGCAGCTCTCTATGTGGGAGAGAAACTCAGAGAGTTTCATCTCGCTGAGCCTGTCGTTCAGAAAGTCCTGAATCAGGCCGTTAAACTCTTTACAGTCCATATTTTCTCCTTAAGGCCGCCGCTATTTTGCGGGCCGCTGCGCCGCGTGCGCCTTATCCCATGTCCAGCGCTTCCGGACCGAAAGAATTGGGAAGGAGCTGCTCAAGGGTATAGACCTTATAGTCCTCTGTGCTCTTTGCCACAATGACGAGGAAACTTTCGGTGTCGCAGAACTCCCTCATAAACTGCCTGCAGGAGCCGCAGGGAAAACTGTATACGTCCGGCGTCTTCTCCTTACCGCCGGCCACCGCCAGTGCGCGGAATCTGTATTCTCCCTCGCTCACCGCCTTGGACATGGCGACCCTTTCCGCGCAGATCGTCACGGAATAGGCGGCGTTCTCTATGTTGCAGCCCCCGTAGATCCTGCCTTCCTGCGTAAGGAGGGCCGCTCCCACGGAGAATCCCGAGTAAGGGCTGTAGGAGAGCTCTCTCATAAGAAGAGCTTTCTCGATCAATTCGGTAATGAGCGCGTCGCTGACTGTGATCTTACTCTCTCCCATGCTTCCTCCTTTGATCATTTCGCGCTGTCTTTTCGTATGAGTACCCGCACTGCCTCGATGGCCGTCCTGATCGCGCCGTCCGTATCGTGGACGATCGGATTGGGCAGGCCCATCTTCGCTCTGGTCTGGTTTGCCATGGTCAGAAGGACCGTGCCGGTCCTGACCTTGCGGTAGCCGCCCACGATAAAGAGCGTCGCGGACTCCATTTCGGAGGCCAGACAGCCGAGCCTTAAATAGGCGTCCCACTTCTGCAAGAGGACCTCGCTCTGGGGAAGGAGCTCCGGATTGTGCTGCCCGTAGAAGGCGTCCTTGCAGTGGACCACCCCGACGTGATGGCGCATTCCGAGATTGTCCGCCGCCTCTTCGAGCGCCTTCAGGATCTCGTAATCCCCCACTGCGGGATACTCCGGCGGCGCGTATTCTCTGCTGGTCCCGTCCATACGGATGGCTCCCGAGGCGATCACCAGGTCGCCGCTCAGGACCTCCTCCTGCATGCCTCCGCAGGTGCCGACTCTGATAAATGTGTCTGCGCCGCAGTTGGTCAGTTCCTCCAGCGCGATCGCCGCGGAGGGACCGCCTATGCCCGTGGAAGTCACGCTCACTTTGACGCCGTCCACCGTACCTGTATATGTTATGTATTCTCTGCTGTCCGCGATCAGTACCGGATCGTCAAAATATTTCGCGATCTTGGCGCATCTCTTGGGATCGCCGGGAAGAAGAACATATCTTCCCACTTCGCCCTTTGCCACCTGTATGTGATACTGTCTGTCGGGATCGATCGAATAAGCCGGAATCATGATATTTCTCCTTTCTTCTGCACGGGTTTATCGGAGCACGCGCCGCAGGACATACCTGAGAGTCAGCACATCCACCGGTTTCGAGATATACGCGTCCATTCCGCTCTCCGCCGCCCTGCTGCGGTCCTCCTTAAAGGCGTTGGCCGTCATGGCTATGATCGGGATCTGCGCCCTGCTGCGGTCCGGGAGCGCCCGGATCCGCTTTGTCGCCTCGTACCCGTCCATGACCGGCATCTGAATGTCCATGAGGACTGCCGAATAGTACCAGGGATCAGCTTCGACGATCATCTGGAGCGCTTTTCTGCCGTTCTCCGCGGACTCCACTTTGAAGCCGTCCTCCATGAGCATTTCCTCTGCGATCTCTCTGTTGAGAGGGTTATCTTCAACAAGGAGGAGCCTTCTCCCTTCGATCCATCCCACATCTCCGGCCCTGTTTGTCTTCCGGTCCTCATGATCCCGGAAAACAGCCATATCTTCGCCGCTGTCTTCCACTAATTCACTGACCTGTGCTCTCTGCTCCGGGGACTGCTCGCCGCATCCTCCCGAAGGCCGCAGTTCCAGCTCTACGATGAACTGCGTTCCCACGTTCTCTTCGCTCTCCACGCGGATATTGCCGCCCATCATGTCCACAATTCCCTTGGCTATGGACATGCCCAGGCCGCTCCCGTAGGTGTTGATTCCGGTCCTGCCGGTCTCTCTCTCAAACGGCTCAAAGACATGGCTGATAAAGTCCTTGCCGATCCCGATCCCGGTATCGCTGACTTTGAACACATAGCCGCAGTATCTCCGGCCGCTGATGCACGGTTTCTGAAGGATGGTCAGATTGACCTTTCCGCCGGGCGGCGTGTACTTGACGGCGTTGCTCAAAAGATTGAGGAGGATCTGCGTGACTCTCGTCTCGTCGCAGAAGACTTCCGGGTTGACAACGGTCTGCATCGAAACAGTAAAGTCCAGACCCTTTCCCGTCATCTGCGGCGTCATGATGCCCTGTATGTTCTCTACGATCTGTCTGAGGTCGCACCGGTTCTCGCTGATCGTGAGCCTTCCGCTCTCGATCCTGCTCATATCCAGCACATCGTTGATCAGGCTCAGCAGGTGATTACTGGACGTGCGGATCTTGTCCAGGGCGTCCTTCACCCTGTCCCTGTCGTCCAGGTGTGTGGAGGCGATATTGGTGAACCCTATGATCGCGTTCATGGGCGTTCTGATATCGTGGGACATATTGGTCAAAAAAGTGCTCTTGGCCGAATCCGCGCTTCTCGCCCGGTCCAGAGCCCCTTCGAACAGCTTTCTCTGCTGCAGTTCCCTGCTCATCTCGTCCTGAATGCAGGACACGCCGACGAAAGCCTTCAGTCCCTCTTCCGCCTTGATGATCCTCATTCGGAAGTACTCCGGTCCCCTGCTTGTGATGGCCCGGAACACAAAGCTGCAGAACTCTTCGCTTTCCAGTCTGATCCGGAGGCCTTCTAAAGATACGGCTCCGATAAACAGGTCGTAGTCATAAGAATAGATACAGCCGTCCGCGATCTCGAGCATGGTGATCGAAAACTTATCCCGAAGCATCGGCGAAAGGCTCCTGGCAAAACGCCCCGACAGCTTGAAGACCTCGTAGGTATCTTTGGACAGATCAAGCATGAGGGCGATCTCGTATTCTCTTAGCAGCGCGTCCAGGATCAGCTTCTGCTTTGCAGAGATCGTGCTGCCGTCTTCATATATATCTTCCGTCTTTCGGACGGATCCTTTATTATCCTTTTTCATATTCTGAACTCCGGTCCGTTTTTGCACTGCCTTCAGCGCTTCTTCTTATGATACCATTTTGAGGGACAAAAATCTTGACATTGCGCATATTTTCCTGTTTCAAAATATTGAGAACATGTTATAATAGGCAGAAACAACTGCATCCTTGTATACAATTTTTGTAAATGGAGTATTTTATGACAGATTACAACCTTAATTTCCATGACGACAATATTTTGGCCAGATTTTTCGGACGGTCATCCAACTATACAGATATCCCCAACCCGCTCTTTAAAGAATACAACGTCAAGAAAGGCCTCCGAAATGACGACGGCACCGGCGTCCGGATCGGACTTACCAAGGTCTGCGACGTCATCGGCTACACCAAGGACGAAGCCGGCAATGTCATTCCCTGCGAAGGCGACCTGATCTACCGCGGCTACAGCATCAAGGACCTGCTCATGAACCGCCAAGGCCACTACGGATATGAGGAGACGGTCTTTCTTCTTCTGTTCGGCTATCTGCCGGACCGCACGGAATTTGTCAATTTCAAGAAGTGCCTCTCGGACCGCTATGACCTGCCCGCGGATTTCCTCACCAACGACATTCTGAGGACTCCGTCCCGCAACCTCATGAACAAGCTGCAGTCCAGCACGATCTCTCTCTATAATTATGCCCCCGACCCGGACGCGCAGGATGTGTACCAGACGCTGCTCAAGGGCATCGATCTCGTGGCCAAGTTCCCTTCGATCGGATGCTACTCCTACTTCGCCAAGATGCACCACTTTTACAGGCAGTCGCTGATCATCCACTATCCCAGGCCCGAGTATTCCATCGCGGAGAACATCCTTTACATGCTCCGCACGGACGGCAAATTTACTGAGCATGAGGCGTCCGTTCTCGACGCGATCATGATGATCCACGCCGAGCACGGCGGCGGTAATAACTCCACTTTTACGAACGTAGTCATGGGCTCCACCGGCACCGATCTCTATTCCGCAGTCTGCGGTTCCATCGGTTCCCTCAAGGGTCCCAAGCACGGCGGCGCCAGCATCAGTGTCTATAAGATGATGCAGCAGATCATCGCCGACACGCATTATTCCAGCGACGAAGGCCTTCTGCGTTCTATCGTGGACAAGATCCTGGACAAGGATTATTACGACAACTCAGGCCTCGTATACGGCTTCGGGCACGCCGTCTACACCCTCAGCGATCCCCGCTGCGAGCTTCTTCGCAGTCTGTGCAAGACCCTCGCCGACGAGCAGGGCTGCCCTGAGAGATACAAATTCTACGCCACCTTTGAGAAAGTGGTCAAGCAGGCGGTCATGGAGCACCGCGGAAAGCCGATCTGCGCCAACGTCGACTACTACTCCGGCTTCGCCTACACCATGCTGGGCATCCCGGAGGACCTCTTCACACCGCTGTTCGCCATCGCGCGCGTGGCCGGCTGGGTCGCCCACAACGTGGAGAACAAGATGTACGACGGAAAGATCATGCGTCCTGCCACCAAGTACATCGGTGAGCACCAGAAATATATTCCGATGAAAAAAAGATAAAATGTGTCAGGGGGACGTATCCGCTGACACACCAAAGATAAAGAGACACGGGGCCGGTTCATCAGAACCGGCCCCATGTCTCTTTTTTATATGAATTATTCTTTGCCGCTCCAGCAGTACGTGCACAGCTTGCAGGGCTCCAGATTGATCGCTTCGATCATGTCGTCCAGGCGATGATAGTGGAGCGATGTGAAGTTCAGCTCCTTGCGGATCTCCTCGAGCATCGCGTGGTACTGGTCCGAATCGGGATCCGTGTATTTCTCCAGGACCGCTTCGCTGAAATCGGAAGTCCCTTCGAGCATCTCCATCTTTCTGCGGGTGATCAGTTCCTTCTCCGAGTCCGATCTGGAGAAGTTGAGATACTTGCACCCGAATACCAGAGGCGGGCAGGCGGGGCGAATATGCACTTCCACCGCGCCGCTGTTGTAGAGGTATTCCGTGGTCTCGCGCAGCTGCGTTCCGCGCACGATGGAATCGTCGATCAGAAGAAGTCTCTTTCCGCCGATCAGCTCGTGAATGGGGATGAGCTTCATCTTGGCGATCAGGTCTCTCCTGCTCTGATGCGTAGGCATGAAAGATCTCGGCCAGGTGGGCGTATATTTTACAAACGGTCTTGAGTAGGGCACGCCCGATCTGTTGGCGTATCCCACCGCATGGGCCACGCCCGAGTCCGGGACGCCTGCCACACAGTCGGGGTGAATGTTGCCGCGCCTGATATCTCTCTCGGCCAGCTTCATGCCGCATCCGTACCGCATATCTTCGACGTTGAGTCCCTCATAGGAGGAGGCGGGGAATCCGTAATAGATCCAGAGGAAGCTGCAGATCCTCATCTCCTTACGGGCCGGAATCCTTGTCTCGTACCCTTCCGGATCAATAAAGACAACTTCGCCCGGTCCCAGCTCCTTCTCCGGGGTATATCCCAGATTGAGGAAGGAAAAGCTCTCGAAACAGACGCAGTAGCCCGTCTCTTTTTTGCCGATGACGCAAGGGGTTCTCCCCCACTTATCTCTGGAAGCGTATATCCCCTTGGGCGTCATGATCAGGAATGTCATGGACCCTTCAATCACTTCCTGCGCGTACAGGATGCCCTCCTCGAAATCTTTCTTCTGGTTGATAAGGGAAGCGACCATTTCCGTCGGGTTGATGTCGCCGCCGCTCATCTCCAGGAAATGAGAGTGGGTTCCCCCGAAAAGCATATCCGTGAGCTTGTCGATATTGTTGATCTTGCCGACCGTAGTAATGGCGTATGTGCCGTGATGAGAACGGACGATCAGAGGCTGCGGCTCATAGTCGCTTATGCAGCCGATCCCGAGATTTCCCTTCATCTTTACAAGGTCCTTCTCAAATTTTGGTCTGAAGTTTGAGCTCTCGATATTGTGGATCGCTCTGTCAAATCCCTTCTCGGAATCATACACTGCCATTCCTGCGCGTCTGGTGCCCAGGTGTGAATGATAATCTGTTCCGTAAAACAGGTCAAATACTACATCTTCGCGCAGCGCGGCGCCAAAAAAACCACCCATAGGGCCTCCTAACTTAGTGAATTCGTGATCAAATCTAACCAATGGTAATATTATCATCTTGAGACTTGATTTGTAATCTGTGGGAATCCACTAAATAAGTCGTAACTAATGGGTGGTTTTGGTCAAAATATACAAGCGTATTGTTATGTATTTGTCTATTCTAGCGATATCCGGGCTGTATGAAGCTGAGGATATCCCTGTAGACGATCTCTTTATCTGTTTCGTTGAGGATCTCATGCCGCATGCCGGGATAGAGTTTGAGGATCGCCCCGGTGATCCCCAGGCTCCTGTATTTTCTCCAGAGCCAGACGGGGCCTTTTCCCATGCGCCCCACAGGGTCATCCTGTCCCGATATGATAAAGATCTTCTCGCGGCTTGAAATCTTCTTCATCTCCCTGTTGTCCCAGATGGTCGAGAGCCCCTTCAGGAATTCCTTCCAGAATCCGCCCGTGTTCTCCTGCCCGCAATAGGGATCATCGATGTAGGCCTGCACGTTCTCCTTGTTATAAGAGAGCCAGTCAAAATCCGTCTCCCTGTCCTTCACGGCTTTGGCAAAGCTGCCCATCCCCAGTTTCTGCAGGGTGGGATTGGACTGATACCAGTTGTGGTCCTGCACCAGGCTCCTGGCCAGGTTGTAGCCTATCTTCATCAGTCTCATCTGTCCGCCGTTGGAGCCGCACAGGATAATGCCGCTCGTGCTCATGGGGTACTTTTCCAAAAAAGCCTGGACGATAAAGGACCCCATCGAGTGCCCCATCAAAAAAGTGGGAAGTCCGTTCGAGGACGCGAGCCTTACCATCTGCATGAGAGCCTTGACCGTCTTGTCAAAGGCACCCTGCGGCCAGCGCTCCAAAAGGTCTGCGGAAGGCGCGTTCAGCCCCTGTCCGAACGCGTCGAGACACCAGACGTTTATGTGATGCCCGTTCATCCACTGCGCGAACGGCTCGTAGCGCCGCGCGTATTCATTCATTCCTGTGATAATTGTGAGATTTGTCACCGCGTTCTCAGCCGGCCAGAACCATCCTTTCAGGCTCTCTCCGCTTCTGATCCTGACTTCAAAAATCTCAGACATTTTCCGTTCCCGCTTCCTCGCCCAAAGCTTCATTGGCGACGTCAACCAGTGCGCCGGCTGCTGCCTCTCTCTCTTCCTGCGCCAGTCTTGCGCTCTCCTCAGCTGCCTCTTTCTCCGCCTGAAGTTTTGCCGCCTTTTCATTCTCTCTGGCAGCCTTTTCCGCTTTTACGATCTTTCTGCAGTCGCCGCAGATCGTCGGAATGTGCTCCCATCCCTTGTTGATCCGGAAAGTCTTGCCGCACTTGGCGCATACCCGGTCTTCCCAGTTGGCCTTATCTTTGTCAAAACAATCCTTGCAGAGATTGGGAATATGCTTCCACTCGACGTTGTAGCGGATCGGTACTCCGCAGATCTTGCAGGGTTTCTCTTTCCACTTCGCCTGTTCCTTGGCGTTCTCACTCTTTAAGTATTCCAGCCTTGCGTTAAATCCGTCCCAGGCTTCCTGTACCTTGTCCCTGAGGACCTTCTGGGTATCAAGGGCTTTGTTAAATGCCGCACGCGCTTCGTCCAGTTCCCCGAAGCAGGCTTTCTTGGATTCATAGATCTCCGTAAGCTTCTCCTGCATTGACTGTGCCAGCGAGCGGTGCTCGTCAGCAGCATCGCGGTCACCATTTGCGCGTTCCGCCCTCATGGCGCCGTATTCTTCGTCAATTCCCTTCTTCAGCTCCGAAATCTTCGCATTAAATGTCTGAATCCGGCTTCCCGTCTCATTTAATCGCGCCTTGGTCTCGTCTGTGATTTTTTTTGCTGCTGCATATGCAGATCTTGCACTGCTGAGTGCCTCGCCAAGGCGAGACAGCTCCGGATCTTTACCAGACATGTTTCAAAACCTCCTGTACCCGTTACCTGAACTTACTCTGAGTCCTGCAGGACTCTCACTTATCTATTATATTTTCGTTGATTTATCATGTAAATATAAAAATTCAATAAACTTGCGTTATGGACTAAATTTGAACCAATTCCCGTTTACCGCCGCGCGAAGCGGGCTGCTTCACCGGTCAGATACTGCGCAGGATCGTCTCTATTTTGTCCGCGCCTCCCTCATCCAGCTTGAGGATCAGGGTCACCTCGCCTGTCCGCTCGTTTACGGACTGGTGCAGAGGGGGAAGAAGCTGTGCGCCCACCGCCAGATAGAGCAGCTGGCAGATGATCTTCTCGGAGTCCGTCCACTGGATCTTCTCTCCGTACGCGTTTATGCGCGTGCGGATCATCTCCACGGGATAGGTCACGGGATATGTGCGCTGGCTGCGCATCTCTCCCCGCAGGTGGAACATTTCCAGCTGTCCCAGCATGAAGCGCAGGATCTCTCCTACCTGCTCGCTGTAGATCCTCTCGGCGCTCATGGCGACGTCCTTGAAGGCGAGTTTTACGGGCTCTTCATCGCCCAGAAGCCTTACGACCACCGTTCCTTCGTCTTCGGGCCTTACCGTGCTCGCGCCCTCCCTGCTCGTCGTGCAGTAGCGAAAAAGTTTTCTGACGTTAAGTTCCCCGAGTTCCCAGTGGTTTTTCTTCTGTTTCTCGTGATAATCGTCGAAGGCTCTCGCATAGGCGGACCAGTTCTCCCGGACCTGGCTCATTCGCTCTTCGCTCCTGCCGTATTCCTTCACGGAACCCGCCAGCAGTTCCTCGATCGAGGCTGTCCTCTGCCTGTCGTCGTGATTGATCCTGCCGAGGATCATGTCGACTCTCTTTCTGAGTCCGTCGTTGGGGTAAAATATAGCGTTCTTGAACACCACCGCAAAGCGGAGGGCGCCGTCCGGTTCCATTCCCGATACTGCCGCCAGAAAGAGCAGAAAGCGCTCGCACTGCATCTGGTTCATATGCAGCAGGTATTTCACCGGATGATCAAGAAAACGTTCCTCCTCCATGATGCGGGCGAAGGAGCGCAGCTCCTGCTCATATCCTTCCTGGGCGTTCTCCCCTTTGTGCTCCGAGAGCTGCCGGAAGTAGTCCTTGCGTTTATAGACAGCCTGGCTTCTGAGTCCGCCGTAATTGAACTTCCAGGAGACGGCCGCCTTCTCGAAGAAATCTCTCAGGGCCGCGATCTCCTCCGAGACGCCCGCCGCCCTCCAGCCGCCGATCCGGTGCATGACCTGCCGCGCGCCGTCGTTGGAAGGAGTCTCCAGCCAGGTGAGGGCCGCGTCCGCAAAGACTGCGGCGTCGTGCTCATCCATGCCGTTGAGCGCGGCGCTCAGATCCACAAATCTCTCGATCTCTTCCCTGTCCATATCGCGCAGGAATTTGATCGGATCCTCGACAAATTCGCTGTTCTCCAGAATATCCGCAAAGCATTGCAGATCCTCGGGGACCACATTGTCGGCGATCACATGTCCATAGGCCTCTTCATAGGCGGCCCAGTCCGTTTTCACGATATTTCTGCATTTTTTATAGTTGTATCTCCAGATGGAGACCAGATCCCAGATATCCTGCTCGACCGCGTAAGTCCTGTCCTCGTCGTTCTCATTTTCCCAGCCGAAGAAGGAATCCATTTCCGTCGCGTTCTCCTGCGCCGGATCCAGAAGCCACCTTGTGATCAGGAAGGCCGCCAGGGCGGCGTTTTCGGGAGAGCTCGAAGACGCGTGCAGCATGGTCAAAAAGTGAATGTCCTGTTCCCGTTTCATTTGCTGCCGCAAAAAGGCGAGCGGGTCGTTCTGGAACTGCGCGATATTGAGCACCGCCTCGTCCAGATAGAGCTCCGGCACGATCGGCTCCTGTCCGTCCTGGGGAAGCTGACGAAAATAGACGCCGTACTCCTCCCACTTATCACATACGGCCCTTCTGCAGCCGTTCTGGTTCGTGTGCCACATATAAGCGGCGCTGCGCAGATAATTATTGAAAAAGGCACGTCTCTTCAAGTCGTCCTTGAAGTCTTTGCTATCCATGTCCATATGGACCATGAGAGTCAGGGTCTGGATCTCCGGGTCCTCCGGATACTTCACATATATATTAAGAAGATTTCCGAAATCTCTCACAAACTCCCTGCTGCTCTTCTCCGACCGCACGGCGACGTTCGTTCCGGCGGCGTGCTCATGCTCATATATGCTCTCGGCGATCAGCGCGATATAGCGGAGCCGCTCCTCCTCGCGTATGCTCAGAAGGTAACTCACCGGGTTCTCCCTGAACGCCCTCTCTCCCAGTCCCCGGTCATAGCTGACGATCTCCTCCGGGATATCCTCCTGCGCTCTGACCGCCGCCATCCAGCGGGCTCTGTAGACGGAAGCGGCTTCCTGCCACTCCCTTCTGCACAAAAGCTGGTTGTCTCTGAAGAACTGTCCGGTCACGCGGTAGCGGTCGTTAAAGAAATCCGTTACTTCCTGCATGGATCGGAAGTTCTGCCCCGAGATCCATAAATTGAGCATGCGGACAGAGAGATCGGACCTTCTGACCAGATACTCGTTTACGGCGAGAATATAGTCCGTCTCAAAATAGTCCTCGGACCCGTTTTCTATCGCGATCAGCGCTTCCAGAAAGATCAGGAACCAGAGCCTGTCTCTCAGGGTCGCCCTGCTCAGGAAAAAGGTCGGAGAATCCATGAACTCTTCGCCGCTCTGCGCAGTGCCGGACAGCACTGCAAAGCACCTTTTTTCTGTTTGTTTCAAATGCAGATCATCCATACGTTATCCCAGTTCTTCATACATAGACTGTGAGGTGCGCTCCCGCCGGGGGAGACGTGACGACTTAGTGGATCTCGTTCAGATCATAAGGCGTCAGCTGGTATACATAGTAGTTGAGCCAGTTACTGTACAAAAGATAGCTGTGCGCGCGCCACTCCAGAAGAGGCTTCTTCTCCGGGTCATCGTCGGGGAAGTAGTTGACCGGAATCGCGGTACTGAGCCCCTTTCGCGCGTCTCTTATATACTCATCCCGGAGGGTATTGCGGTCATACTCCGCGTGCCCCATGATAAAGATCTTCCTGCCGTCCCTCGACATGCATAAGAGGACGCCGGCTTCATCGGATTCCGCCAGAATCCTGAGATCCTTGCACCCGTGGATCGCTCTGGCGGGAACTTCCGTGTAGCGGCTGTGCGGGATCAGGAAATAATCATCGAAGCCGCGGACCAGCGGTTCCCTTCTGTGGCGCACCTTGTGCGAATAGACCCCGAACAGCTTTTGCGGCAGCATCTTCTTCTGAAGCCCGTAATGGTAGTAGAGCCCCGCCTGCGCGCCCCAGCAGATGTGGAACGTGCTGAACACGTTCGTCTTGCTCCAGGCAAATACTTCACAGAGCTCCGGCCAGTAGTCGACTTCTTCATATTCCATCTTCTCCACGGGAGCCCCCGTGATGATGAGGCCGTCAAACCGCTGTGACTTCAGCTCATCAAATGTATAGTAGAATTTCTGAAGATGAGAGATCGCCGTGTTGAGGGACTTATGGGAGCTCATGCGCATGAACGTGACGTCGATCTGCAGAGGCGTATTGGAGAGCATTCGCAGAAGCTGCAGCTCCGTCTCCTCTTTCTTGGGCATCAGGTTCAGAATACAGAGCTGCAGGGGACGGATGTCCTGATGCGTCGCGCGATTCTCGTCGACGACAAACAGGTTCTCTTTCTCAAGTATTTCCTTAACCGGCAGGTCATTCTGTATTTTGATAGGCATGTCTATCCTCCCTTTAGTTCAGGTCCCGCCAAGCGGGCCGCCGCGCGTCTTCTCCGCGCCCTTACTCTTCTCCGATCATAGCAAGAAAATCCTCTTCCGAGAGAATGGGAATCCCCAGTTCCCTCGCTTTTTTGTTCTTGCTCGAGGAAGAAGTCACATCGTTATTGATCAGGTAGTCCGTCTTGGAGGATACGCTTCCCGCAGCCTTTCCTCCCAGGCTCATGATCTTGTCTTTCAGTTCATTTCGGTTGGCAAATCGGTGGACGCTCCCCGTGATGACAAAGGTCTTGCCCGCCAGGATCTGCGGTCCCGCCGGCGCACTCTCTTTCTGCAGATGAAGCTCGCTCAGCAGATCGTCCAGGACGGCGGTCAGCCGCGCGTCATCAAAAAACTTCCGGATGTTCTGAGCCAGAACAGGGCCGATCCCTTCCACTTCTGAGAGTGTCGTCTCGTCCGCCTTCCTGATCTCTTCCAGGTCATCCCTGAAATGGGAACAGAGGATCCTCGCTCCGGAGATGCCGATCCCGGGGATTCCTATGGCTCCGAGCACTCTGGCCGGCGTCGTCTCCCTGGATCTGTCGATCGCCTCGAGGAGCTTGTCGCAGGATCTGCGCCCGAGTCCCTCCATATTTTCGATCACGTCCCTGTGCTGTCCCAGGCGGTAAATATCCGCGAAATTGTGGATCAGACCTGCCGCGATCAGTTTTTCCAGCGTAGCCTCGGAGAGGCCGTCTATATTCATCGCGCTGCGGCTGACAAAGAGCGAAAAAGCCTTGATCTTCTTGGCCGCGCAGTCCGGATTGGTGCAGACGAGCACCTCCGTGTCGTTGTCCCTTCGGATCACCGTGTCCTTTCCGCAGACGGGACACCTCGCCGGGATCCGGAGCGAACCCGAACCGGTCAGGTTTTCCGCGATCTGGGGAATGATCATATTTGCTTTGTAGACCGTGATCCTGTCTCCGATCCCCAGCTTGAGGTCCCTGACTATACTGATATTATGAACAGAGGCTCTCCTGACCGTTGTGCCTTCGAGCTCCACCGGCTCGAAAACCGCGATGGGATTGATGAGGCCGGTCCTGCTCGCGCTCCATTCCACGTCGATCAGCGTTGTCTCCATGAGCTCGTCCGCCCACTTAAAAGCAATGGAGTTGCGGGGAAACTTGGCGGTTGTGCCAAGAGACTCGCCGTATGCGATGTCATCGAGCGTGAGCACAAGTCCGTCGGACGGAAGATCGCTCGAGGAGATCTTCTTCTCGAATTCCCCGACCTTTTCCGCCACATTATCCGGCGTGACGCGCACGTATTCCACCGTCTCAAATCCCTGGCGCGCCAGAAATTCCATCTGCTTCTGTCTGGAGTTGTCAAAAGAGAGATTTCCGGCCTGTACCAGCGAAAAGGCGTAAAATCTGACCCTGCGCTTAGCAGTGATCCGGTTGTTGAGCTGCCTGACACTGCCGCTGCACAGATTCCTGGGATTCTTATAGCGCACATCGGTCAGATCGCCCGTAGCTGCCGCTTCCGCTTCCAGCTCTTCATTGATCTTCTCGAAGTCCGAGTAGCGGATCAGGGCCTCTCCGCGCAGGATGATCGTCTCTTTGCACGGAATATGAACAGGGAGATTCTTGAACACCTTGGCGTTGTCGGTGATCACTTCCCCGATCTCTCCGTTTCCTCTGGTCACTGCTTTGGTCAGCTGCCCGTTCTCATAAGTGAGCACCACAGTGAGGCCGTCCAGCTTCCAGGACAGAAGTCCCTCGTGACCGCCCAGCCACTGCGCAAGGGCCTCCCGATCCTTTGTCTTGTCCAGGGACAGCATCGGGCTTTCATGCCGCTCTTTGGGCAGCTCATCCGCCGCGGTATAACCGACATGGACCGTCGGCGATCCGGCCAGCACGATCCCCGTGCGCGCCTCCAGCGCGGACAGCTCGTCATAAAGCCTGTCGTATTCGAGATTGCTCATGATCTCGGTATCTTTGTTGTAATAGGCTTCCGATGCGCGGTTAAGGAGCTGCGTCAGCTCTTTCATTCGGGCGCGGTCCGCCTCGGATACTTTTCCGGATACACTTTCCATGGCTATTCCTTCTCTACTTTGCAAGCGGAAGACCCGCCGCTTTATACAGCTCCGCGAGCTCTTCTCCGCTGATAATTCTCTGCTCGCCGGGCTTTAAGGCGCCCAGCCCGATCGTCAGGACTCTGACCCTCTTGAGCTTTTTAACTTCATTGCCGACCGCCTTGCACATCCTCCGGATCTGCCTGTTCAGCCCCTGTGTGAGAATGATCCTGAATGTATAGTCGCCCAGCCGCTCCACTTTACAGGGGCGCGTGGTGACATCCAGCTCTTTGAGCCTTACGCCCTTTCGGAAGTGCTCGAGATCCGCGTCCGAGATGCGGCTCTTCACTCTCACGATGTATTCCTTCTCGTGTCCGGCGGAGCCTTTCATCATCGCGTCGATCAGCTTCCCGTCGTTGGTCATCAGAAGAAGCCCTTCCGAGTCCCTGTCCAGCCGGCCGGCATAGGTCAGCCTCACAGGAAAAGAAAAGGCTTCTTCAAGCGTTCTGTCCGCATGGCGGTCGCTCCTTGTGCAAGTTACGCCGACAGGCTTGTAATAGGCGGCTACGACTTTGTTCTGCGCTCCCACCAGGAGCTTTCCGTCGACAGTGACTTCATCGGTGTCCCGAATCCTCATTCCTGCAGTCGCCGCGGTTCCGTTTACAAATACTCTGCCTGCGTCGATCAGGCGGTCCGCTTCCCTGCGGGAGCAGATCCCGCACGACGCGATATACTGATTGATCCGGGTCCCTGCCTGCTCACGGGCCTTCAACTGTATAACTCCGCGATCTGCTGAACGGCTCTTTTACGTAATATACAGTCGCTGTGCTCTCTGATATAAGCCAGTGTCGTGTCGCTGCAGGAGACCATGTCGGCAAAATCATTGATTCTGAGCACCGAGCCGTCGTACTCATCGCCGGCTTCGGGATTCCTGCTGAGCACAAGATAGTAGAACCCCGTGTCTTTAACAAAATAGAGGGCGCTCGAAAGTCCGCGGCAGTTCTCAAGGATACGGCAGCTGGCGGCAGTGTCCAGGATACTCGGGAAACGGAAAACGTAAGTCCCGGAGATCACTGTATCCGTGCCTTTTTTCCGGGCTGCCTTGTCCGCCTCCCCATAATAGGCCGCTGCGCCCGCGCTCTGCGCCTCGTGTGCATCATCCTTATGTGCCTGGATCCCCGCTGACTCGACGGGGTCCTGGGAGATGGTAAGGCTCACCGAATGGTCCGGAAGGACCGAGATCCTCATCGAGGTGTAGTCATTCTTCATATTCATATTTACAGAACTGGCTGCCTTGAGAATGATCCTCTTGATGAACTCCACGGCGTTCTTCTTGCGGTCAAACAGATCGTCCAGGTCGATCCCGTGCTTTTTCAGATCATCCTGCGTGATGATGCAGTTTATAGTTGTGTCATTTATTTTTCTGAATTTCAAATGTGTTCCTCCGTCCGAGAGTATATCATACTTCTGACATACCATTATACAACACTGTTGCAAAATATTCAGCATTCGAAAAAAATGAATAGTTAAAATATCTGAAAACGAAACAGGCACTGCGCAGATCCTGCACAGTGCCTGAATACAATCTTTATATCCGCGACGGATTATTTTGCAGCCGCGCCTGCCTGAGCCATAACTTCCTCAGCAAAGTTGTCCTGTCTCTTCTCGATGCCTTCGCCGGTCTCGAAACGAACGAACTCTTTGATAGTGATCTTGGTGCCGTTGGCCTTGCCGACCTGGTCAAGATACTGGCCTACAGTCTGCTTTCCGTCTTCGGCGCGGACATAGACCTGATCGAGGAGGCAGATCTCTTTGAACTCTTTGTTCAGTCTGCCGATCAGCATCTTCTCGATGATGTTCTGAGGTTTTCTCTTGTTCTCGGGAAGCTTGTTGTTCTCTTCGATCGCCTGAGCGAGAAGGATCTCTTTCTCATGTGCCCTGTACTCTTCCGAGATGTCGGACTGGCTGATGTACTTGGGATTCATAGCTGCGATCTGCATAGCTACGTTGGTGAGAGCTTCCTTCACAGCGTCATTGACTACAGCAGTCTGTGCGTCGACAATAACGCCGATCCTGCCCTGTCCGTGAAGATAAGTGACTACACAGCCTTCCTTCTCTTCGATTCTCTTGAATCTGCGGATGCTGAGCTTCTCGCTGATGACAGCGATCATGTCAACCAGTGCGTCGTGAACGGTCTTGGAAGCATCCTCTGCCCAGCTCTCAGCCATGAATGCGTCGATATCCTCTGCTGTGCTGTCCAGTGCCTGCTTAGCGACCTTTGCTACATAGGTGCGGAACTTCTCGTTCTGTGCGACGAAGTCGGTCTCGGAGTTAACTTCTACGACTGCCGCCTTGTTGTCGTCGTCCTGCGCGATGAAGCAGATACCTTCTGCCGCGATCCTGCTGGCCTTTTTCTCAGCCTTGGCCTGTCCCTTCTTTCTGAGGAACTCAACTGCAGCGTCCATATCGCCGTTGGTCTCGGTGAGCGCCTTCTTGCAGTCCATCATGCCCGCGCCGGTAGCTTCTCTCAACTGTTTTACCTGTGCTGCTGTAATTGCCATAACTTTACCTCTCTCTATTACAAAAAACTGTATAACCGATGGGAATAATCAGGGAATCAGAGTGTTCCCTCTTCTGCCTGCTCAGCCTCGCTGGCAGCGGACTCCTGAGCCAGCGCTTCCTGCTCGGATGTGTCAACGTTCTCTTCACCCTGTCTTGCCTCGATGACTGCATCTGCCATCTTGCTGCAAAGAAGCTTGACTGCGCGGATTGCGTCGTCATTGCCGGGGATGATGTAATCGAGCTCTTCGGGATCGCAGTTTGTATCGCCGATACCGATCAGTGTGATGCCCAGTGCGTGTGCCTCTGCGATGCAGATTCTCTCCTTCTTGGGATCGATGACAAAGATCGCATCCGGGATGTGTGTCATTTCCTTGATGCCGCCGAGGTTCTTCTCGAGCTTCTCCCACTCTTTGTTGAGCTTGGCAACTTCCTTCTTGGGAAGTACGTCGAATGTGCCGTCCTGGGACATGGTCTCGATCTTCTTGAGGCGCTCGATTCTGCCCTGGATGGTCTTGAAGTTGGTCAGCATGCCGCCGAGCCATCTCTCGTTTACATAGTACATGCCGCAGCGCTCAGCTTCTGTCTTGACTGCGTCCTGCGCCTGCTTCTTGGTGCCGACGAACAGAAGGGTTCCGCCCTGCTCAGCGATCTCGAATACTGCTCTGTAGGCCTCGTCAACTTTTACGACAGACTTCTGAAGGTCGATGATGTGGATCCCGTTTCTCTCTGTGAAGATGTAGGGAGCCATCTTGGGGTTCCAGCGCCTTGTCTGATGTCCGAAATGTACGCCTGCTTCAAGCAGCTGCTTCATTGTTACAACACTCATTTCTTTTCCTCCGTGTTTGGTTTGTTCTTCCGCATCTCCGTAAGCATTAATGAAGGTTCGCTACCACCCTGCCGGGTCAGAGCCCGGGTAGAGCACCGGTATATGCCGAAAATGCGTGCTTACTATTACGCAACATTAGAATATTACCACAAGCAAATAGTTCGCACAAGCATTTATTTTAAATTCAGCACCCCGGGTTGGAGTGCTGAATAAAAATCGCAATTTTTCAGTGTCCCTGTCCTTCCGGGTCCACCTGCTTTTTCAGTTCTTTGAGCTCTCCGTAGATCGCGTCGTTGAGGACCTTAATATAAGTTCCCTTCATGCCGGAGGAACGGGACTCGATGACGCCCGCCGACTCGAATTTTCTGAGGGCGTTTACCACCACGCTTCTTGTGATGCCCGCTTTGTCCGCTATTTTGCTGGCGACAAGGATACCCTCGATCCCGCTCAGTTCCTCGAAGATATGCACGATCGCGTGCATTTCCGTGTAGCTGAGTGTGTTGATGGCCGACTTGACCACATTGATCTTGCGGGTCTCCTCAGCGGTCTCTTCCGACACGGCTCTGAGCATCTCAAGGCCGACCACCGTGGTCCCGTATTCGCACAGGATGATGTCGTCGATGTCAAAGCCCTCCCCGTCCTTGTAGATGAAGACGGTCCCGAGGCGCTCACCGGCGATCTCGATCGGGGCGATGATTCCCACGTTGGCGCAGTCCTGGTCTTTGACAAAGCCCAGGGTCCCCAGATTCACATTTTCATTAGTAGACAGAACCCCGAGAAATCTCTCGTTGAGAGCGGAGTCGATAAAGGTTCCCACCTTGTCCGTGATGAGTTCGCTCAGGATCGGGATCTCCTTGTATTCGCCAAATCCCAATACCTTACCTTTTTTGCTGATCACAAGGATGTTGGACTGCAGCACGTCGCTCATCACTCTGCAGATATCGCTGAACACAACCTTGCCCGTGTCATTGTTGTGCAGAAGTCTTTCAATTTTTCTTGTATTATCGAGCAGTTTCACATTGCCGATCGTCTGAGACCTGTTCACCGTTTCACCTGGCCTTTCAATTTATCATGTATGTATCAGCCCGCGAAGCCGGCCGCTTCGCGTTCATTCCTCTGGCCTGTTCTCCATATACCCGCAGTCCCTGTCCTCGCAGACCAGCTTATTACCTTTGATCAGCATCATACCGCCGCATCTGGGGCACTTTTTGTCGGAGGGCTTTTGCCAGCTCATAAAATCACACTCCGGATTGCCCATGCATCCGTAGTATTTTCGCCCCTTCTTGGTCTTTTTGACGACGATGTCTTTGCCGCACTTGGGGCAGGCGACGCCGATCTTTTCATAGTAGGGCTTTGTATTGTGGCACTCCGGGAATCCCGGGCAGGCGAGGAATTTGCCGTGGGGACCGTATTTGATCACCATATTCCTGCCGCAGTTTTCACAGACTTCGTCCGTCTCCTCATCCGCGATCTTTACCTTCTCCAGGTCCTTCTCAGCCTGGCTGACCGCCTCGTCCAGATCCGGATAGAAGTTTTCGATCACCGTCTTCCACTTGACGCTTCCTTCCGCGACGCCGTCGAGCAGGCCTTCGAGATTGGCCGTGAAGGCGGGGTCCACAATGGACGGGAAAGCGCGCTTCATCATGGAATTGACCACTTCTCCCAGCTCCGTGAGATAGAGGTTCTTGTCTTCTTTCACTATGTAGTGCCTTGCCAGGATCGTCGTGATGGTCGGCGCGTACGTGCTGGGACGGCCGATTCCCTGCTCCTCGAGCGCTTTTACGAGAGAGGCCTCGGTATAGTGAGGCGCAGGCTGTGTGAAGTGCTGTTTGGGATCGAATTTCTCAAGCGTCAGACGGCTGTCTTTTCCGATCTCCGCCGTGAGCTTTTCTCCCTTGTCCTCGTTGTCTTCCTGATTATATACGCACTGGTATCCGTCGAACAGAAGGCGTGATGCGGACGCGGTGAAAACATAGCTTTCGCCCGCGGTGATCCTCACCTGGGTGTTCTCGTATCTCGCCGCGCTCATGCGGCTGGCGAGAAATCTCTTGTAGATCAGCTGGTAGAGGCGGTATTGGTCTCTTGACAGAGAGTCCTTGATGGCGGAAGGAACGTTCTGAAGATCCGTGGGGCGGATCGCCTCGTGGGCGTCCTGGATCTTCCCTTCACTCTTTGCTGTTTTCTCTCTGCTGAGCAGATACTCCTCCCCGTAATTTGCGAGAATGTATTCGGAGGCCATCGCCTGCGCTTCGTCCGAAATGCGCGTGCTGTCGGTTCTCAGATAGGTGATCAGCGCCATCGTGCCGCTTCCCTTGATCTCTACGCCTTCATAGAGCTGCTGCGCGATCCTCATCGTTTTCTGCGTAGAGAAATTGAGCGCGCGGCTCGCCTCCTGCTGCAGCGTTGAGGTCGTAAAAGGCAGCGGAGATTTTCTGGTCCTCTCGGATTTCTTTACTTCGAAGACTTCAAAGGACGCATTTTCTATGGCCTTTATGATCTCCTCGACCTGCGCGGAATTCTCAAGTTCCTGTTTGACGGTCTTCCCGTTCTCCGAGACTTTTCCGTAATAGTGGACCGTCAGGGGTTTTGTGTGCCCCTCCGCCTTTAAGAGCGCGTCCAGTGTCCAGTACTCCTGCGGGATGAAAGCCGCGATCTCTTCCTCCCTGTCCGCGATCATGCGAAGCGCCACCGACTGGACTCTTCCGGCGGATAAGCCGCGCTTGACTTTTGCCCACAGAAGCGGGGAGATCTTATATCCCACCACCCGGTCCAGGATCCTTCTGGTCTGCTGGGCGTCCACAAGGTCTAAATTGATCGTTCTCGGATTCTTCAGCGATTCCGTGACGGCTTTCTTCGTGATCTCATTGAAAGTGATCCTGTAGATCTCTTTGTCCGGCATTTCATTCAGTTTCAGGGCTGCGACGAGATGCCAGGAGATCGCTTCTCCCTCGCGGTCAGGGTCCGTTGCGAGATAGATTCTGTCCGCCTTGCGGGCTTTCTTCCTGAGGTCCGCGAGAAGTTCTCCCTTGCCGCGGATCGTTATATATTTTGGCTCATATCCATGATCGACATCAATTCCCATTCTGCTCTTGGGGAGATCTCTGACGTGGCCGTAACTGGCCGCCACCTCATAATTGGATCCGAGAAATTTCTTGATCGTCTTTACTTTGGCCGGAGACTCTACAATGACCAGATTGTGCTTGCGCTTTCGTGCTGCTGCCATTTTTACCTCTTACTCATCCTGAAGTTTTATTTGTCTTTGTTTTTTCGTAATTTCGATGAAATTTACAAACAATACCGAATGAAACAGACAAACTTCGGGTAATATACCATAATTGTGCCTCAAATTGCAAGACTTAGTTTACGTGGCATAGAGCTTTCTTTTTCTCTCGATCATCTCATCAATGTGCTCGATGTAGACAGAGACTTCCTTGGCGTCGTCGCACCTCTCGATCCGTCCGCCCGGGAACACGCCTTTGGAAATGCTTCCGGCGCCCAGAGCCAGGATAGACTGCTTCTCCTCCATGATCAGGATGTTGTAGATCCCCGCCTTGCCGTCTTTGGCGTAGCCCACATTCTCGAAATTTCCGGACATGTTCTTCTGTCTGTAAAGATAATAGGGATGCATGCCCATGGAAGCGGCGCCTTCCGCGGCGATCTTCATGCTCCCGTCGGTGTTGCAGATCGACGAAAAGCCGTTCTTTTCGATCCACTTCTGAAGTCGGGAGGCCCTCTTTACCGCCAGGGAATGGACGGTCAGGTCATCCGGCCCCAGTTCCTTTATCGCGTCGATCGTATACCGGACGTCTTCCTCCGTCTCTCCGGGCAATCCCAGGATGATGTCCATATTGATGTTGTCAAAACCGGCTTTCCTCGCCAGCCTGAAAGCATCCGCCGTCTGCGCGGCGCTGTGCTGCCTGCCGATCAGTTTGAGCGTTTTGTCCCGCATTGTCTGCGGATTGACGCTGATCCTGCCGACGCCGCACTCTTTGAGGACTGCCAGCTTGTCGGCGGTAATGCTGTCCGGCCTTCCCGCTTCCACGGTAAATTCCTGCAGCGATGACAGGTCAAAATAGTGCCCGATCATCCCGATCAGTCTCCGGGACTGTTCCGGTTCCAGCGTCGTAGGGGTTCCGCCTCCGATATAGAGGGTATCTAATATTTTGCCCCGCATAAGGGGTGCACCGGCTTCCATCTCCCGCTCCAGGGCGTCCAGGTACTCGTCCACCCTTTCCTTCCAGGATGTGAGTGGAAAAGAGGTGAAGGAGCAGTACAGGCAGGTCGTGGGGCAGAACGGGATCCCCACGTAGAGACTGAATCCGTTCTCATAGTGAATGCCGGACAGGATCTCTCTCTCCCTCTGCGCGATCTCCGCCGCCAGCACGGCCTTCTCCGTGCTCACATAGTGCTCTCTCTCCATATACGCGGCGGCCTCATCGGGCGTATCGCCCTCTCTCAGCCTCGTCATCGCGATCTTGGTGGGCCTTATTCCGATCAGTTCTCCCCACGGCAGGACCGTGCCCGTGTACTCCGAGAGCATTTCGTAGAGAAGATGCTTGGCTGCCGTCTTGCACTCGGGGCCCTTGACGTTAAAGACTGCCCCTTCCGGCGCCTCCACACTTCTTGTGAGGGAAACGGTCTCTCCCGCGCCCTTTTCATCCGACACGGGGCCCCCTTCACCGGTGATCTGCATCTTGATGCGGTTTTCTTCAAACTGCACACGCAGAAAAGCCGGGTCAGGATATCTCCCGGCATCCGGCTCACCGACAAAAACTTTCACTGTCTCCTGCGGATAGAAGGCCTTCAGGAGAGAGTGTATTTCGTATCTGTATAATTCAATGTTTACTACTGCTATCATAATTCACTGTTCAATAAACCGGAAACGCTCACACGTGCACAAAATAGTTGTACTTCTTCTCGTGTCCTATGGTCGTGCTTCCTCCGTGCCCGCTGTAGACCTCCGTGTCGTCCGGCAGGACGTACAGCTTCGTGCTGATCGATTCCACAATATCCTGCATATCTCCGGTGGGAAGGTCCGTCCTTCCTACCGACTCCTCAAAGAGGGTGTCGCCGCTGATCAGGACAGGGGCGCCGCCGGTCTGGGCTGCGTCTATATAGTAGCAGCAGCTTCCCTCCGTGTGCCCCGGCGTGGAGATCATTTTCAGCGTAATGCCCGCCTCGGTGACAGATTCCCCGTCGATGAGGTAATGGTCTGCTTTCACTGTGCATGATCTTCCCACAGACCTTGACGAATTCAGTTCGGGGTCCTCAAGAACATCTCTCTCCAAGGCGCTGGCGTAGATTTGAGCACCGCAGGCTTCTTTGAGGGCCTTCACCCCCAGAATGTGGTCAAAATGGCCGTGGGTCAGAAAGATCGCCTTGATCTCAAGGCCTTTCCTCGACAGTTCCTCGTATATCTCTTTCCCGTAATCGGCGGGGTCGAAAACGATGGTTTCCTTCTCTCCTTTTTTGTGAAGAAAATAGAAATTAGTCTGGACCATTCCGATCATATAACAACCGATCTCAATATTATTCATTTCGTCCCCTTTACCGGCGCAAATCACCCGTTTGTTCTCTTGACCGCCTGGACGCCGCGAATATTCTGGAGCTTGGTGCAGATCTCCCGCAGCTCCTCCACGCTCTTGACCTCAAAGCTGATAGTCAGCGTCGCGATCCCGTGCTTGCTGGTCATCGTATTGACTTTCAAAATATTGATATCTCTCTCGGAGAAATTCCTGGTGACGTCGTTGAGCAGTCCCGCTCTGTCGTTGGCGTAGATGTTGATCTCACAGACGAACCCGGCGTCTCTCTCTACTTCGGCTCCGTCTACCCAGGTTGCCTCGATGATCCTTCCCTTGTTCTCCTCGTCCAGGTTGACTACGTTCACGCAGTCCGCCCTGTGGATCGATACGCCCCTGCCCCTGGTGACAAATCCGACGATCTTATCGCCCGGAACAGGATTGCAGCACTTGGAGAAACGGACGGCCACGTCGTGGATTCCCTTGACGACAATGGCGCTCTGGGCCTTTGTGACCGAGCGCGGCTTGTGCTCGGCGATCTCCTGCAGGACTTCTTCGTCGGTGGCGTTCCTCTTGTGGTCCTCCTCGTAGAGCTCATGCAGTTTATTTACGATCTGCCCTTCCTTGACGCCGCCGTGTCCGATCGCCGCAAGGACCGCGTCCCACTCCCTGAATCCGTATTTTCTAAGGATCACTTCCTTATACTCGGGTTTGAGAAGTTCTGAGAGGACATATCCCTTGGTCTTGCAGTAGGCGGCCATGAGGTCCCTGCCTCTGCTGATGTTCTCCTCCTTCATCTCCCTGCGGAACCACTGGTTGATCTTGTTGCGCGTGGAAGCGCTTCTGGCTATGCTGAGCCAGTCCGGGCTGGGTCCCTTGGAGTTCTGGGAGGTGATGATCTCGATCCGGTCGCCGTTTCGGATCCGGTAATCAATAGGGACGATCTTGCCGTTCACACGGGCTCCGATCATCCTGTTGCCCACTGCCGAGTGAATGGCGTAAGCGAAGTCGATGGGCGTGGAACCCGCGGGAAGATTCTTGACCTCTCCTCTGGGCGTAAAACAATAGACGCTGTCGGAAAACAGATCCAGGTCGCTCTTGAGCAGATCCATAAATTCCTTGTTGTCCGACATGTCCCGCTGCCACTCGAGAATCTGGCGCAGCCAGGTGAGTTTCTCCTCTTCCTTGTTCTCAACTCTCTTGCCGTCCGACTGCTCCTTGTATTTCCAGTGTGCCGCGATACCGTATTCAGCCGCGCGGTGCATCTCAAAGGTGCGGATCTGGATCTCGAAGGGCTGCCCGGTGGGACCGATCAGCGTCGTGTGGAGCGACTGATACATGTTGGGCTTGGGCATCGCGATATAGTCCTTGAACCTGCCCGGAATGGGCTTGTACATCTCATGGATGATACCCAGCGCCGCGTAGCAGTCCTTGACGGAAGTGACAATGATCCTCACCGCGAAAAGGTCATAAATCTGGTCCAGGGTCTTGCCCTGGTTTACCATTTTCTTATAGATGCTGAAAAAGTGTTTGACACGGCCGTCCACCCTGCCTTCGATGCCGGCGTCCCGAATGTGCTCCGCCACCTCCGCGGCGATCTCCTGCACATATTTTTCCCTCTCGGATTTGCGCTGCGCCACCTTTTCAACGAGGTCATAATATACGTCCGGTTTAAGATATTTGAGAGAAAGGTCATCCAGCTCCACCTTGATCTTGGAGATTCCGAGCCTGGATGCGATGGGGGAATAGATATCGAGCGTCTCCTGCGCAATGCGGACCTGTTTTTCCGGAGGCATGTGCCCCAGTGTACGCATATTGTGGAGGCGGTCGGCCAGTTTGATCAGAATGACGCGGATATCCTTGGCCATTGCCAGGAACATCTTTCGCAGATTTCTCGCCTGTTCTTCCTGCTGTACCTGTGTCTTGTCTTTATAGTCGCCGGAGAGTCCGAGTTTTTCCAGTTTGGTAACGCCGTCCACAAGGAGTGCCACGTCGGCCCCGAACAGCTCCTCGATCTCTTCTTTGGTCATGATTGTGTCTTCCACTACATCGTGAAGAAGACCCGCCGTAATAGTCTCTTTATCAAGTTCCAGATCCGCAAGGATCAAAGCCACGTAGAGGGGGTGAATGATGTATGGCTCGCCGGACTTGCGCTTCTGCCCTTCGTGGGCCTTTCTGGCAACCGCGTAGCCTTTCTCAATCAGCGTAATATCGTCTGAGGGATGATATCTGCGGACACGCTCAATAACATCCGCATACAGTTCTTCCGGACTTAAATACTCTGCAATATTCTCAATTGTGCCGCTGTCGAATTCCTCGAAGCCTCTCTTTGCGATGATGTCGGCCATACCTCGGACCTGATCCTTTCAGAATTGTTGACTTGAAATAAAGTATTGCCATTATAAGAAAATTTGTCAAGTCCGTCAAATGTTGTTGTCTGAAAATTCTTCGTTTACGGGTTGGCGGAGATGTGATCATAAAACAGCACGCACTGTCCGAAATGCTCCGCATTCCGGACTGTGTGCGGACAGAGGCGCTTCGCGCCTTGTCCGCCCCCAAAAACAGAAAAAAGGCAGCCGGATGAGCAAGCTCATCCGGCTGTCTTCTTTCTGTTTTTGGGTGTGCTGTTTTATTTTCACATCATCCCTGCGCCGCCTGCGGGCATAGGGGGCATGGGCTCCTTGATGGTAGCCACAGCCGCCTCTGTTGTAAGGAAGCTGGATGCTACGGAAGTCGCGTTCTGCAGAGCGCTTCTGGAGACCTTTGCGGGATCAAGGATGCCATCCTCGATCATGTTGACATACTTCTCTGTGTAAGCGTCGAAGCCGATTCCTTCCTCGGACTCCTTGACCTTGTTTACGATAACTGCGCCGTTGAGGCCTGCGTTCTCGGCGATCTGGTTAAGAGGAGCCTCCAGAGCCTTCAGAACGATCTGGGCGCCGGTCTTCTCATCGCCTTCGAGTGTCTCGACTGCCTTCTCAACAGCCTTGGATGCGTGGATGTAAGCGCTTCCGCCGCCGGGGATGATACCCTCTTCCACAGCCGCGCGGGTTGCGTTCAGAGCATCTTCCATGCGATATTTTGCTTCCTTCATCTCTGTCTCGGTAGCCGCGCCTACGCGGATGACCGCTACGCCGCCGGCAAGCTTTGCAAGACGCTCCTGAAGCTTCTCTCTGTCGAAGTCGGACTTGGTCTCTTCGATCTGCATCTTGATCTGGGCAACGCGGGATGCCAGGGCATTCTTGTCGCCGAGGCCGTCGACGATGACGGTGTTCTCTTTTCCAACCTTGACGCTCTTGGCGCGTCCGAGCTGGTCGAGAGTGGCGTCCTTGAGCTCAAGGCCGAGATCGGAGCTGATGACCGTGCCGCCTGTGAGGATCGCGATATCCTCAAGCATGGCCTTTCTTCTGTCGCCGTAGCCGGGAGCCTTGACAGCGACAACGCTGAAGGTACCGCGCAGCTTGTTGACGATCAGAGTGGTGAGGGCTTCGCCTTCCACATCTTCTGCGATGATCAGGAGCTTAGCGCCCATCTTGACGATCTGCTCAAGAAGAGGAAGGATATCCTGGATCGTGGAGATCTTCTT
>DGWK01000019.1:52595-55074 GCA_002395235.1 Lachnospiraceae bacterium UBA4260 | reverse complement strand
TCGGTGATCAGGATGTAGGGATCGTCGAGGACCGCTTCCATCTTGTCCATATCTGTTGCCATGTAAGCGCTGATATAGCCTCTGTCGAACTGCATGCCTTCGACGAGGTCAAGCTCTGTCTTCATGGTCTTGGACTCCTCGATAGTGATGACGCCGTCTTTGGAAACCTTTTCCATAGCGTCGGCTACCATCTTTCCGACTTCAGCGTCGCCGGAGGAAATGGTCGCAACGTTCTCAATATGAGCTTTTCCGTTGACAGGAGTGCTCATGTTTTTGATAGCCTCAACTGCTGCGTCCGTAGCTTTCTTCATGCCCTTGCGAAGGACGATGGGATTTGCGCCTGCAGCCAGGTTCTTCATGCCTTCGTTGATCATGGCCTGTGCCAGAACGGTAGCGGTTGTTGTGCCGTCGCCTGCGACATCGTTGGTCTTTGTGGCGACTTCCTTGACGAGCTGTGCGCCCATGTTCTCGAAGTTATCCTCGAGCTCGATCTCCTTGGCGATGGTTACGCCGTCGTTTGTGATCGTAGGTGCGCCGTAGGACTTGTCCAGAACTACGTTTCTGCCCTTGGGGCCCAGTGTGATCTTAACTGTATCTGCAAGTTTGTTGATGCCGGCAGCCATTGCTACTCTTGCATCTGTGCCGTGTTTGAGATCCTTTGCCATTTTATTACCTCTTTCCTGTTTTCAAAATATAGTCTGAAATAATCAGTCAATCCGCTTATTCAATAACTGCGAGAATGTCGCTCTGCTTGACAATGATGAATTTCTCTTCCTCAAGCTTGACTTCTGTTCCCGCATACTTGGAATAGATGACCTTGTCGCCAACCTTGACTTCCATCTTGATCTCTTTTCCGTCAACGACTCCGCCGGGGCCGACAGCAATGACTTCTGCCTGCTGGGGCTTTTCCTTCTCCTGTCCGGGAAGGACGATGCCGGACTTTGTGGTCTGCTCTGCTTCAAGCTGCTTAAGAACAACTCTGTCTGCCAAAGGTACTAACTTCATAATTTACGCCTCCTTTATCATGCGTGAATGATCAATTAACATATTCGGTAATTGATTGTTAGCACTCATTCATGTTGAGTGCTAACTCTAGTTGGTATAATAGTTTTATCCACATTTGTTTGCAACCGATGGAAATGCTTCTTTTTCTACCTTTTGCTCTGTTATTCTTTGTTTTTCTCCGTTTTTCTCTGTTTTGCTTATCTGATGACGTTTTTTCAGATTTAATACTTTATTTATGTTTTGCCGCTTCCCGTATTGCAACAGGGCAAATCAAGTGCTATAGTATATGTAGTTTTAAATACTACTTGAAGTAACATCAAATAATGGGAGGTGCGTTATGACTGTTAAAGAACTTAAAGTTTTCTTCAAAGAGCATCTGGTTCCTTCTCACTTATATAATCTCAAGGGCGGATCACACGGCGGGCGGATCTGTATCGGTAAAGACAAACAGAATACATGGGAAGTGTATTTCAGCGAAAAGAAGAACAAGATCGGCCTCATGCGGTTTGCCACGGAGAGTGAAGCCTGCCAGCACATGATGGACGAAGTCCGCAAAGTTATGGAACAGATCTACGGAGTCACCTGGAAAGGTCTGGCGTAAAAGGGACTTGTATACGACATATTTACCCGGTCGCGGAGCTTATGCTCTGCCGCCGGGTTTCTTTTATATTGCGTAATTAATCAGCCCCTCGTCCCAAATGCTTCGCATTCAGTTCTCTGAATAACTACATAAAATGAGGGGCTGTGAAAGCCCGGTTCAATCCGGTTCTTTCACAGCCCCTCTCGGTCACTGTTTAATCAGTATTTCAGATCAGTATTCCAGATCACTTCACATCGCCGTTTGTGATCGCGGCCTGCGCTGCTGCCAGTCTTGCGATCGGTACACGGAAAGGTGAGCAGGATACATAGGTAAGACCAACCTTGTTGCAGAACTCGATGGAAGCCGGATCTCCGCCGTGCTCACCGCAGATGCCGAGCTTGATGTCAGGGCGAACCTTGCGGCCCTTCTCAGCAGCCATCTGGATCAGCTGGCCTACGCCGTTCTGGTCGAGGTGTGCGAAAGGATCGGACTCATAGATCTTGCTCTTGTAGTAGTCGGTCAGGAACTTGCCTGCGTCGTCACGGGAGAAGCCGAAAGTCATCTGGGTCAGGTCGTTTGTGCCGAAGCTGAAGAACTGAGCCTCTTCTGCGATCTCATCAGCCATCAGAGCAGCTCTGGGGATCTCGATCATGGTACCGATGTGGTACTCGATATCGGAGCCTCTCTCTTCCTTGACCTTCTCAGCGGTCTCGACGATGGTCTTCTTGACAAATGCGAGCTCTTTCTTGTCGCCTACCAGAGGAACCATGATCTCGGGAACGATGTTGTAGCCTTCCTCTTCGTTCACTTCGATGGCAGCTTCCATGACAGCTCTCGTCTGCATCTTAGCGATCTCGGGGAATGTGACAGCCAGGCGGCAGCCGCGGTGGCCCA